>NZ_LHPA01000022.1:0-150576 GCF_001297215.1 Pseudomonas sp. RIT-PI-o | reverse complement strand
TCCGCATGGAGCTGGACGAGAAACTGGTAGGAAATATTTGGCTGAAAGTACCTTCCGCAAACAGGAGGCTTCCTGTCTCTGGAAGGCGCTTTCCGGAGAGGTTTCCCTCTCCGGTGCAAGAAGCGACTCATCAAGCAACCAGGCCGATTTCCGCATGTTGCGACAGAAGTTTCTGTTGCACGGCCCAATTTTTGACGTAACGAAAATCAACCTGGTCCTCGCTCACGGTGTCAGCAATGTGTTTTGGCACTGGGACACAGCGATTGTGGTCAAGGAGAAGCTCGCGTAGCTGCATGCAGTAAATAGCGTCGATCATGGAAGTGTCCTTTACGGGGTGTGCCACCAAAACCAATCCAAAGATGGGCTTTGGTGGCACACCCCGTAGGGTGCACCACTTGCTTCAGTCGACTCGCTTCATGCGTTGAAACGCAGGAGCGTCGTATGCGGACCAATCCTGAGGCATCCACAGCTTTCTGTAAGCGGCTGGGGAGAGATCAGTTTTGGTAGCACCAGTTGGTCGAGGTTCGGCGGGCGAAGGAGCAACAGACTCCTTCTTAACGGGCGTGATGTAGTAAATGAATGCTGCGACACGCTCTCTTGCGAATTGAACAATGATAACAGCGCAGATCAACAGTAAAACTATCGCGATCGGGCTAGGAGCAGTCAATGCAAGGTTATTCATGAGAGGCCTCTCTTGAAAAGTAGAGACCTCGACCCCGGTAGGGTGCGGTCCCTACGGGTGATGAGTAGTAGCGAACTACTCAGAAGGTGGGTGTTTGTTTTAAGTGATCACCAGCCACTCCGGAAGCAAGCCTCCGGGATTCTCTCGACAGCGCAGCTGTACGAGAAGAAAACGAATTGATGGAAAAATTACCAGCGCAATTGGAAGCTGTAAAGTCGACATCTCACGTAACCCCCTGCTAGGGGGCAGACTCAAGGTCAGGTCAAATAACACCTCGTTAACCTAAGGTTACCCCCCCCCAACCAAAGGATATGACCATGACAGCTGTTGGCGAATCAGTAGAAAATCAATTGAATACGAACTCCGCTGTAGCTGAGCAGCCGGGAATCTCTGCAGGCGCTAAGAAAACCCCACAAGAGCAAAAACGAAAAACTGAGCCAAAACGGAAAATTTCGACTCCGACCATCAGCTCTACGGTGTCATTGAACACCGATGTCGCTCAGCGCGTTTTCAGGGATACCTTCCAGGTTGCAAGTCGCTCCCTGTTCACAATTGACGTTGTGACTCGAGCACTTGCCAATAAAAATACGGCATTCGACTACAGCGAAGTACTGAATGCCGTCATGAAAATCATCGACGACATCCAGGCCAAGCTTAGCAAGGACAAAGCCCAGATCGAACAGTTGCTGGCCTCGCAAAATGTCACAGGCAAAACCCGGTACGATCACTCCATTGAACAGCCTTACTCGATTTCGACTCCGCACGCGAATCGTTTTGCCCTCATCATCAGCGACCTGGACAGCTACCTGGTACTGATCGATACAGCCTGGCTAAGCGGGCTTATTGCATCCAATTCCGTTGCTGATCTGAAGTACGGCTGGCGGCGATCTGTTCTTCGCGCTACTCGCCAGCTAACGCACATCGCACGCGATTCGATGAAAAAGGTAAACCGTTCCGGCGAAGAGCTAGCAGCAGAGGTGCGTGAAGAGCTTGGCGTCGATGCCGAAACTGATCAAGCAATCCTCTCAGATGCTTTAGCTAACGAAGTTGATTCGACAGCAGAAGTCGCCTGACGCCTACCCGTTCGTTTCAGCTCCCTACAGCCCCCGCCTATGCGGGGGTTTTCTTTGCATTTTTTTTAAACGTGGCAACATAGAAAAAACGAAAGGGATGCTCACGCATGACCAAAATGAAGGTACTAACAGGATTATTCAGCTCACTCGCACTGGCAGGTTGTGCTGCCTCACTGCCTGTGTCCACCAATCAGTTTGAACATGATGGGGTGAAATACGGTTTCGAGGTGAAGGATCGGTCGACGCTGAAATTGGTCAATCAGGCCCCGCTGAAGTTTGCGGAAGACACTTCCACGACAGATCAGGTACTGCTATCAGCGGGGTTGCCGACTCTGAAGCAGGTACCGCTGGGCCGACTGAGCTCGAACGAAGTCGACAACTCAACACGTAAGGAAGGGTTCGACAATGCCCACACAGCGGCTTCACTGGCAATGGACGTTTCGAGTGGTGTGACCAGCGCCGCCACTGCAGGAGCGCTCGGAGCAGTCAACTTCCTGATGGCGCCGACGGACAACGACCCTCGCACGCTGAACAGCGCATACTGCTTCGTACCGCGCACTGATTATCCAGACCAGAAGGCTGCCTACAAAAAATGTCTGGGTGATATCAAGGCCGATATCCAGGCCGCGACACAAACCACCAGTACACGAATCGGCTCAGATGGTACTCAGTGGTTGATGGACGACGCCCGTTGCAAGCTTGGGCCAAAGCAATGCTTCACTGTCGCAGTGAATACAGCAAATGCTGTCGCCGCTTCAGGCTTTGCCCCTGCGAACAAGGGTGGATTCGCGGCATACATTTTCAGGGTCAGCATAGGTTTTTACCGTGGCAAAAACGCAGCTCAAGGCGCAGAAGCTGACCTGAGCAAAGCCCTGGAAACTTCAAGGGGAACTAAGACAACGACGTACCGTTTGTACGACCGTGTCAATGAGAAGGTCTTGGGTGTGTACTAGCGAACATATTCAGAGTTGACGGACGCTAAGTCGGACTTTGACCTAGCGTCTTTCACTTCAGGAATAGTCAGGAAAGAACTACCTTTGATCGACTTTCACTGCGAGAGTCGACTCAAAACCCTACCCCTTTTGTATGTGCGCGATGTAGGTCGCCATCTCGCCGTGAGTGACAGGGTTAAATGGATGCCCTGCCACTTCAAACAACAGCCGTACCTGTTTTTCAGGATCCGAGGGTAGCGGCTGTTCATTGCCGCCAATTTGGACCACGGTTCGACTTGCAAGGCCCGTGCTACGAAGAGGCATCAGTAATGTCCGGATAATTTCCCAGGAGCGGAGCTCTTTGTAGGCCGTCCAATGTGGTCGTACATGCAGCGGGCCTTCAACAAATATGAGCGTGCAATCCAAGGTAGGCGTGTTCTGATTAATATCAGTACGTCCACCAATCCGCACAAGCCCTATCTGATTCACGTCTACACTGTCGAGCAACTGAGGAAAGGGTGGAGCCGAAGTCCCGTCGCTTGCGATTAGACCCTTGTGCTCCCCTAACAATCGACGCAATTGTTGAGTGAAATGAGCCTGCCCAGAAAGACTCGCGTTCTGCAAAAGCTCAAACAATCTAATCGCCTTTTCCTTGCTACTGTCGCGGGTGAAAATGGTACCAAAATAGAAATCTTCGTGTTCCATCCAAATCTCCTTTCCGATCAATTATCTGAGGTTTTTTTTCTTTTCACCAACGTAGTGTCCGCGAGAAACTGGGCGAAAAGCCAGCACGAAAAAACTAAAAAAAGAATCCCTTTCTATACAACACGACTGTGAAGACATTGTCTTTGCTGCTGTTAGCGCCGAGGTCTAAGCACTCGTTCAGACCAGCTGAACTCCTCGCCGCACCACCGTGCCTCCAAGGCGATAATTCGAACCCCCGCGTCCATCACTCGTCATCATCTTCAAAGCACGGTCGACAACAACGGATTCCCACCTGATCGGTGAGCGCAGTCGAGGTGACTGCCCCTGCGCTTGGGGCAATTACAGGCTGTGATGACAGATCCAAAAGGCTATTGGGCGCACAAAAAAACGGGCCGCGTAGGCCCGTTTATTTTTTTCTCTTGCCTGAGCTATTTAACTTCAGACCAACCTTGCGTCTCGGCTTCGTGACGCAGGGTGTCGGCGTCGATGCCCTGAAGACGCTGTTCGTTACGCTTCAGCGTGTCGAGCCGGTCTCCTTTAACGTTCAGGTTGCTCCCCTGCCCTGTCAGATTGTCGAGATTGACCGTGTTCACGTTTGGAAAATTACCCGTGGTCTGCAAAATGCCAATCCACTCACCCAAGTCGATTTTGTCCCAGTTCACTTTGTCCAAGGCCGCGATCGGTATCGGGTCACAGGACGGGTTCTCTGCCTCGCCGAAATTTGTCCCAAGCTGGGCACGAATCTGCTCCTGGAGAATGCGGGCAACCGGACTGTTGAAGCAGCAGTAGGACTCTCTCTTCTCGATGCAACCCAGCGGAGTTTTGGAGGCGCAATAGCTGCCGATGAAATGGCACACCTTGAGTTCCTTTTTCGCGCCGAGCTCAAACTCTTTTTCTTCGCATTCCCAGATAATGTTTACAAGAATCTCGGTCAAAACATAGATCGTGTAAATGATCATGATGACGTTAGCGGCCATGGCGATGTTCTGTGCCAGTGGGCCGAGCGCTGCGTTTCCTCCCGTCGTGACAGTACCGTCTGCACCCGTTTGGGCAAACTGACCACCCGCCTCGCTGACAAACACGGCGTTAGCAGCTTGGGCTCCAAATGTCTGCGCCGTCCATTCCGCGGTCTTGTTCATCAGGGTCTGCTTGAACGTGGCGATAATGCCTTGCTCTGCCCCTTTAGCCACCAGATCGGTTGCCGCCATTCCTGAGTCAGTCATTGACGCCCACAAATCGCTGGTTGCGCGCCACGCCGAGTTGATACCGTCAATGATTGGTTGCTTCAACTGGTTCCAAGCACCGTAGACGGGTTTTGTCATCTCGAAGTTGCCTGTTGCCTCCATCAAGGAATAGGTTTTGATCGTGAGGTTTACGTAATCAGCCAGGGAGATTCCGCCAGGGTTCTCGCAACAATTGACCCATCCGCCCACTGCTTTTTTGCACTCCATCGGTTCGCCCTTGAACAAAGCGCAGGAGCGGTTGTTCTCGATGCCGTCATCTCCAGTACAGTCCATGTCGTGCTGCGCTGACTGAGCGATTTGTAGTGCTGCCACTGCCTTGGAAAAGTCATTGCTTTTGTCATAGGTCGGGTTGTAGCACTCGCCCCCTGCGCAACGTACAGGACCGTCACACTTGTAAACGGTATCTGCCTGCTGATTAGGAACATCCACATCAACACCGCAGTCCCAGACTTCCTCAAAGACGGCACATGCGCCAGATTTACCCTGAGCTCCACCGACGCATTTTTGTTCAATGAAACCGCATTTCGGGTCATCTTCGTATTTTTTACATGAGTTGAGATTGCCTCCATTATTTGTGGGACAGCGCCTGACCCCTTTAGCGTCAACAAAGCACTCCATGTCACCTTGGTAAAATTTGCATTCAGACTTAAATGAAACTTGCCGACAGAGTGGACTGATGCCTGGTAATGGCGATGGTTTTAAATGATTTTCACACACCTGTACGCCGTTGATAGAAGTGCACCCATCTGTAACCGTAGGCATGTCTGTGCAGGTAAGACTTTGGGCTGAGCAGAATCCGTCAGTTATCTGGGTAGCCGCTGCAATTGCAGCTTCGTCGTAATACTCATCTTGGATCACAGCTTTACTTGGATCAAAAAGCAGCTTTATCCTCGCGTAGGCTTCCCCTTTGTCGCCCACCGAAACTCGGGTTTTAAAATCTACGTCACCGTTCACTTTGAAGTGTCTGGTAACGTCGATATCGAGGTTATCTTGCCATTCAGTAGACAGCTCACATGGCCCACCTGTTTCAGGAGGAAAATTACCGTTAGGGCCATTCCAAACTTTTGTGTCACCCGTCCAAATCTGCATGTAATCATCATATTTGGCATATTCGAGGGTGGCTTTTACGATAGCGTCTGGATTAATTATTTTCACAGACATTTTTTCTTCGAAAATCGTGCACCAGCCTGAAAGATAGTTATTGCCTACCGTGCCAATCCATAGATACAAGCATCCCTCACCACAGCTTTGTATGTTTGCTGGTCCAGCCTTATGTTCTAAAATCCCAGCTGAGTAATTGTGCTTTAAGATATGAGTTCCGGACGAATCGCTAACACGCTCACACGTTCTGTAATCAGGGATGTGTTTTTTAATTGTACTGTTATTGAAAACAGTTTCAGCTTTGCAGTCTGAAAATTCGCCTTTGAATACGTTCGGATCAGAAAGCACCTGATCTGTAGTGTTCCATATTGGGTCTTTGATAAGGTTGGGGCTTACTCGATTTGACGAATCAACCAGGGTTCGGTAGGCATCTCCATTGCCTCCCTTTTCCGTCTCCAATCGAGTTTGCGCACCTTTCCCGATTGTGAGCGTATCTTTGTCATTCCCGAAAACATTATTAAGATCCGAGTTCGACCCACCAGCGGCGCCTGGAAATAAACTATCCACACTTACATTTGAACCACCAGGAAATACAGCACCATTTCCGCCGTTACTTGTTGGCCCTTGGTATGATTCTAGAAACTGATTTCCGAACTGGTTCGCCTCGGCTGCCGAGTTTGTAACACCATCAGCCCAAGCGTTAAAAGCTAATGTATTTAGTGTCAGCCCAATTAATGGGACGCACACGGCGGTAACAAATTTAGAATTTCTTAAAATGTTCATTAAACCACCTAAAGTGTTGCGCAGCAGTCAGCCCAACGCCAAAGCATGTAAAGGGCATCTTCACCAACAAACGGAATTAATCTTCCTTTCGGCCCCCCATCCCACTTCATGGGATGTTCGCCAATCCAATGTGCTCGCTTGGTTTCTGGAAGCGGTGAAAACATCGCCATTTTGTATTGTGACTTAACCACAGTAGGGAAAATTTGCGACTTACAAAGCGCTTCGTCACCCATGGTCAAGCGTGCAAGACCTCGACGATGCTGGACCGCCAACGTTTTTGCCGCCAGCAACGATGTACTCCGCTCGAACTCCATATTTCCGGTATGGCCAGCAAAGGGATAAATGGCTCCCCAGCTGCCTGCACACCACCACATCGAATCAAGTGGCTGGCCCACTGTGAGGGTCAGTGCTTCGGCAGTACACGCAGCTTGAGCGATCGGCGAACTTACTGCCGCAGCCTCAGGGTGAGTGAAAAAAGCGAGCTCAGGATTAGTCCATGTTGGATCGATTTCACTAATAGAGATCAAATCAAAGTCGTTAAAGCCATCAACATTGCATCGACTTGGGAGATAGATTTCGAGGATCTGTAACAAAGGGAAGGAGTAATAGTGAACATTGTAGAAAACCGTATCACCGCTGTCGTAATCACCGCTACCATTATGTCCACGCAGACGTTTGTCGCCGATAGCGAGGTTAGCGCCACCTAGTGCCATCGAGCAGCCAGGCGATCTGACAACCTCTACCAATCGAGCAGGTTGCCACATAGACGTTACAAGTCCTGGCCTGTAGATACCGTTGTTGTCAGCGCACGCACAAACAGTTTTGTTACTCGATTTATCCGGTGCCGAACCCCCGAATAAACTGACGCCTGCCACTTTAATAGGGAATAAACACGCCCAGCAAACGTCTGTAAATATCTTCGGACCTAATATCTCCGAATTTTGACATGTGGGGTCTCCAGGCAGATCCTCTGCACTTACTCCAGAAATGAGCAGGAAGAACAGACCCAGAATTTTTAGAAATGACTTCATTCAATTCGATCCGGCTGGAGTATCTATCAACACTGGCTTGGATAGTGAGAAACCTTGTATCCAAGCGCCTTTTAAAGACTTAATAACTTCGCACGGTCTAGTTTGCTCGTAGCGCTCAAGCACCATTTGAACGCCATCGCTTTTGCAATACTCATAGGCCTCGTGCAACCAATCGAGATTTTCTGACGATTTTAAAGCTGTAAGATCGACCTTACAATAATCCCAATGCACTGACTTCAAGCGCTCAAAATCAGAGTGTTCAAAGCCAAAGTCATCAATAGCCATTTTTATACCGAGGCTTCTTAGGTGAATTACCTGCTCAACCATTACCTGTGTAGTTGCATGGTATTTTTCGGACACCTCAAGCACTACATCATTGGAAACCCAATCACGCAGTACCCGTAATTGTTTCACTGCACGTTCAAGAAGGATTTCGTTTTCCAAGGTGGCAGCAGAAAGATTAATGAAGATCGGCACGGACGTATTTTTAAGAAAGTCCGAAGTGTTGGCCAACCCCAATACCAAGCAGTCTAACTCCGACCACGACAGACCGCGCTCTGGAAGCACAAATTGATGAGGAACCAAAATTTTTCCTTCGGGCTCAACTTTTCGTGCGAGGACTTCATATCCTTGGAGCGAACTCCAAGTATGTAGTCCTTGAACAGCGAGTTTCAAAGTCATTCCGAGATCCTCTCAACCTTAGTTTCTTGGACGATAAATTTATTATGGTCGGAGTAAACAGTGCTGGGCACTTTCTCTATTTCGAATGTCGTCAAGACTTCGGGGGTGAGCAGAAATAGAGGTGCACCAATCTCTTTTTGCAGTCGTTGAAAGTTTTCCCAACCATCAGTCGTTTCGAGAGCAGAGAGAATCAATGTAACTCGCGTTGACTGGGAATAATCTTGAAACTCTTGCTTGGCAAGTTTTACTTGTTCTTTATCTCGGCCATCGAAAATAACCAATCGCTGTGTGAATGGCCGAATGTCCAGAGGGTTGATTCTTGTCCCTTTAGCGGTAATCACATTTCCTTTGGGATCTAGAATGTCCTGGCCAACAATCACAGTTGGGTCAATCTCACGTATTCTGCTTTCAACGACATGATCGAGTTCAAAATACTTTTGATTTGCCCAGAACCGATCTTTTGCTGACCTTTTCAACTTTTCAAAGTCGATCTTGTGAGCACGTTCCTGCATTACTTCAACCAGATCTCTTTCAGCGATGTTCACCATCGGGCCCAAAGCACCGAGTTCGCCCCTTTGACCCTGAGCGTAGGCGTCGGTGACATATTGGGCGCTGCTGTTCCCTTTCGCGGTCAGCAAGGCTATCTCGCTCTCCTCGAGGATGGTCACAGGGACTTCCGTAATGTTGTGACGCTTGAAAGCAGGTGGGTCGATGATTAACCCGGCTTTCGAGTGCGTATCCATCACCAGCTTTTGCAGGTGTGATATCGCCTCAACCGTATTGACACCATCAGGAAATCCGCGAACGACCAACTGCACCGATGGATCGTCGGCGTTTTCTAGGAGAATTGATTTAAGCTCATTGTCCGACATGGACCGTGAAACGAAAATCAACGTACGACGCCCCTTAAAGACCTTCCGATCGGGGCTGGCAGTAAGGGATTTCTCAGGGTCTGGCTTCACCTGGTCAGGGATGCTCTCCAATGGGTTGCCGGTGTAGTCGCCTTGCTCTGCCGCAATACTTTTCGCCCACTCGGTTACGTCTTCAGACGTCAATTCCGCGGCGCCCATTGTGAACGGAAGCAACGAGACAAAGGCAGACAGGGCGATCACCTTCTGGATTGCCTTCACCATAACGGATAGGCTCGACCGACGATCTGAGTCTCATCAACAGCCCCCCAATACCGCGAGTCGAATGAGTCTTTAGTCCTGCCTGAGAACCAGTATTTTCCCTTCGCCAGATATTCGTCGCGGGTGTACCTTGATTCAGGTTTATTTAACGTCGCCGCCAAATACAAACCATCCGCAGTTGGAACCTGGCTGCCATTGACAGCAACTCCGTCATGACCGACCTGCACACGGTCGCCAGGAACACCGTCGATCATCTTGGTAAGCAAAGTCCCATTAGGGAAATAAGGCTCAGTCCCAAGCGCTTTGAAGGTGAATATTTTTCCCCTCTCAGGCGATTTGTCTGTCTTGTCGATGAAGAAGACTCTGTACCCCAGGCATCGGCTTTGCTGAGGGTCGATGCCTATAGAGTAACGATCGGCCAATAACGTGCTTCCACCCCCCACCACGCAGGCGACCACCGCGGTCATTGCGAGACTCTTAACCAAAAACTCGCCTCGGCTCATCTTTCTCTTCACTGAGCCGCCTCCTCTTCCGGAGCTTTGCTCATGCTCGGCAGTGGCACTTCCATGTCAGCTGGAACCTGGATCGCAGCCCGACTATCAAGAACCAGAAACCCACGGGCGGCTAAACGCGCGGCTTGCTGGTACGTTTTGCTGGTGGCTTCTTCGATCGCTTCAGGGGTGCGTTCGCCAGGGATCGCTTCTATCGCCGCTGCGATGTTGATCACCGCGATTTTCGGCACCTCGTTCTGCTGTGCCTCCCAAGCCAAATACAGAGCACCAAGGGAAACAGCCAAAGCGATATAGGGGACAATTTTCAAACTCGTGCTCCTCGATCATTGATGACCGCCTTGATGGCTTCAGCGGTACTGAAATTCTGTTTGACGTAGGTATTGATGGCCTGAACGTCTTCCGGCGCGGTCGAGTAGAGGAGCAGGCTGTACTTGTCTACGGTCAGGCGTCCTACCCCGCTGCCACGGTCGGTCATCATGAAAATTTCTGAGTATTGGCCTTTCACCGTATGTACGGTTTTCAAGTATTCGTAACCGCCTTCGGAAAGAGGTAAGCGCTCATCTTTCTTGATCTGGTTGATCGCTTCTTTCTTCTGCCCAAGCAAAAAGGTGTTTGCACTGTTCTCAGCGATTGCTCGCCCGGTAGGGTTCGCGTAAAGGTCGTTCACGGATTGAGTAATCGTGATCGCGCTACCACCGTACTTACGGAACCGGCGATATCCGTGCTCAATGAACTTGGCCACGTCGCCCTCGGTGAGGAGCGACCAAGCCTCGTCGATGATCACGATCTTTCGGCGATCGCGATCGCCCAGGTACATGTTTTGCTGGATCTGGTAGATCAGCTGGAGCAACACCACCTGCTGCAGGTGCTTACGGCCCTTCAGTTCCTCCAGTTCGAGAACAGTGAAAGGGTTGTTGAAAGCGACGGTGTTTTTTCCGTTGAAGAACTTCCCGTATTGACCCGCAGACGTGAAGGTGTACAGCTGCTTACCGATATTGCGGATTGGCTCGTCGTTGTCCGAAAGCAAACTCTGCTCGATGTCGTCGACCAGCATCGCGGTCCCTTTCTCGAGCCATACTTTCGTAAGGTGCCGCTTGAGGCCGGAGACCTGAAGGTCAGTAAGCGGCTGTGTAGGCGCGGCCATGGCTGATAGCAGTCCGACCAGCACGTCCTCTTCTTCTGAGTACTGCTGAACCAGCTCGAAGGGGTTTAAGCAAATCTTCGAGGCTTCAGTAAATTCGATGAAGTCACCATTAAAAGCGTGACATAGCTTTTCGTAGGACCTACCGACGTCAATTACCCAAATTTGAGCGCCCGAGCTCAGATAGGAGGTAATCAGGTAGTTGGTCAGAAATGACTTTCCTGAACCGGATTGGGCGGCGACCGTTGCGTTGTAGTTTGTTTCTGAGTCGAAAAGGTCAAAGTTCATGAGCTGACCGTTTCGGCTCACGAAGCACATTTCAGGGGACCCCGTCCCCTTCCAATCACCATATATAGGCAGGAGCGGCAACGCGTGGCTGATCGCCATGCTCTTGTAGCGATAAGTCTCTTTGATTGCCTTGATGTCAGCCCCAAACGGCAGCGAATTCAAGAACAGAGGAAGCATGAAAAATCGGTCTTCCATCAGCTGAAATTGATGGACGCCCCAATAGTTTCGAGCCTCGCTGGAGGCACGCACTAAACGCTCACGGTCATGAGCAAACACCGTCACTGACAGATACGTTCGGACCATCAAGTCACCGTCGTCCAGTTCTTTGAACAGGGCGTCGTAGCTGTGTTTTTTTGCAGCCAGAATGGGTACGAATTTGAGCAGCGGGCCATAGGCCTGGTTATTTGCCCACGTGCGGCGTGCAGACATTTTGTCTTTTGCGGATTGCTGGTCTGGGAACTGCAATGTCATGTTGATCATGCAGTTGTCACGGATACCGTGACGTCCGGTCATCATGTCGCCCAGGTACCAGGCTGCCTTTCCCTGATATGCCACTTTGGGCATACGCTTGACGCTCAGCGTTTTGATCAAAGTGTCGCCGATCTGGATGTAGTCCGGATGTGGTTCTACAGCCTTGTCGTAGTCGAGGATTTGATACTTGAGTTCTTTGTCAGTCTCGGCCTCGATTGGCAAACGATCTCGCCAAGAAGCGTTCTCGCCTTGGTTCAAAATCGAAGTCATGACCTCGACGTACAAGTCGTTGGTCATTGCCCGAGGTGCAAAACCTACGGAGCTGAGCGTCGACTCAAACTGTGTGCGGTAATCCGAATATTCCTCGACCTCCTTTGCCGTAGGCTCCATTGACTCCATTGGCAAACGAACGGTAATGACCAGAATCGCGTCCCTGACTTTAATACCCGAGAACGCATCAATCGGTTTCAATGTCGCGGCCGTCAGATAGTCAGCTCGTTCCTGAATCGCATTCAGCAAAAGTTGATCAGTCTGGGCCATACGGCGACGCATTAAGGCTTGGATCTGATGGGTGATGTTCTGCCCCGCAAACAGGGTGAACTGCATCAGCGTATCTTTCGGCCAGGATTGCTTCAGCAGTGAACGCAAGTGCTCGGCGACACTTTCATCCCCGCCTGAGAGAGGTTGGCAGACAAACGCGAAACCCATTGCGTTGTCGTCCAGCAAAAAAAGCTTGTTGTCGGGTGAGTACGCTAGGACCTGCAGGTGATCCCCTAGGCGGTAGATCGGCTTCTGAAAAATACCCATATCGACCTCAGCCCTTACCTTGGGCTAGCCAGCCCTTCAAATCGGGGATGAACCCCTTGGTAATGAAGCCGTCCTGACGGATCGAATGCGGAACACCCTTGATGGCAAAGAACTGTGCTGTGATCAGCCGTTTATTGACGGGCAGTTGATCACACGAATCCACCTGCTTCAGGTAGCTTTTGTTGTCGCCTGACAGAACCGTTTTTAGCGCTTCAGCCTTGTCGGCTGCACAAAGCACATCACGTACGCGCGCGACACTGGTTTCACCAAGAATCGGTAACTGGACGATGTTGAAGGTGTATTCATTTTGCAGATCTTGCATCTGCCCGAACATCTTGTGACAGAAGCCACAGTATGGATCGACGAAAACCGTGACCTGTTTTTTGCCGGTGCCAAAAACAAGAGGATCGAGGTCTTGAACTTTAAATTTCATCTTCTCGAAATCGATGTACTTGGATGCGCGATCAGCCATTTCAAGCGAATCGATGTATTCCTTATTCCAGGTGTCGTACATCCGGCCTTCAATCAGAAAACGGCCATTGTCCGAAACGTACCGGAGCTTTCCATTTTTCTCGGCGACCGCAAGACCGCTTACCGGTAGCCCAACCAAGTTCTCTGCTGCAAGGGACAAGGGGGAAGAAAACAAGCCAATCGCTACGGTGAACGCAGCGATCGTTGCCAGAATAAATTTGGTCATTGGAGTCCTCTCACAAGACTTAGGGATCTAGTGAAAGACTATGGAAATGCCCTGCGCTGATGGCTCACATTCACCCCCTTGCGGGGGGTCATCCCAGAAAGCTAGAGACAAAAAAAGGACCCCGAAGGGCCCTTTCCACATACATGTTTTACCAGACGACAGGCTCGGACTCTGCGCCAGAATCGTCCACGCCGATCAGACGAATCTGAGGTGCTGCTGCATAGGACTTTTTAGAAACGGTGATGATTCTTCCATTGATACCGACTTCAGAGTCATTAAGCATCCATAGGTGCTTAACAATTTTCCCATCCTCGTCCTTACAGTTGGCTTTCGCGGTCCAGGCGCCAAAACCTTCACTGACTTCCAACTCGCAGACGGGAGGCTTGTTTTCATTCACCTCAACCTCGACTTCTTTACGAGCTGTTTTACCCATCTCAGTTTCAATATCCAAACTGATCTGGTAAGTGCCTGCCTCTGGCAGCTTGGCTCTGCCATACCTTGATTTGCCAATATCCAACAACTCGCCATTGATGCTGTAGGCCATTTTCGTAACTCGGTCCCGTGGGTGCCCACCTGTCATCGAAGGCCTGAGGAATATTCCAAGCGGCGCCCGACTGGCAGGGTTGTCGCCAGCCCAATTAATGCCCACATTCCATGGGGGCGGCTCTCGGAATCGAAGGCTTCGTTCAACCACGCTGTAATTCCCGCGACCATCAGTGATATGCACTTTGAACATGAATTCGCCCGGCTCATCAATCGAGACGATCCTTACAGGGGCGTAATCGTCTTTGACCAAGGTGAATCCAGACACAGGTGGTAACTCCCAGTCGTAATTGAGCTTTTCGAACTCCTTAAATGGCCCGTTGAACTTCACCCGCATTTCCAGTTGGGCAGGGGCATACTCCGCGGTGTACGTGGGCTGCAGGAACCAGTTCGGCCAGATGTATTCCCAGAATTCCAAGCGCTTGGTAGTCGTACCAATAGCTCCACGGGATTCCCAGTCAACGACCCATGATTTGACAGAAAGATAGTTCTCTGGACGATCACGATCCTCTGCCGTTGGGGTGAACTCGACAGTATTACTCTTAACGACTTCACCTGTAGGCAGGATAAATTCACTCCCCATCTCAACTTCCATGTTGATATAAGGCGGGTAGATTTTCGCAGTCCACGTGACGGGCTTGTCGATCTCTGGTCGGGTCCGCCCAAGAATCTGCACACGCGGTGGTCGGATAGCCCTGAAGCCGACAGCGCCACGAACCTTGCGGTAAGCACCTGGCTCTTCAGGCGAGTCCAGAAAGCGGGCCCTAGCCATGACATAAATCCTGTCTTGCACGTCGCGGGTTATGTCGAGTGTACCGGTCCCCTGCTCCCACGTTTTTCCGCGGTCGAGGGACCACTCGATTTTCTTGTTCGACGGATCGAATTCCGTATTGTCTTTGTTCTGGAGTCTGTAGTGAGCCGTCCCGGTCACAAACACGTTACCGGGCCCTTTAATTTTTATTGCCGGAACGTTGTAGGCCTCAATCTCAACGCTTTGAGTCATCGAGGTGGCCCCACTGTGTTTGTTCACGAGTTGAGCACGCACCAGATACTTCCCTTTATTCAGGGTCATCGATAACCGCTGTGATGCGCGCGATGGATTCTTGACCGGCTGCCAAGACCCGCCGTTGTTGGTAGACATCTCCCAGCTCACAGAGCCCAAATCACGTGCCTCTTTCCTCTTGGCCAAATCAGCGAAGAGGGTCACACGAAGCGGGGCTTCACCCGACATCCTCAGTGCTCTCACCGAACCATCCAAAGGATCACCGTTGAGGACAGAGAGGAATAACGGTTTGAGGCCTGTCCGAATAGAAGAATATTCCGGCACCGGGGATATCACACGCGCTTCAGCCACAATACGCAGTACATCACCAGCCACATCGGCCACCGGCACGTCAAACGACGTTTCCCCTGCCCCGTTGGTGTCTTCCCAGTCGGTTAACGGCGTAGATTCTTTGTAGCTTTTCATCGCAAGCAAACGCACTTGCCATTTACCCATTGTGTTGGAGTCATAGGCATTACCAGGAACGTAGACATCCTGAATGCCGACATCGATCGACAATTTTTCCGTTGAAAGGACAGTCGTTTCTTTGTTGAGAATGACCGGCTTAATACCGTCGTCAGGAACGGACAGAATCTCAAACTCGTGCTCGACAAGACTGCCAGGTAAAGCTTCAAAAGCAGCTTTCGCGTTGAACGTGGAAAGCGTCCATAGACTGCTTTTTGCGTTGGCATTCACTCGGCGGCGAACATTTTGCTCATCCATCCAGCTCCTAGGTGCAACACCGTTCTCAATCACCTGGCCATCTTGAGTCAGTATGAGTTTGATCGGCGCGTTGAATCCTTTGATCGCCAACTCACCGAGATAGCCACCTGAAAGCGGCGCCGAATAGAGGTCACCCTTGATCAGCCTGCGATTGTCCATGCTGATTGCCAATGATGCGGGCTCTACAGCATTAAAAGTGTGCTCACCCTCACTGGCTTTGATTTCGATACCCGTCGGCGAGAAAATCGATACCGCCCACTTGATAGTTTGCGGCCCAAGTTCTTGAACCGCGTTCAGTAGATTTGGCCGTTCCCAATTTTCACGCTGCTGCAAGCCGTTTGGAATTTGAGTCCAGTTCACGTAGCACATAACGTTCGATGACCAGCTGGACGACGTAATTTTCGCGCGCTGTTCAATAGTCGTGAGCGTACATTCAGGCCCCGCAACCTGTTTGAGCAGGAAGTTGATTTCCTCTACCTTGTAGTAGACCTGCTGCATTGCCGGTTCTGGGCCAAGCCTGATAGAACCGTCCAGGGCCAACGTTTCCAGGTCATGGTCATAACTAGCCATGAAGAATTTATTACCATCCCTGTCGACCACGTAAGAAGTAGCCCTGACAGGTTCCACCATTACCTGCGCCCCTGCGGCTTCGAGGCTCAGAGTGTCGCGGTTACTCCGATCTTTCCATTCTTTAGGGGTCGCAGCCCACTCCAAATAGCAGGTCGGAGCATCGATCACATTTCTGGCTTTAGCGGCGACAATTGACGTTGTGGGCACGCACACATTATTTGACGGTTTGAACTCAATCTTCGAACGGCCAATGCCCTGCAATATCTTCCAAGACTGCGATTCAAGACCGCCTTGTAAAGACCAGACGCTAACAGGTACTGCATAGACGGGGCCGGTTCTGTCCATTCTCGACAACAGAACCGTAGACTTGCCGCTATCACCTGCCGAAAGCGCCGCGAGAGGTTCCTCCAAGGAGGTTGGAGAAATCATGTCCGGAGTGAATCGACTACCGTCACCAACAGCCAAAACTCTATGCCCCAGGCGAATGCCGAGAGAACTCGAAGGCTGAACGACCGCTACGATATCGTTGCCGAGCGCTTTCATGGCCTCTATGTCCAGAACACGGAACGAATGCCGCCCGTTCCCGTCCACCATGGCAGCAGTAACGCCTGGAATGACTGGTTTAAAGCCCAGCTCAAGAATCGGGCGATCGATAACAATGTCACTGGCCGGACGAAACTTGATGCGAATGTCCTTCTCGAATGAAAGACCGCCGCGATCAGTCGCACGCAATCTCACTACCGTAGGTGTCTTGCCATCGGTTCGGTAGTCCATTTCAAGACCGTTGAAATTGACAGTGCCATGCTCAGGCTGATTGACGACCTCAAGACGATGAGAATCCCAAAGGTTAGGATCGGATACGCTCATAAGCGCATTCCCGCCAACCCCTTCGTACATCAACACCACATCGGGACCGATATCGGTGGGCGGCGAATTTAATCTCGCCACTTGCGCAGTACCAATCCCCTCTACGTACAGACCTCCTGTGTCAACAACACGGAAGCTGAATAGCTCATCACCGGTGAAACCAACGTTTGGCGTATAGACCATCTGGTCGCCAGTAACCACGACTTTGCCATTGGCTGGCTGCTTGATGATTTCTACAACAAAGGAATCCCAAGCATTAGGATCGACGATCCGGGGTTGTACCGGATTACTGGACCGCCCTTCGACGGTGTAGATCGTGACGTTGGTCTCCGACGGTGGATAGTTGTGCTGGGTAACGACGACCTCGATTTCCCCAACGACTGAAAGACCGCTCGGATCAGTTGCCTTGACCTGGATCGTATCCTGACCAAAAAATCTGTCGGTCGGGGTGTAAATGATTCGGTTGTCCTGAACCACCGCTTGACCGTGGGCACCGTTCATTTCGATCGAGAGTTGATGCCTCATCTGGTCATAGGCATTGCTGTCGATGATGGTCGGATAAAACGGCTCACTCACCTCACCTTCTTTCACAGTGATTTTGCCGGATAGCGCTTCGGGAGCTTTGTCTGTGCGCTGGACGTCGACCCATACCGTTCCGGCGACCGATTCACCACTCGGGTCTGTTGCACGGACAGTAAAGCTGATGACGCCAAAAAAAGAGTCAGGTGGTGAATACTTAACAGCACCGCCCACGAGTTCGGCAGCTCCCACAATCGGCTGCGTCTCGATCGCAAAGGTATGACGATCTGCAGGGTTCTTGTCTTCAACTGTCGGCACACCGCTGACTGGTATCCCTTCTGGCGTTGTCATGTATAACGACAAGCCAGTTGGCGGGGAATTCTTGTGTTTGATAGTGACCGAGGCAACGCCAGAAACCGCTAAATTGCCCTCATCGACCGCTGTGTACTTGAATTGGGTCACGCCTTCAAAGTCATAAGGCGCGGTGTACACAAGCTGGTTATTGATGACTTCGGCGAAGCCGATCATGGACTGTGCTGGTACCGAAAAGGTATGCCGACCCTGATCATATGGATTCGGATCAACCACGGTTGGCGTTACTGGATCGGACTTGAGGCCTTGTTCGGCTACGAGGTTAGCGCTGGTCGAGGTAGGGGCGTAGTTGTATTTGCTGACCGATATGCTTCCTGTTGCAACAGGGGAGTTAGCGCCAGCCGCATCTCGAATAAGGTAGGTGAAAGATGCTTCGCCATAGAAACCTGCGACCGGTGTGAACACAACCTCAAGACCATTGGCTTTTACGCTGCCAACGTTTTCTGGCGGTTGAGAAACAATAACGATCGCATGACTGTCAGGATCATCCGGATCCTGAGCAATCACGATTTGGTTCTGGACCTCGACTGTAATAGTCGCAGGTACGGACACCGCTCCTTCGGCATCAACAGCAATTACAGATGCCGATGAGGTCCCCACCCAGCTAGGTGTTGGCGAGTAATGGATTTTGGAACCGCTGATACTCAGCGAACCCGCCTCTGCCGGGAGAGCAGATGAGATCTGGTATGAAATCGGTGAATCACCATTCGGATCTGTAGCCGCCAATATGGCTTCGACAGGAACTCCAAGCTGGGTCTTCAGCGATAAAGCCGAAAGAATTGGTGGGACGTTTACCTTCTGCACATCGACAAACAGCGTACTCGGGAGGGAGACAATGCCCGCCTTGTCCCTTACCACGAACCTAAAGCTTTGCTTGCCCGAGAACTTTGCATTTGGGGATACGGTGATGTTCAAACCAGATACCGATAGCGTTCCAAAATTCGCCGGTACCGGATCCAACAAAGTCACCGAATGGGTATCACCTTTGTCTGGGTCAACAACCGACATAGTGACTGATTGGGATTGCCCTTGGGCTAGTGTGATGTTTGCGTCCTTGGTCGCAGGCGCATCGTTCTCCGGCGTTACGGTGATCAAAACACTCACGGGCAGAGAGCTTTGATGATCGGCATCGCGAGCAACAATTTTTCCTGATGTAGTTCCAGCCCAGTCTTTCGCCGGTTTAAACACCAGCGTATTGCCTACTACGATCAACGAACCTTCAGAGGCTGGGACCTGGGTGTAGACCTCGAAGGTAAAATTGTTCGGGCTATCAATGTCAGTGGCTGACAACGGTGTGGATGCATCATGGTCCTCTACGGTTGTGATGGTGATGGGCTGCATCACCGGCACATCATTCACCGGCTTGACCACTATTTCGACCGTAGCGATGTTCGATAATGCTCCAGCGGAATCACGAGCACGATATTGAATCCGTGTAGCGCCGTTCCAGTCTTGGGCGGGGGCAAAAGTGAGCTTGTCACCGGTGATGGTCGCGATCCCTTCCTCAGCTGAAGGAAGCGCGATAATTTCGAAAGTATGAGTGTCGCTTTTGTCCGGGTCACGCGCGGTCAAGGATATGGATGCGGCAACATCTTCTCGGGTAAAAATCTCGCGATCATCGACCGAAGGGACATCATTCACAGGGTTGACCGTGATTTGGACTTTGGCAGGTTCAGACCACATGCCTTTGGAATCTTGTACCCGATAACCAACCACCGCCGCGCCATTCCAATCAGGTGCCGGGGTAAAAGTAAACTGGTTGCCCACCAAAGTGGCCGTTCCAACCGAAGTACTCGGAAGCGTGTCGAGTCGATAGATCACTGGGGCTGGGCCATCAGGGTCTCGGCTATTCAGCGTGACTTGACCAGGTGTCTCTTCATCAGTGACCAACACCGCGTCATCAGCGATTGGGGGCTGATTTGAATCCGTACAGACCTGCCAACGCGCGTCGACAACACCGTTGTCCTTTACGTCATTTTTTGTCTGCGCACCGCGGGTGTATTTCACACCGTTCGCAATGAGCTCTTGCGAGGGTGAAACGCCTAAATTGATCCCATTTACCCATAGCACCGGCTGGCCATTTCCTACGCAGTTGGACAAGCCGCTGCAGGACTGCCACATGGTAGCGTTGCTGAAGGTGCATTCTGCGCTCGCCTGCGCGGATGCGAAGACGATGCCTAGCAGGGCTAGTTTGCGGAGGTTTGTAAGCCAGGGAGTCATAGATGTCCTGCCAATGCGGAATATGCAGGAATATCTTGCTGAGGGGGATGGGCAAAAGGGGGCCAATTTGCCCCCTGAGTGGGGGTCGCCCCCCGATTGGTCTTAACTGAGTCGATTAAACGAGCGCAGGGTGGATAGTCGCGGACATGATCGATTCGATCACGGTAGGCGAGTTATACAACCCTACCCCGCCGCCGACGCCCGTTGCGAAAGCCATGATGGATTGACGAACGACACCGCCCACCAGGCCGACAAGGATCATCGCACCGGCAACTACCCGGCCCAGAGTACCTTGCATCCAGCCCTGCAAGCTTTGCCAGATTGGGTCGAACTCTTCACCGCCCGTACCGGCCAATGCCATTCGACCGAACACCATCAATCCTACGACCAGGGCGGCCTGTGCGTAGGTGCGATTGCGATCGCGGTTGCGATTAAGTTTAGGAACGCCTTCTTGGCGTTCGAACAGGTTTTGCATCATATGTTCCTCGATAGTTGGGGGGGTACTACGGACTTACACCAAGGGGGTTCTTGGTATCAGGAGTTGTTTGCGCAACCGGGTGTTGGATTTGCAGTGGCCGTAAAGTTGGAGTGACCTTGGGCGACGGATTCCCAAGCTCCCAGCGGCGTGGCTCGATTTCGGTGTACACGTAGCCGGGAACATTGAGATCTCCGTCCTTGCCTTCCCAGGGAGCGACCCAGATACGCATAACTGTCGCCTGGCTACGAATGGGCAGAGGCTGTCGGGCTGCTTTGGGAATTACGTAACGCTCCCCAGCAACCGGCTGATGAACCGCAACTTCGGTTTTCCCGCTCTGGGGCTCTGCGTTTGGTGAGCTTTCATCTGGCCCAACGCGCTTGCGGAAGCTGTCGCTTTCAGTCGCGCTATAAACATCACGGGCGGACATGCAAGTGACACCCTCAGGCATCCCTTTACAGCCGTAATCAGGTTCACCGATCGACAGGAACGAGCAGCCTCCTAGTGAAGAGGCGGCGGCGATCAGAACGATCAAAGGTAAAAGTCCGCGCATTGTTAATTCTCCAAGTGTGCTGATTTTTGGGCATGAGAGGCCCATGCGGAGGGCGAATTCGCCCCCCGAGTGGGGGTAAGGATTTATGGTTGAAGCTTGAGGGTCTGGCCGCGCTTGACGATAAAGTCGATCTCTCGAAGTGCATCGACTTCAATGACGGGATACAGGCTCTCGGCCATTTCAAGATAGAAATCAGCGATGCGTTCCAAAGCCTTGCCGGTGCCACTGATCGCAGCGCCTTGAAGTGCTTCGCCGTTAAAAGCTTGCTCCATAACAGGGTTATAGGTTTTGTTTGAGTTGGTGCTGTTGATGTCGCGTACGTTGATCGTCGGCACGCTCTTCACGCTGAACGCTTCGCTGACACCTTGCATAAAACCAGCCATCAAACTTCTGGCCAGGATTTGCCCCTGTTTACTGACCAATCTTCCGCGGACGCCAGCCTTACCATCCTCACCTGCGGCGTATGCGTCCAGCTTGGTTTCAATGACCCCGCCGTCTTCACGCACACAGCTGATAACCTCCGCTCGCAGATAAGCACGCTCGGAAGAAAGATCACCAAAACCACTGGCGATCAAGAAGCACTCCTTGATGTCGGCCCGAAAACGATTGGGAAGAATCGCTTCTTTTTTGATACGCAGCAGAGCTGGAAAAGGTTCTTTACGAGCCCCCTGGCCAGTTGGTGCATCCATACCGGTGATCAGTGCACCGGAGAGGATTGAACCTGCCGGAAGAAACATTTCATGTTCCTTCTCAGCCTTTGGGTCAGCTTCTTTTTCTTCGGAAGCAATGGTGCGAATGTCGATCTTAGCGTCTGCCTTTTTGGCGCCGGAACCACTTTTAGGCGGCTCTGGCGGTTGAGGTGCAGACGCAAAATAAGTCTCAGGGTTTTTCTGTACCGATGAAGGCGAATAACGATTGAATTCGCCGCCTGTTGGCGTTTTCACTGATGCAGGGTCTGCTGACGCTAAAGACTCATTACCCTTTGCCTCCCCTTCCATGAGGGACTTGGCTTGCGACGTCTTGAACTCTTCGAGTTGCTGTTTCAGCAGGTCAACATCGCCTGAAGTGCGCGTATTTTGCTCCTGCAACAGCTTGTTTGATTCAAGAACAGCTTTTAACGACTCGGAAGCTTCGCTCTGAGCTTTCTGCCCCTGAAGCAATTTGTTGATCTGAGCCCCCTGCGCCCTCAGCGCCGCGTTCATCGCATCAATACCGACCGACCGAGGGTCGTGGTCAGTAAGAGCAGTCACAATCTCCTTACGCGCCTTCTTCCGAGGTCCGCTGGTACCGTCAAACACAGATGCGGATACCCACAGCACTACGATCACGACAAACGCAATTGTGCCCCAGGTCCAGTACTTACGATGTACAGGGTCAAGCTGGGACCATCTATCTTTTAGTGTCACGGCATACCCCCCTTAATTCAGCAAACTTGGGCGTTGAGAATCATCGGTTTGCTCTTCACCAACCCGCAGAACGATGTAAATCTCAGTCTTCATTCCGGGCTCAAGAAGATTGTTCGGCCAGACCGAAGCCGCTGCCAGTGTCGGATGAGTACAGGCTGTCTCGTCTACCAAAAGTGGCTGATTGGTGACGTTACTCGCGACTGCTACCAACACTTGGAAGTTATGTCCGAGCATCACTTGGGATCGGCTGAAATCGACATCAAGCCCCTCTTGGTAACACGCAGGAACCGTATCGCCCGGAGCCAGTTTTGCGAGGCTGTAACCCTTCGGAAGTTTGTTCAACGCCAACGCCCGCATGATTCCGCGGATCGAGTCCATATAGGGTTGGGATTCTTCCCATTTGCGGGCGGCTCCACTGTAATGGCGGCGCGCACCGAGACCACCCAACGACTTACCTTGAATGGTGTTGCCTTCATCCAGAACCAGGTTGGCTTCGATTGGAGGAATTTTTTGTGGGGCAAGGGTCAAGGACAACGCAAGACTTTCGTCATCCTTTGGGGTGATGTACATCGTGACGGCCGTATCAGTGTCCGTAGCAACATACACAACGTTATTTTTCACCTTGGTTGTTGCGCCTGTTACCGTTTGAACGATCGGGTCTTCGAATGGCGTGACAATGCGGTTCAAATGCCCCATCGCAATTGGAATGATGGTATTCACACCTGGCGCAATGAGAACCTGCCGCATGGTTTCAATAGGCTCTGCCTTAACCGGCTTAGGTTGACGCATCACAGATCCGTCAACAGCAGGCAAATCGTTCGATTGCCCTGGTGTAACCTGAACCATCTTTGCTGACTTGCCATCCGGCGTTTTCACCGCATGGCCAGCGGTGTCTTTGCTTGATTCAGGGGAAACCGAACTGCCGTTGGCCGAAGCTGCAGGCTGGGTTTGAGCCGCATTGGCTTTACTCACTGAAATATCAGGTAGTACCAGCTTCGACTCCGCATGCGCGGTTGAGGCCGCAATCAAAAGCATCGCAGCCAGAGCCTTAAAATTATTGTGCACGTTCACGTTCACGCTCCTGACGACGACGTTCTTTGTTTTCTTCTGCTCGATCGAGACGGCTTTGCACAATGTCGGTACGAGGCCCCCCCTTATAGGTTTCTACGAACTCGATGATTGGTTTGTAGCGCTTGATACTGATCTCAACCACGTACGTCCGATCCTCACGCTCTTTCTTGCCGGTAGGCCCTTCCATGGTCGACCGACCACTCACGTAAAAGAGATTTGGTTTGCCAGGTTCTCTGGTGATTTTTCGAGGCTCGAATTTGAGAGTGACGCGATCTCGACGTATCTCGGCGACCTGCTTCTGCAGCAGGTTCACAAACGCTTGATAAATGTCCGGAGACAGCAACGGATCCATAATTTTTTGGATCATCTCTGCCGTTCCTGGCGTTACGTTGCCAAGAACTAAAGCCACGTACATTGCCCAGGCTTCGGTGTAGGACTCGGACGCCGAGTTTTCATCGACCCATGCTTGTTCAACCAATGTGGGCGGGGTGATGGTCTGAATGGATTCTTTGTTCAGTGCGACGATCGTCAGAAGTAAATTAGTAACGACCATGGCATACAGCAGCACCTTGAACGTAGCGTTCTCTTTCTTCAGACCTGCGGCTGTATTACCGAAAAATTTGCTGAGCATGAAGTGCCTCAGTGCAGTCGATTGATAAAAGGATTGGGTATCGACCTGGCCTTTGGCCCACCGATACCGGTGTACCACCAGATCATGTGCGCCAAGTACCCATCAGGGTTTCTGTCTCGGTATTTGCGATAGACACGGGTCATCAAAACGCCTGCCAAGGTTAAGATGCCCGCCATACCAAAAAAGACCCCAAGGACGAGGCCAAGGCCAATTGGAGCTACTTCATCCGCTTGCCAAAAAAGCACGTGAGGAGGGTCGTCAACGTATTGAGGAATTGTTACTTGCTTCACTGAGGGACTCCTTGCTGAACGGGCGCACCATTTACCAGTGCCGACATGGCCTTCACGATTTCATCGGGAGGATAGGCACCAGAAAGAACCTGCTTACGGCCCGTCGGGTTATGGATAATGAGAGTGGTCGGTGTCACCTTGACCCCGGCTTGAACCGCCTCCTGGAGATCTGCTCGGATCTTGTCGTCGTAGCGACCGCTGTCCACGCATGCGGTGATTTTTCGAGCGTCGAGCCCCAATTCTTCGGCAATGCTGGATAGGGGTTTTTGCGTGCCACGACCGTTCAACCCTGTAGAGGAAAAAATGGAACTGATCATGCGAAAAAAGGATTGATTCCCTCCCTGATCAGCTGCGCATTCCGCCGTCAACGCTTGAAGCCTCGAGTTCTCGCCATGCAGCGGAACGTGTTTGAAGATCAACGAAACGTTGCCTCGTGAGCCGTCCACTAATGCCTTAGGGGCTGGGTAAAATTGTTGGCAATACGGGCACTCGGTATCGCTGAATTCCACAAGCGTGAATTGGGAATTTGCTTCCCCATAACGACGCTCAATTCCAGCAGGTGCAGCGGTGGTGTGTTCCTGTCCAGGCTCAGTGCTTGCCGCTGAACCTATCAACGATGGATAGAGCACTTGCAGCTGCTCAACAGCATCTTTCATATGCTCATAGGAGTACGCCCAAGGCTTAATTTTCGCTTGCTGAGTACCCAAGCGATCGATCAAGTCGTTGGTTTCGGCAAGCTGCCGGTGAAGATTGTTCTGGGCGTATAGCGAGATTCCCGCCATTACGATCGCAAGAGCAGCCATTGCAACCGGTGCGAACCTGGTGAACTTTGTTTTGGTGGCAGAAGGCACAGAATCACTCCTATTCAGATGGTGTGATTTTGTGTGATCTACTGAATCTAAGGGCGGCAGTTCGCCCCCATGTAGGGGGCGGTTCTCCCCGAGCTAGAGACGCTTCGGTAGGTTTCCGAGCAACAGAACACAAGCGAACGGTATGACGATGATTGTCAGAATCGGAATAATCATTGGCGGAATGGGCAGCGGCGCAATAAAGCTCACGATCAACGCCGCCCCAAAGAACATAAGCAGCATAGAACTGTATTTATTCAAGAACGGCGACGAGTATGCAAAGTTGTAACGCTTTATTTGCCAGGCCATATATCCTGAAACCATTGAGGGTATGACCATGATTACCATGGAAGGGATCCACATCCCTAGAAGAATTATTCTGTAAATTATATGGTAAATGACCATAGCAAGCGCCTCACCTCGGGCCTGTATGAAGGGAAACCATAACTCGCCTAAATGCTCCCAACCTTTTGATTTTTCGATTTCTGCGGCTGACGGGATAAAAAAGCTAGAAACAGTGTCTTTGATTCCGGAGTCGCCCAAAAAGGAAATATACAGTTGGTCAGTCGACTGCCTTACTAACGCTTCAGACTCTTCACCCAACATGGTTCGAGTCCAACCCTGTTCCTTCAGGATTGAACGCTCAATAAAATTGTTTGGTACCAAGCAAACGACAAGAATGATCTCTACAAAAAAGCAGACTATAAATGCCCAGAATGTTTTTGGCCATTTCTCTTCCATATCATTTTCTCCCAGACTCAATCAGGGTCCAAACTTTAGATAATGGGTTTTGAGGCTGCAAAAGGGCTTTAGTGACCGACGTCCGATCACAAAAATCACCCTCATAGTCAGCGTCATTCATTATCCGTGCGATTTCATCGGAAACAATAGAGCTTTTGTTGACCAACTCCTTGTCACCAACGATCTCGCACATTCCATCGATAAAAGGATCCATAAAAGCGGCAAGCCGCTGCCTGTCAGTCGCACCGACATTTGCAAGGTATGACTCTAGCGCAGTTTGAATTACTGCTTTTGTCACGTGAGTGGTTTCAGGCGCCTTGAGTAAAGCTGCAGCAACACTGATAAGTGCGGCAGCGCGAGGCCAGTCCGACTTCAGCAGGTATAAAGCATCCTTCAATGAACGGTTATCGCCGAAAACTTCCATAAAGACTTTGTTAGCCGTATTTGAATTGTTCATGGATTGTCTACGCTGCATTTTTAATAATAACTTCTTTATATTTAGCGGCCTGCTGGGCAGCTTTAGCCATGTCTTTAGGCGTCGTAAGAACAGGCACCTTGCCTTTTATAAGTCTTCCGCCTGCCATAATTGCGATGTACTCAAGATTCGGAAGTTGACCGAACATCTGGGACGGAAAGAGTTCGCCCTCTTCCTCCATCAAGCGTTCGCCGACATTGCCTGAGTGCATATGCGGATCTTGCCCAGATGAAGCACCTTGAGTTCGCATAATATATTTGTATCTTGTCGGAGGAATCTTCGACGCCACGTACTCTTGCGTATCAGGATCCGTGATTCTCAAAGCAATGAGGTGGTTCGTGTTACCCAACACTTGGCGTGCTTTTGCTGCATCCCCCATACGTGCTTCAAAGTCCGCAATGGTCTGGGTAGCCACATACAGACTCAGTTTTGCCCCACGACCTTTGTTGAGCAACTGAATCAGCTGGTCGTTCACCACCTCGGCAGCCTCGTCGACGAAGATGCTCACGGGACGCAACGAAACGCCGTAGTTGTAACGCTCACCAGCTACGGAAGCCAAATCCGCCAAGAAGATCGATCCGATCGCAGAGCCAACAAGAGGGTCTGAAAGGGAGTCGAGCCCCAGGTACATGACCTGCCCACCATCAATAATCTTCTTGGTATCTGTTACTTCACGATCGTCATCATCATCGTCCATTGGGGACAACAGTGGGCCCATGTGCCCCGATGTGAGCATGTTTAGTACGGGCATCAAGGACGCAATCATCTTCCCGAAATGCTGGCTGTCATGCTCGTACATCGAAAGCACACCTTCAAGGTCAGAGTTTGCCTTTACAGGTTGAACTTCGACTCGATACATAGCGATCAGGCCAAGTGCCCTTGCGCCGTCAGATTGCGCCCCTTTCAAATAATGTTTGACTGTTGCCTCAAAATCAGAAATCAGAGGCTCTGAATAAGCCTTGATTGCCTTGATGATCAAAGTTGCCAAACCACCTTCAAGAGCCCGGCGAATTGAAACCAATGTCGGCTGTTCGCCGCAAATCAACATGGCCTGAACAACGTTGTTGATTGCCATCATCGCGAAAGCTTGGAATGGGTTACCAGCCTCAGATTTCATCAGAGCAGCAATTCGACTCGCAACTTCAGTTGGTCTTGAGAAGTTCTTGGTGGGTGAAACTCTTGTAGATTTTTCAGGGAACGCAGGATGAAAATACTTGAATCTATTAGGTTCACCCGCAATCTCGCATGCTCTTTTCGTGTTCTCTGCAAGCTCACGATCCCCTTTCGGATCAATTACGATTACAGCCTCACCGCGAAGTACCGCTTGGGTTATCTTTAAATCAAAAAGCCGAGTTTTGCCCGAGCCTGTAGTACCCACAATTAACTCGTGAAGGCTTGTAAGTTCTGTTTCTACCTTTTGGGCCTCGTCTTTTTTCTGACTGAGGCCGTGAATCCATGGCGCCCCCATAAAGCCGTCTTTCACTTTAGGGACAAACTTCGTGACATCACGCTTAAGCAAATCGAAAAGCATCTGACCTTCTGATTGCGTCCACTGATATCCTTGACCCAGATATACAGAAGTCGGATTTGCAATCATAAAGTCAAGAAGCTTATCTTGACTTAGTAGATCGACTGGCTGCGCTCCCAGACGTTGTTTAATTCTGTGAAGCTGGATTGCTTTAGGCAATTTCTTCAAAGCAAAGGCCGCTTGTATTCCTAATGTACAGGCGAAAGGCATAAAAGGAAGGCCACTACTTAGCAAGCCTAATGAAGCTGTAGCGACCATGCCCCCAGTCCAAGCAGCCACTTCGACCGCTTCAAAATTCGGACGCCAGGGAACGTCATACGCCCACTCACTCATACCATTAACTCCCGCGGGATAATGACCACGATATTTTTACGACGCATGACAAACTCGCAGTATTCACACAATGCATTTCTTATTTCGTCATGACTAAAGCCGATGACAGGCTCAAGCGCTTTGAACGACCCTGGAGTAAATTCCGCAGCTGTTTCACCAGTTTCTAGCGCGATGCGCTCTACGTGTTGAATTGCGAGCTTGACGATTCGCCTACTTCGGTCCAGCGACGCCTGATCCCGTTTTTTATTTACTGAGAGAAATTCGAACTGCTGACCTGTTAGCTCCTCAACTAATGCAGCGATAGGATTGCTCAGCACTACCCCATTAATATTGTTTAATTTCTGCACAACTCGCTGCTTTAAACCACCGCTTTTGAGAAAGTTCTCCATAACCCAACCTGAAGTATGAAGAGTCATCACTTCTTCTTCGGTTAAGACACTGCTTCCACTTGAAAGCGGCAGAAACAGTTTCGAATTCAAGACCGACCAATGCACCACATTCGGAACGTGTCGAATAAGGATATTCATCGCTTCAGGTGAAGCATTCACAAATGAGTCGGCTATCGGGGTTAAGGACTTCGGAGTGGCAGATTCGGTCGATTCCTGAAGGTGCGACTGAGAAGAATCTTTTGCTTTTGACTTCTCCCCCGCAGGTTCATCCACCTCAGCGAATGAAACCGTCGATACGACCTGAATAGAGGATGGCTTATTTCCATTTCGTCGTTGCTGTGGTGTATTGGCCGAGGCGCCAGCGAGTGGCGCCAGCAAATCACCCTGACTGTCCTTGCCCGTCGACCTCCGCGCGGGCTTCCTAGGCTCATGATTGAGGTCCAAGCCTTCGAACAGTCCATGCAGAAGATCTTTCTGAGGAGATACGGTTTCTTGAATAGCAGCGGTCGCGGCTGGAGGCTCAAACTCAGACTCTTCAAACACCACGCCTTGCAAACTAGAATCGTAGTCCTGGCCTTGAGTACTTTGTGTCTGATCTGCCAGGTAGGCTTCGACGTCAAAGTCGTCTGGGCTTACAACTTGGGCTGCAGGCGCCTTCTCCTTTGGCAGCTGCACAGGCGGCGCCGTCGATGGGCCAAAAGCACTTTGGTCATCATCAAGTGAAAAGATCAGTGGCTCGAAAACGTCACCTACTGGCCCCTCACTGCCCCCCAGTTCGTCCTCAGAGAACAAGCCGTCAATATCGAGCCCCTCAACGGCCAAATCTTTTAGGCCAACTGGTCGGATTTCGGGCTCAAGGACCATCGCCAAGGATTCTGTGTCGAGCGGCTCGAGGCTGATGCCCTTCGCGGCTGCCTTTTGGTGCAATGCTGGGCTCGCAGTACGCTTTCCACCAGTCGAGGCAGGTGTGAAATTGTTGACCAGATCGCCCAGCGCGGTGCCCATGTGAGCTTTAGCAGTCGATACTGGTGTTTGGGCAGCGCCGACAGCAGCTTGAGGTTCATCTTGAGCCGTAGCGCCAGGCGATGCAGAAGTAACCTCAAGTGTTACTGCGTCCGCGTCCTTACCCAGCGTCACAGAAACGGCTGTTGGTGGGTGGTCGTAACCAAAGACGGTATCCGCGCTCATGATTTTGAGGCACTTCAAATACGTCTCTTTGGTAAAGCCAGCACCATCGACTTTTCTAAGCTCGAAGGGGGCGACATCCCAGTAAGGTCCCCCATCCGGCCCGCGATCAGCCAACCCATTATCGATCAGAACATTCGCCAGCAGATCGGGCGTTCGAGGGATAGCATTAACTCCCTGCGCGATGATTTCTTTTACGATGTCTTCCGCACCCTGCTTCCATACGACGAAGACGCCATCCAGGGTGATCCACACCCTTGACCCTTTCTTGTTTACGGCCCAAGTCCCCATCGAAACTAGGCGCCGAATGGCATCTACAACAAGACGGTTCACCGGGACACCGGTACCACTTGACGTGGCCTCACCGCCATGGCGCTTCATGTCTTGCTCGACTGATGCCGAATCGGAACGTATGACGATCCCAGTTAGAACACTGTTGGGGTCATCACCACTTATTGCGTTGACCATGGACGCATAGATGTCCTGGCCAGCGTTCATGATCCAGCCTCGGGTTTTACGCGGAATGAGGGTATCGACCATGGTTGCCGACAAGTGCTTATGGACCTTGTGGCGATTCGAGTTCCAGTGCAGGTAGTACCGCGCCACGCTCTGGCTATTGGCCCATTCAAGCAATGACTCCTCAACAGGAGCCCACACTTTTGCACCGGTTTCGTCGGTCACTCGCAGATCTGTTAGAGGCTTTCCGGCATCGTGTATCAGGCCAGCGCACATTGCTGCAACACGCCAGGGTTTTTCACGCTTCGATTTTTCTTGGGGGTACTTATCGTGATCAAAAACCGCGTTGTTTGACTTCAAAACCGCGAATGCCGCGACCTCAATGCCATGGCGCATTAGCCCGCCTGGACCGCGGTGGTGGTGGAGCTCCGATGCTGGAAGGAGGTGAACGTAATCGGCATAGGCGCGCAGCACCGGCATGACCAACTCATCGAACTCTTCTGGCCGTAGCCCTAAGGTAGTTTGGATTTTGGTCAATTTGTCGGCGTGCAGCTTTAGCAGATCCCCACCACGGATAAGCGCCGGATAGCCGCTGATGAAGGGCGGGTACCGCAACATATGCTCATCACCCTCCTTCAGTCCCTTGATGACCTCAGGAGAGAGCAGAACGTGAACAGGGTGTTTGGGCTCAGGAATCACTGGGCCTACCTGGCGGCGGCCAAAAATCCTGGCGAGAGCGTTTCTGAACAATTCACAGCACCGATTCAGTTCTTGTGACCGAAAGGATGCCAACCACTAAGTCGATCAAGCGGGTCAATCGACCCCCTAAGTGGGGGCAGACGAATACCGATGCTCAACTCCTTGCCATTTATTCTCACTGTCATCCACTGACAGAGACCTTCAACGTGAAGTATCAAACTTTTGCGATCGCAATAGCCTTGGGTCTTGCCCTAAGCGGCTGCTCATCGAAGCCTAAAAAACAGGAAATAACCTACGTTGCTCCAACGACTGTGGAGGTTCCTGTCCGACACTGGGAGGAGTTTCGTGCGTCATGGGGTCATGAGGGCCGTGGAGGCGCGGCACTGCGCAAACCAACCTATCAGCACGTAATGGCGTCCGAAGATGCGATTGTGATTCGACCTGTCGTCAGGAATGAAGAGTCCGACCATGGTGCAGTGAAGATCTTTGCGCTTCGCGGAACTCCGGAAGAGTGGCAACGCTCAGCCTTGTCTCAAGGCGTCCCCGCATCGCCCTCCGCGCCCCAGGTAGCGCAACAAAAGCCAACCACCGTGGATATGGATTCTGCACAGTACCTGCGGGCTTATCGAAAGTTCTGTAAGGGGGCCACAAGCGAAATGACTGAAGAAGAGTGGTCAATGGTTGCGCTTGGCGGACCTAACCACATTCCGCCTTCGTTACGGGGCAAATGCCTCACTCAGAAATAAACTGGCGAATTCGTCCGCCCTCAATAACTGTAAATGTCACCGTAGCTGACTGGTATTGACTGAACACCGGCCAGCTACGATTTCTCAGTCAAACCTTCCTTCTCTACGCTTAACGCCATCACGCTCGCCACGATTTTCCAAGAGAGCGCACCAAAGAATAGCCAACCAAATGTTGATATAAGCAGCACTCCCGCTCCCAGCGCCTGGTGCAGAGTGCCAGCTGCTTTTGCCGCTGCTTGTATAAGGACTCCAGCGGGCAAGATAATCAGAATAGGCAACAGCACTCGCTTGCCGGAAACCTTGACTAAGCTGTTTACCCGGTCCGCGTTTCCTTCAGACACCACCCGCAGTGAAAGACCAATGTTGACCACGAAGTGGTACATCCCTCCAAAAAGAATCAGCGGCGGAACGAGGATCATTTGCTGCTCAATCGTCGTGGAAAACAGAATGACGTAAAGCGCCACCTGTTCAAAAAAACTTCTCTCAAGAACCGCTCCCTGGCCAGGGGAATGAGAGGGATTCGTAAAGTACTGGGAGTACACCATCAGTCCTATGAAAAGGATGTGCATTCCGGTTAGCAGTACGAGGATGGGTTTGGCCGATAATCGTGGAAGGCTCAACCAGTAAGATCCCTTCGTCAGTTGCTGATAGCAGGTCGCCGCAACAGGCGCTCCAGTGTCCTTGGCGAACGCTATTGCAACAATGATCAGGAAGAACGGCGAACAGACGTTGAATAGGTGATAAAACGCTTTCCCCCCCATCAAATAGATGATCAGCCCAACGCCGCCGAACAGTGAGGCTGCAAGTAGGTAGCAGGGCAAGGCTTTAATTGAGAGAGCGCCAGCACCAGCAAGCCACTCCCCCCAATTCTTCCAATAAAGCTGATTCGGTAGCGGTTTCACTCAGTGCCCAAGTCTTTAGTAGGTGATGTACCCCAGCGGTACGCCGATAACAAGCCCGGCGCCGACGGCGATCGACACAGCGATTATTACAGACTTGGTCCAAAACGTTGCACCAGGTATCGACGCATCGAGCTGCTTGAGATCTTCCTCAAGTGTCCTGTCAAATGACGACCGTGGCTCGAAAGCAAGCCGCGGCGTCATGCTCGCGATTCGCTGAATCTCATCCAGCGACTGTTGTTGCTGAAGCAGCAGATCACCGCCTGGATATTCTTCGCTTCTGGAAATGGGGTGTGCGGACATTGTTCTCACCTCGACTTTAGGTATCGAAACATTATCCGTACTGGCCTTTCGCTTTATCGCCGATTCGCCCCTCAACAGGGGGTGCGTTGCCTAATTGCCCCCTCGAACGGGGCTAATCAACCGCCCTCGCGCGACCTGCGACTTGTAGAGTTTAGTCACATCTGCTCTGCAGCCTCTTCAGAAAAACCGGGGCTGCATATTGAGCGGCTCCCTTAAGGGCCCTTGCATTTTTTCGGGAGCCCACAGAATCGAAACGAGTGAGGGCGAAGCCCTCCGTTCAATTCAACGAAGACGGCAGTAGCCGGTCACGGAGGAAGATTATGAGCAACAACATTTCTAGCCTGAAGGCGCTTGCGGCAAGCATCACGCCGAAAAATGAAGGCGACATCGGTGCAAAACGGGGCGACTTTTACTCGTTCCCGTTGGACTTGTTTGAAGAGCAGCCTGGGTTCAACCCTAGGAACTATGACAGTCCAAAAACCAAAGCCCACATCGAGAAGCTCGCCCAAGCGTATATGGCTGGGCAAATGTTGCCTCCGCTGATAGTCAAGGTTGTTGATGGTCGGTTGATTGTTCGAGCTGGACATTGCCGACGTCTCGCCGCTCTCCTTGCTCGAGAACGCGGGGCTCAGATATTGCGCCTCAGTTGTATTGAAATGAAAGGCGACGAGAACGAGCAGGATGCTCTTTTGGTCACTTCTCAGGATAGCTTGGATCTATCGCCGATTCAGCGGGCGCGCGTCTACCTGCGCTACATCAACCGAGGCATGACTCCTGACGAAGCCGGTGTTTTTGTCAATAAATCAGGCAAGCACATCAAGGAGGAGCTCGAGTTGCTTGATCTACCTGATGATCTGCAAGCCTTGGTTGAGGATGATGTTGTCAAACCATATCTCGCAAGGAAACTCTTCAAGGTTCATGGTGGCGAAAAAGCGCTAAACATGATCTTGACCCAGATCGCAGCACTTGAAAACGCAGACGGCGTGGATCCCCAGCAGGCGCTTATGCCTGGCGCAACCGCCAGTCCCAAGCCCCGTCGAGTCACCGAAAAGCAGTTCAAGGACGTCATGCCATTGACGATCAAGAAGAGCTTCGCTCAGACGATGTTCAACGGATTTTCAAGCCTTCGGGACCATGTGAAGGACGCTCAACCGGACGCGAAAGACGGCACGGTTCAACTCAAATTACCTGCTGATCTCTTTGCCCAACTGGACACGATCCTGGCCGAGGTCGAGAAGCTCCGCGCCAAACAGTTGGCGGCGAAACCAGACGGTCAGGAAGAAGACTCAAGCGACGACAACCAACAGCAGTTAGCCGTTTAAACCTAAAAAGGAAGGGAAATAAAATGCTGATTCTTACTCGACGTAACGGTGAATCCATCAATATCGGTGAGGACATCATCATCCGTGTCCTTGCGGTGGACGGTGGCCAAGTCCGTATCGGAATCGACGCCCCCAAAGAGGTACCAGTACATCGGGACGAAGTTTACGATCGTATTCAGAAAGCTATCCCGCACAAGCGCACCGCTTGATCTCTAACCTTTGCGTAATGCACTGCACAAAGAAACCGCTTACCCTTTAGTGCTGCGCAGCCGAATGTCGAGCTGATTTCTGACGTCGAAACGACTATGTCCCTACCGTAGGAAAAGAGGGTTCTCTGCTTTTCCCATTGCCACCCTGAAGGACTTTGAGTAATGGATACCCTACTCTACCTCTTAAAGAATGCACTCTTAGTTGCCGCTTGTATTCATGCCTATAGAACGAGCCGAATTTCACTCCTAGTCCCAGTAGCAATACTTCTCGCTATGTCCACTGGTTTTGAAATGGGCTTTCCAGAAGGCATGACGTGGATGGATTTGTTTGCTGGCAATCTCAACGAGGAGGCAGTCAAAAAATGCGTTATGTCATCACTGCTTATCTTAGCGTTCCTTTTAGGGGCGGCAGTTTTTGTCATGCCAGACATTTCTCGGCTCTTGGATGCTGCAGACAAAAGGACCGCAAAGCCGACCGATAACCAAAAGATTGAGTGATACGCCAATTAGCCCGCTGTACCCCAAGCCTCGGCCCTTAAAAGCCGGGGCCGCAGTCGAAAGAGAGGTGCGGTTTTCGCGCCCAGGATCGAGCAGGGAAAACCGTGAACGAGGGTGATGACAAAAATGCGATTTGGTTGGCTGCGGAGTCAGCAAGGCGAGTCGCTTTGCGCGCTGCGCTCCGCGACAAATCGCTTTGGGGTGATCAGTCTGTGAACTTGATCTGCGGGATGATTAAGGCTTTTTGCGTAGCTATGGCGGTTTCAATTGCCTTTCAACGCTCCGGGCTACACGAGATCTTTTGTCATGTGGTGGCTGTACTTGTGACCGGGCCATTGTTGGTATTCAACCCACGGGCGTTTTTCTGGCGAAACGTATTCAGCGAGCGAGCCGACGCTGCGTTTAGTGAAACCCTCCGCGACTACAACCGTAGATAGGAAAAGTATCGCTTCGGGTTCTATAGCCTCAGATACATCAATAAGCCCGCACTTGCGGGTTTTATTGTCGCCGCAATTTCTATAATTTCGCATTTATTTACAACCGACAGCATGAAAATGGCGGCTTCGTGGTTTGCCGCGAGACGCTATTGGTATCGAGGGCAGCGAGGTGCTTGATCGCAGGAAGAACATACTTGTAGGACAGCAACCCTCGGGCTCGCAGCACCACGACGGATTTTCAGCTCCCAGTAACGATTCCAAAGCGCAACAACCTGTGATGTCGCAAGGAGTTTTACTGGTAGGTATGTGGTAGTACCGTAGCCGGTGACACGGATGTACCCGACTGGCGACACCGGGCGCCGATAGCCCAAGAGTGTTTGTGACTCTCGCTCCAAGATCACTTTGTAAACTGAGAGCTGAATGACATCTCGCAGGTACACCGCTGCTTTCTTGCGCCGCTTCGTGTCAACAACAAACAGATACCGCCCATTATCGAAAATTTGATCACAGCGCCCATGCAAAGGAACGGGCATGGTGGTGCTGAGATCTCGCTCCGACATGACCACAGATGCGCTCCGCAGCTCGGCGGGCAACGGCTCTCTCCAATTGGTCAGGCGTGAACTGTTTTCTTGTCTCATGCACCTATCATCCCACCTCTATAAACAATGCAAGTTTCGATGTCGAACTTATGGCCAAAACATACGCCCACGGTTGCATTTTCAATGCAGATGCAATGATGAGGACGACTAACTGATGGATGGAACTGCTATGTCCCAGAAACACCCACGCTCTGTATCAGCCACAAACCTATCGAAGCTTGGCCATTGCGAAATGCTCGTTGTCTTGGGTGAAGTCGTTGCACAATCAACAGCGTCTCGAGCTCGGACCCAGGCAGGCAACACCGAGCATGATCGTTTCCATATCAGGGCAAGTGTAAACGCAGCCCCCCCTGCCGGGGGGCGGATTGGAACGAAGAACATCGACTAGACGGGGCATCGTACCTTCCAATTTGAGGAGGTTGACGTGGCCCTGATGAACCTGTTGATTGTTGAAAGTCCGACCAAAGCGAAAAAAATAGAAAAATTTATAGGCCCTGGCTGGCTGGTCACGGCCTCTGCGGGACATATTCGAGATCTTCCCTCGAACGAAATGGGAGTTTCCGCACCAGACTTCCAGCCCGAATACGTCGTTTTGCCGGATAAGGCGAAGACCGTAGCGTGGCTACGAAAACTCGTGAAAGATGCCGGTAACGTTTATCTAGGTACCGACCTCGATCGCGAGGGCGAAGCGATAGCCTGGCACTTACTTCAAACACTCAAACCCAAGAAGTATTGGCGAGTCACCTTCAACGAGATCACAAAAAAAGCGATCCTCGACGCTATCAAGTCCCCCCGCGAAATCGACATCAACAGAGTCAAGGCTCAAGAGACCCGCAGGGTGCTAGACCGGATTTTCGGTTACTACGTTTCCCCTTGGCTGACCAAAATCGCAGGGATCGGCAGGAGTCTTTCGTCAGGCCGTGTGCAGTCTTCAGCACTGCTGTTGATCGTACTGCGTGAAAGGGCAATTCGTGACCACGTCCAGATCGAACATTACCGTCTCGACGTGAAGTTTCACATGAACCTCAGCGGGGCCCCAGGTGGACCATCCAGTACTTGGACAGCGACATGGGAATACGGCCCTCTTTTCAAAATGCTCGAACAAGAGCCGCCAGCGCACTTCACGGACAAAGCCTTCATTGACAAGTTGGCCATGGCCATTCAACAGCAACGCGGCTTTACCGTGCAGAAAGTCGCTACTCGCAAGACGTTTCGAAAGCCCCCTCCCCCCTTTACAACGTCGACGTTGCAACAGGCCGCATCTGCCCGCCTGAAAATGAACCCGGATGAAACCATGAAGCTGGCACAGTCCCTCTTCGACTCAGGTGCGATTACTTATCACCGCACAGACAGTCTGAACCTCAGTGAAGAGGCTTTGACCGCGATTCGTGATTTTTTAACAAGTTCGGGACAAGCTATTCCCGCATCTCCAAATACTTGGGAGTCGAAGGAAAGTGCCCAAGAGGCTCACGAAGCGATCCGGCCAAGTGACATTGAAATGCGCCAATTTGGCGATGATCAAAACTCGCCCGACGCGCAGCTGTATCGCCTGATCTGGATGCGCGCTGTCGCAAGCCAAATGAACCCAGCTACCTATGATTCGACAAAGGCTGTGCTCGTGAGCGATGTAGCACTCAAGGGACACCAACAACCTTTTCTGGCCAAAGGACGAGTTTTGATTGATCCAGGCTGGCTAGCCCTCACAAAAGGCGATGAAACTGAGGAAGAAGGAACAGCCCAGGACAATGAGCCGACAGCGCCACTACCTGCGTTAATAGATGGCCAGCGCTTGACGGCACTTTTACCTTCAGTCGAGACGCAAAAGACGCAGCCCCCCGCACGCTTGTCCTTGGCTGGACTCGTTAAGGAAATGGAACGCCTCGGTATCGGACGACCTGCTACCTACGCAGCCACCCAGGCGGTCCTTGAAAAAAGAGGCTACATGGAAGTAAAGGCCAGAATGATCTACGCAACGGCTCTTGGCGAAGCTGTTGCAGATGTCTTGCGAGAGTACTTTTCATTCATTGAGCTCAATTTTACGCGGCAAATGGAAGACGGGCTCGACCAGATTGCAGCAGGTAAAGCGGGTTATAAGGCGGTCGTGTCCTATCAGTACAACATCTTGCAGTCCGAACTAGCTGCTGCTTCCAGTGCTGGCTCGACGCAAGCTTTTATCGATATGCGCGCGGATCTTATCCCCTGTCCAGTGTGCTCAGATGGTGTGTTTGTACGTAGAAAAGGTGGAGCCGGCCACTTTTATTCCTGCAGCCGCTATCCAGAGTGCAACGCTACTGCACCCGAAGCCAAGGCCAAACGTGGAGCACCGCACAGCCCTGACCTCGATCGACTCAAAACCGGAGATGAGCCAAAGGTGGCGGTGGTACTCAGCGAACAGAATTGCCCTAAATGCGACAAGCACAAATTGGCGTTGAGAGACGGGACACGTGGCCCCTTTTGGGGTTGCACCGGATTTAAATCACGCCCAGCGTGTAAGGCAATTGTTCAGGACCTCGATGGGATCCCGGATATAGAGAATTGGGTTGAGAAACCCAAGCAGGCTCGCAGATCTTCCAAAGGTACTGGACGTTGAACGGGGAGGTCCATATCTGCCAAGAAGGGCAAAGCGACTATTCCCGCAAGTCAGCATCACTTGGGGGCACAGTCCGAGAGATCCTCGATCGCTGGGAGCGACTTGAACGGCGATCGCTTGGACTCTCCGTCATTCAGGCGACTACAGAAAGCCTCGTGTATCTAATGATCCCAGGCGCAGGTTTGGCAATCGCGACGGAGGGAATTGGCACTCGTTGCACATCCCCCGTCGAGAGCACTGCATTTGCGACGGCTCTCCAATTGGGACAAGTGCAGATCGCCGCTATCCATCACATGACGAAGAGCCAACTGATCCTTCACCATGCCACAGGAATTCCTCTGGCAGGGTCGGCCGTGCCCAGTTCCGAACTGTCTCAGCCTGACAACTCCTGCCAGTGATATTTCTGCCAGTCCATTATTTGGCATCCCTGACCAGGCTGGTGCGGGGTTGCGGCTGGTGTCGCTTTCCAAAAACGACCTTTGTCACTTTCACGGTCAAATACGAACCGAACACGCCCACATTTGCCCATGTTTACATAGGTATCACTCCAGCGTTTCAACTTCCCGCCGCTTTTTGAGATGTCTCCAGCAGCAACTCTCTGAACCTGTCCGGATACGACTACAGCCTCCAGGACTATCGCCCCAGTCCCTATTTTGGCGAGCCTCAAAAATGCACCGTCATCCTGCGGAACATCAGGTGTCGGCTGAGTGCAACCTACTGTTGAAGATCCAAGGAGGATCACCAGAAGAATCTTCAGGCTCATCACTGCTCTCATCGATGCGGGGCAAAGGCGAGCATGGTCGCCAGTTCCCTGGAGCTCACAGTCTGAGTTGAACAACGGCTCATGGAGGGTCTTAACTGCCCCTCTTTAGGGGGGGGACCTCCGGATAGGGGGGCGTTGCGCAGTTGCGTTTTTGAGGGCGCTGTTAGGCTTTAAGTATTACGAGCTAACAGGCAAATGGACATGAAAAAGCAGATCACGCTGACTCTGGAACAAGCTGCAATCAAGGAATATCGCGGTCGGCGCCTGCGGGTCCGTGCATTTGCCGGTGCAGCCAAAACTACGACCCTTGCTGAGTATGCAGAGGCGAACCGAAGTGAGCGGATCCTTTATGTCGCTTACAACAGGGCGATCCGTGACGAAGCGGCAAGCAAATTTCCAAAAGGGGTGGACTGCAAAACTGCCCATCAATTGGCCTACCACAGCATCGGTCGAAGCTACTCAGGAAAGTTGGCCCAGAATCTGCGGCTAACGGATATCGCGAACGCCGTGGACACGCGCAACTGGACAGCCGTGAAAGACATTCAAGAGACGCTGACCAACTACCTGAACAGCGCTGACTTCGATATCGGCGAGCAACATTTCAATCGCGTCGAAGCCGGTACCGAGCTGTCTGGAAAAAAAGCGCAGTACCGATCTTCGGTTGTCGCTGGCGCCAACATGTTGTGGCAACGAATGATCGACCTTGACGACAAAGAAGTAAAAATTACCCACGACGGATATTTCAAGCTCTGGCAAACATCGCAGCCAGAGTTATCGAGTCGCTATACGACAATCCTCGTCGACGAAGGTCAGGACCTGAATGCGTGTTTGATTGATGTGATTTTCAGACAGAAAGCCAAGGTGATCATCTGTGGCGACTCGCACCAGCAAATTTACCGCTTTCGTGGCGCGGTAAACGCCTTGGACCACTCGGCGATGGATGGCGTCGACGAGATGTATTTGACCAGCTCTTTTCGATTCGGCCCAGCGGTTGCTCATACGGCCAATATCATCCTCTCCTACAAAGGTGAAGAGCTTGAAATCATCGGGGCGGGTCCGGCCACCAAGGTGACCCGCAAACTTCCTGATGACATCGATCACCACGCCGTGCTGCATCGTACTGTGATGGGTGTAATCGAAAACGCCCTGATGCTGGCTGCTCAAGATCATAAAATATTTTGGGTTGGGGGCTTGGAAGCCTACAAGTTTTCCGAGCTCGAAGATCTCTATCGCTTCAGCAAAGGTGAGAACACTGAGATTCGGCGGCGCCAGTTGCTCGAGGAGTACAGGGACTTCCAGGAGTACCGGGTAATTGCGGAGGAATCGAATGATCGCGAGATGGAGCGCTCGGTCAAACTGATCGACACCTATGACGATTTACTTGAGCGCCTTGCCGAGCTTCGCCAGTGCTCTGTAAAAGAAGAATTCGACGCTACTGTCACCCTCACCACTGCTCACAAGGCTAAAGGCCTTGAGTGGGACGCTGTGAAGCTGTACGAGGATTTTGCAGATCCGCTCGATCCAAAAATGGAACCCGAAGAGCGGGATGACGAGCTGAACTTGCTCTACGTGGCGGTAACACGCGCCATGAAGATCCTGGCGCTTAATACCGTTGTGATCGGTCTCATGGCGAGTTTCGTTGAGAAACGAAATCGGCAAATCGAGCATGCCTCTCAAGCGCTGGCAACCCATTCATAGAGGAGTCTCCATGGCCTGTATCGAGCAGGAAAGCCCCCCTGAAGACGAAGCTCGCTATTTCCAGGTGATGAGCGACTACAACGAGCTTATGCGAAGTCTGGACGTTGGGCCGGTGCCAATGTGCCATTTCACGCTGATGGAATTTCACGAATGCGATTCCGACCTCAGCGGGCGCAGTGACGGTTATCAGTGTCGGCATTGTGGCCACAGCTTGGACAGCACCGAGGCTTGGGCGAAGGTTCGGGCCCGCGAACAGAAGTAGGGAAACCAATTATGGCTAGTCGCCGTCAGCCTTTCACCCCATGCAAGCTCTATATCGACGGCGCTGACGGCTTGAGCGCCGGAGATTACATAGTCACGTCTGGTGGGTCGGCCTATCTGGTGCAAGCAACTCGACCAAGCCCGAGCAAGCCTGATCGGTTATACCTGGACTGCCTGCGCTGGGTACCGGACCAGATACCCGCGGATGCCAGATGTTACAAACTCAACTGGTACCGTCGTTAGAGTCGATCAGCGGGAAGAAGGAAGCAATTTCCTGGTTAAATGCAGCGGCTCTGCTGAGACAGGTTGAAAAAAAACCCGTCAACTGGACGGGCTTTTTCATCATTTGCCACAGGTTTCCATTATTGGTCCTGGCCAGATGGAAGCTTCGCTCCCACAGCAGAATCTGGCGCAACATCAGAAGCACTACCCGCCTCAGTAGAAGAATCCGCCGCACCCACTGCTGGTTTGGCATTACGTTGCTCGTGAGCCTCGATCATTCCAGAGATGGTCGCGATGAGCTTTTGAATCGGCAAAGCGCCCGAAACCAGTTTTTCCTCGCCGGTCAGGCTGTCGACGATCAATGTTGCAGGAGTACCCGTTACCTTGTACTTCTCGGCGAGCTTCATATCCGCCTGGATCCGCTGGTCATACCGCCCACTTTTCAGGCAGTCCTGGAATTTGTCGGTGTCGAGACCAATCCCCGCAGCAAATTCATCCACGTCAGCGATTCCCTGACCGTTACCGCGCGTCTTGTTGAACATTTCCTCGGCAGCCACCCAGAAGCCTGCGGCGCCACGTTGTTCCGCGGCGCATTCTGTCATCACAGCTTCGCGTGTAGCCGCAGGATTATGGAAATCGAGAGGCATATGCCGCCATTCCCACTTCACGTGGTCTGGCGCCTGATCGACTAACTTTTTCGGGGTCTCATGGTAGCGCTTGCAGTAAGGGCACTCGAAGTCCGAGAATTCTACAAGCGTAAAGCGCGCTTCGAGCTTTCCATAGATCCGACGTCCGTCCGGTGCATCGTTAACCGCCAAGTCCTCGTACTTGGCCAGCTTTTTGTTGACCTCAGCAGCGTACTGTTCCGCCCGATTGAGCTTGATACTTTTGGCCACCATCACGTTGAATTGTGCTTGGTTGTCCGCAATGAACGGTTGGGTCGATTTCCAATAATAAAAAGCGCCAGCAGCGGCAGACAACGAGATCACCACCGACACACACGCCGTTCCGAAAAGGGCTTTGAAGGTCATATCGAGATATCCAAAATTAGGTGCAGGAAGAGTAAGAGCCAGGTCCCCGCATCCATCAGGCAATTGCCCCCCGCGGCGGGGGCAAACCTCACTCTCAGAAGCACTTCGCTCGATACAATCAAATGAGCAAAAAGCCGAGCAACCCATGTCGGGGAACTCAATCAGAGGACGCGTGAATGAACAAAGCTGAATTGATCGATGCAATCGCACAAAGTGCGGATCTGTCTAAAGCAGCGGCAGGTCGTGCGCTGGACGGACTGACTGATTCCATTACCAGTGCCTTGAAGGCTGGGGAAACAGTAACGCTGGTCGGGTTCGGTTCCTTCCAGGTGAAAGCCCGCGCTGAACGAGGGGGTCGTAATCCAAGCACGGGTGAAGCAATTACCATCCCAGCGGTCAACAAACCGACTTTCAAAGCGGGTAAAAGCCTGAAAGATGGCTGCAACTGAACACTTGGGGGCCTGGAAATTTTGGGCCCCCGACCTCTCGATCTAGGCCACTCTCAAATGTTTCTCGCGCAGCTCCTGTCTTTGCTTGGCTTCAATGCACAATGTGGTGGCAGGTCGAGCGAGCAAACGCTTAATTCCAATAGGCTCCCCGGTCTCCTCGCAATAACCAAAGTTGCGATCCTCAATTCGCTCAATTGCGCGGCGTAATTTCGGCAGATTCATGCGATCTCGCTCAAGCATTCGAAGCAACTTTTGCCGCTCTTCCTCGACCGATGCCTGATCAACATCATCGGCAGGTTTCTCCAATGCAGATAACCCCTGCTTCCCCCCGCTCACTCTCTCAAGACACTCCTGAATCTGCGATTGAAGTAACTCTTTGAAAAAGACCAGGTGATCGTCGTTCATGTAATTTGAATCACTAGACGCTAACAGCTCTTCTCTTGTCATCACAGACTCCAAAGCATGGAAAACCAGCACCGATCCTAGGAGGAAGCTGTTCAGAGCCACGGGCGGAATTGCCCCCTTGGAGGGGGACGTTTGGGCCGATGGCCCTGGAGAAAGGCCGCGAACATTGGAGCATTGATCGAGAAAGGGATTGGAGTCGTAATGATGTTCAAAGCGAGGTTTGCAGTCATGTGGCTGAGTGTTGCATTGATGGGAGGCTGTACCTCATCCATCAAAAACTTCTCAACCGAAATTACCGCGGCAGGTGGCCGTGCAACAGTTCTGCAAACGACCCCCTTCCCTCTGTTGGCGGCTGTCAAAAAACATGCTGAAGAATCGACGACGCTGCGCGTTTACATCGAAGACGACGGTAGCAAGGCATCAGAGTCACAGGGATCAACGAACCCTACCCCAAAAAAACTGATGCTGGTCAAACTGGCCCTCAACGATCCAGCCCCATCTGCGTATCTGGCGAGGCCCTGTCAGTACGTCTGGAGCGAACGTTGCGTTCAAACGGAGTGGTCCGAAAGACGCTTCAGCTCAAGCGTCATCACCAGCTATCAAGAAGCGCTGGAGTTCCTTAAAGGTGTCCATCACAACCAAACATTTGAACTGGTGGGCTATGGGGGGGGCGGCGCCGTAGCATTGCTACTGGCAGCTACAAGAACCGATGTGATTCAGGTTCAGACATTGGGTGGAAATCTAACGCCTTCAACCTGGAGCCGACTTCACCAGACGGCACCTCTAAAGGGCTCAATCGATCCAATAAGATTCGCCAAAAAACTGCAGATCATCCTGCAGCGTCACCTGGTCGGGAAAACCGACTTGGAAGTTCCCCAAGCGGTCGCAGAGGCCTACATGCTTGCCCTCCCGGAGGCGGACTGCCTCGAGGTCACCTTGGTAGAAGCAGATCACTCTCAGGGGTGGGAAGAGGCTTGGGGACGATACCGGGATCAGCCTGTCAGATGCCATAGACCCGATTTCGTCCCCTCACATTCGGTGCCAGGCCAAGAAGGTGAGGACGATGAGGATGAAGCCTTCAAGAATGACTTCAGCTTCGAATGAGGATGGGGTCGCCATTCAGTGAGCGTAAAATTTCAGATTTTGAAGTTTTGGCGGCTGGTTTTGCAGTTTCGATAAGGCTCAAGCGGAACTTGTCGAATAACCAGGTGGGAATCAGCCCCGTCATAAAGGTGCAAGCAACATTGAACTGCTCAATCAGCCTGCCTTTAAGTACCTGACGTCCAGACGGGGAAATAATGCGGCCCTCATCGGGATCGAAGACAAAGAAAGCGAAGCCCTCTTTGTTGGCGATTTCGAACCGATCATTGAACGCGTTCAGCGCGGCCTCGGCTGAATCCGCCGAGTTTAGCCCAGCCTCGACCTGGGCTTGGTAGATTCCTGGTACCAGCAAATCCTCTTCCATTGGCTCGCCTATCGGGAGCACCGCGATGTGCAGAGTCTTTTCCTTTCTTGCGTTCATATCCTTGAGTACCTTTTCGAGTTATTCGGACAGTTGCGATGTGTCTCAAACCTAGAATGACACCATCAAAAAAAACGCAAGTGACATGATTCAATTGTCACAAAAAAACCCCACTGTCAGAGTGTGACGGTGGGGTTGGGTGCTTATTGTTTCGTTACGACGGACTTAACTTTCACCGGGACATTTTCCCTCGTTTCAATCTTGAGCGGGAACCTGAGTGATGGAGCATCATTAATGGGGTTGACGGTAATCTGAATCGATGCAGGGAGAGACCACCCGCCCTCTTTATCCATCGCTCTGTATGTTAACGACGTCGTTCCATTCCAGTCCTTAAATGGAGTGAATGTAAAGACATCTCCATCAATTCTGCCGGTGCCTTTCTGCGAAGGTGATTGTCCTACTATCTGGAAAATGAATGGCGGTGAGCTATCAATATCTGAAGCAGTCAATCTCAATGTGCCAGGTATATCTTCATCTGTGGTCAAAGAAACATTCTGAACTACAGGTACATCGTTTACATTGAGAACAGTAATAGCAACTGTCGCCACATTTGAATAGGCGCCAGCTCTGTCACGAATTCTATAGGTGAGCGAAGTGGTACCAAACCAGTTAGGTGTCGGAGTAAAGGTTAATCGGTTCCCTGAAATCGATGCAGTCCCATGCGCTGAGTTTGGTGCTGCAACAATTTGCCAAGTGTGACTATCGCCTTCGAAACTGAGATCAACATCAGTCACGGGAAGGGTAATCGTTGCAGATGTATCTTCTGACAACGTCATGGACTGATCGGAGGCCAATGGTTGATCGTTAACCGGTGAAACTGAGATGGGAATCGAATACGTAAGTGAGCCACCCCCTCCCGCATAGACAGCGTTATATTCAAGGGATGTTGAGCCGTTCCAGTTCGCATTTGGGATAAACACGATAGAACTGCCGCTAAAATATGCGCTGCCATTCGCTGGCTGCTTCAAAATCTGGTAACTGATACCTGGATAGGACCCAAGGTCTACGGCCTTAGGGGTGTCTTCTTGTGTAGTAATTGCTACCTGAGCGCCCACGTATACACTTACATACCCCATGTTCGCCGATATCAAGAAAGGGTAGTTGTCCCTTGTACACGCATAGGTAAACCCAGTTGTACCGATAAACGATCCGCCCGGATTATAAACCATCAAACTGCTCCAATATGAAGCAGAACCAACGGAAGGTTGTGAGTAAATTGCTGCGACGGGATCGCCAGGGGTATTCGCGCATACCGCGCCGCCCCACCCTGTTTGGCCTTGGACTGTATAGATATACGTATTGCTAGTTACCGGATGCCCTGCGGGGTTCATTGAGCCATTAATACTGATGTTGTACGTTACAGGGCCAGACGCTGCACCAGTAGAGTCGTACGCTTGAGCAACAAACGAGTCGTTCCCGGTAAAACCATATGGCGGCGTGTAATACATCGACCCCGCCAACGCGGTAACTTTACCGTAGGTTGGTCCGGATAAAATCGTTGCAGTATCTTGTATTGCCCCCCCGTCAGGATCACGAAAAAGCGCCGAGATAGGGCCAACCCAGTTTTCAAACCGCCCCATCTGAACAAGAACTGGATTGCCTTGGGTACTCACAGGTGGTTGGTTTGCCAATGCTTGTGAACTCAACATTGAACCCAGCAGTAAACCTATAACGGAAAGTACGCTTAGCGGTTTGGATGCAGTAATAGGGTGTTTGATCATTAGGCGAACCATTGGCTAATTTAGGTTTAAGTGAGCTTCAGACGTTCATGAACATGATGATGAAGCTTCGCCTCCCCCCTTGGCGCCTGTGTTTGCCCCCTCGGTGGGGGTTAAAACGCCGCCAGTCTAGAGCTGCTTTGGATCAAGATGTCGGCATCGACACCGTGATCGTAGGGTTACGATCCGGGTCAAAATGCGCGAGGGCCAAAATGTGAGCGGTAAGAAAAAAACCGAAATCTGGATACACAGTTACAGTGCAGAAGGTGGCCTAAGGCACGCCTCAAAGGTTCATCCGCGCGCATTCCGATCAGTTGACTCCAGGGATCAGCAGTACCGGCGCTGGCTTCAGGAGCTGCTGCGCGGAGCGCCTGAGTCTCCATTGGCGATGTACATCAAATGCACGCGCTTCGTTGATCTCGCGAAGCCAGAACATCGAGAGAAGGCGCTGACTCCCCTGCCGTTTGTTTTTTTACACTACCTGCGTGAGTCCAAAGGTTGGACCTTGCCACAGCCTGGTTCGCCAGTCCTGAACCTTATCGCCTTCGATTGGCTGACTGCTGGTGGAAGCCAGATGGTTATTCCTCACTCGGTTCAAAGCTCAAAGTCGATCGATCAGATCGAGTTAGCAGGTCAGATAAACGAAATCTTTGAAGGTCTGAAATCTTCACGCCCCGACTTGCTTCCGAAAAACTTCACCAAAAATGCTTGACGAGGCCTTTGTTAGCCCAGTCTTGCGTTTTCCTTGCGCCGCTTATCTTGAGCCTGATGTCGCCTACCTCTACTGCTCATCATTAGCCCCCAACTCGGGGGCTAAAAGATCACAACGCAGAGGGGATCGATATACAGAATGAACATTGTCGCCGGTGAAGCAGTATCACTGCAGATGACCGACAGCATCCTCAAGTTCCAAGGAAGCAATGCCTATGAGTGAGATCTTTTCGACACAGCGGCCTGTCACCGCGGCCATGCATGCACTGCAACAAATGACCAACAGCAGTGGTTGTTTCTCTATTGGTTCGTGCCCGCACGACCGTAGTGATTTTGAACGCTCTCTCGGCACAATTTATACCGAGCTTGGGCACCTGTTTTTTGAAGAGACAGGTCCATCTGAACTCGGAATTTTCATCAGTGAAACGACTCTCCAGGGAATTACCAATCCTGGGATCTTGTTAACCGAGATTGTCAGGAATTTCATGCTGGCCTACAGCGACAAGGATCATCAAGGATCGGCCAGGGCTTTGTTCGACGAGCTTGACGCTATGGCTCTGTCAGTAAGAGAGCGCCGAGCCCCCGCTTTGAAAGCTGCGCTATCTGAGTTGGAGGACTGGCCAGCAACGCCCCGATCGCTCCCGTCGGTGACGGCTAAGATCCTGCCGTTTAGAAAGCGTCCAGTAGGGAGTTGAGGGTAATGACCGCTCTAGAAATCGTTCTGCTTTTAGCCGTCGCTGTGCTTTCAGTATTTCTAAGGCGCGTCTACGGCAAGCTCGTTGCCGAGAGGAAGAGCAACGATCAACTCTCGTTCGAGGCGCAGCACTTACGCGACCACCTTTACAGGATCGTCATGCATGTAGAGCACTTCAACGGAGGAGTGCTTTACCGAATTCACGAGTGCCGTGAAACCACAGAGGCCATCCTCAAGCATTCCCCGCATGTGTTCCGGAATGAAACAGGTTTGGTCCATTGGTTGAGTGCAGCAGACCAGTTCCTTACAGAGCTTGACCGAATCGTGCTCATCGATGGCCCCATGGCCTCCGAAGCAGCCAAACAGTCGGAGCTACCAGCCGAAAGACACCCAGCGACAATTTACAACCGAATCAAATACGGCCCCGCGATCGGTGCCGGTGATCAGTAGCGCTTGCGTTTTACGAGTTGGATGGATGATTGCAGTGCTCCACTCAACTCAAAACTAATACGTCCCCCTCCCATCAATTGCCAAGTGAGTTCATAAATGACTACTCAAGCTTCTCAACCTCAGCTGTTTCAACATCGCGTACAGCAGCTTTTCGTTCCTGGTTTGATTTACCTCCTGGGCACTGCGGGCGCGTTGGCCGCAACCTGGTGGTTGAAGCATCACCTGGAGCCAGTTCTACCGATCCTTCCATTCTTCGTTGCGCTGTTTATCCAGCAGAGCGGAGCTCGTGAGGATTTGACTCGGAAGGCCCGGGTCGGCAACGCAATTGCACTCACCGTCCTTGCAATTGCATGCGAGATTTTTTACCAAGCAGCAATTGGTTTCGATACGCCCACTGCTTACTTTTTTTACCCTTTCCTGTGCGCGCTTGGGCTTCTTGGTGACACTGCGTGCCGCTGGATCGACCACGCGGAGCAAAAAGGCAGTCCCTTTGTGAAGGTACTCGGCATCGCCATCTTCCTGACTGGTATTGGAATTGGTCTATACGCGTTCTACCTGAACAGCGTGTGAGTCTGAGATTACGAAATAGGGGGCCTTCGGGCCCCCTTGCGTTTTCTGCATGCCCAATATGCTTTCTCACAAAGAACCACATACCGAGAACAGACGGCAGCCATGAAAGAAATCATTCAGCCTCAGCAACCGAAGGATGCTTTTGAGCGCCTTGAGAAATTTCAGTCTCTATCTGCTGGCCAGTATTGGCGGGCATTAGTGGATGTACCCAAGTACGCAATCAAGCAAGACACGGTCCTACTGATCGAATCGATCGCCTGGGTAGATAATCAGCCTCATACCATTTCTGTCCGGGCGCATCCTGATCAGTACGGTCAACATTTGGAGGTGGAATGGACTGATGAGCAGGGCCAAAATCGGCAGGGCTACGTCAGATGTCAAACACATGATTTTCGGACATCGAGCTTCCTTCAACAGTTTGAGTTCGAACCAGCCCACGAGCAGATTCGCCAGCGGGAGTTAGCCGCCGCACAAGGCCGGGTGTTCGCTCTGCAGCAGGATCTCGTGGACACACAGTCGAGCCCAGAAAAGATGGCACAACTCATCGCTGAAGGGCTCGAGGAGTTCGCGCGCAAATCTGCAAATTCCAACCCAGCAGGGCAACTGCCAATCGCCATTGACCATAGCGCTCGTGTACCCCAGAACCTATCCAGCTTCCTCTCCTCCGGGATCACTGAAAGCTCGATCGCAGTAATGAAGGCTCAAGCTGAAAGGTCCCACACCATTGCAACGATTCAGGGGAATTGGATCACAAGCAAAACCAAAGAAATTGAGCAGGCAATCAAACGCATGACTCCGTACTTTGACGAGTATGGGGCCGCAGCGCTGGCCCACACTGAAGAGGTGCGCGTCTACGTCGACAAAATCATGGCAGGAATCAAGAGCCTCGATCTGTACATTGGCAAAGACGTTAAAGTGACAGCTATTCGCAAAGGCACCAGCGCTTGTAGTTCGATTCCTCTGACCATCATGCAGCGCAAGCTGATCATGGTTGAAGAAATAGCCGTGTTCACCCACGTCGATGAGGCCTCAGATCACCGAAACTTCAAAGGCTTGAGTCAGTTGCTTGCGTCCAACGACGAGTTTGTTGCTCAGATATTCCCTACCGAACGCTGCATCGTCTGCATGTGCAGTACTCGACGTGATGTTTATTACGAAAACGCATTCGAGGGGATGCAGCGCAATCGAACCAACCACGAAGTTTTCCTTCTGGTCAGGGATGGCGAAAATATTCATTGCGTGGATTCCCCAGTAACAACACACCTTGGTGCCTCGCGGCTTTTCCCATCGAAGAATGAAATTGATGAGCTATTCAAAGGTGTTGGTGGAGAACAGATCACATTTGACTCGTTGAAATACACAAAATCGCTCAGTGCATTCGAGGCTCAATCGCTCCACTACAAAAGGTTCCTGATCCTGATGGCGGGATTAGATCACCGTCTGCAGCTATTTGGTCAGTTTTACTCCGAGCCTCAGGGCCTAGATTTCGTGACCCTCTCCTTTCAGGAAAAGTACCTGCGGTTCATTCATGACGATGATGGGGAGTCTATGCTCCCGCGTGAGCAGCTGCAGCACGTCTCTGAGTGGATCAAGGAGATGAACAGCTACCTTGCGCCGGGATCGCGGGTCTACTGCCTCTGGCATCGTTTGAGAGGCGAAGACGTCTCTCCGGGCTTACTTCACTTCAAAGCCGATCCTGTTCGTAATAGTGGGATTGCGCTGGCATATAGAGATGGGAACGACATCTGTGTAGACGTCGACGCCAGGAGGCCACGCTGGCACGACAACCAGAACGTCTTTCAATCGAAGGTTTTCCTTAGCCGAACCGGCAATCTCACTCCGGGTGCCGAGCCCTATCTTGTTCTTGATGCGGTTCAACCCGATCAGCTTCGCCGCTACATCTATGATCGAGAGTCACGGGTGCATTCCGTCGAGTACATCGAGTTGTTCAAACAAACTCTTAAATTTGTGCAGCAAGAAAGGATGCACGAAGAACCCATGCGCTTTCGGATGCGCCAAGCACTCATTGAGGGGGGCATTATCGAGGCTTCGGAAGCTGACGCCCTTGTCGACAAAGCAGTCATTCGCTGGAGGGCTGCAAACAAAGGCGCCTCACTACCCAGGTTCGAAGGTTCAACCCCTCCGGAAGAATGGTCAGTCTTGCTCAATCTCCTGTTCATGCTGCAGCACCGTTCATTAGCGAGTCAGCGCGCCATCGAATCCTTTGCCCGAGACCGATCCTACAGTCCACTACGGTTGGTCCTGACTGGAAAATCGCAGTTAGTGCTGTATACCGCTCCGTCCCCCGCTGAGCGCGATGATCGCGTCTGCCGTTTTGCGTGGGTTCATCGAATTGTTTTACGGGTAGGAAAGCGCTCGATCGGAGAGCTTTCTCGTAAATGGGTGCTGCTCCAAGAGAAAAGCGCAGCGGAGCTTGTCCAGTATGAGTGGCCAGAGGCCAAAGAGTGGGAATCTCTCGAGTCTCCCTTTAAAAGCCCCCAGGCCAAGGTTGATGTCTTCAACCGGTTGACCTTAAACGCCGACCTATTCAAAGATTTTCTTGAAAGCGAGAGCGCTTTTGGCGAGTTTTCTAAAGCTTGGCGCCGCGAACATCGCCTGTCCAATGCGGGCCCACAGCGCACAATCTACCGCCCCACGTTCTTCCTTCCCATCGGACTAATTGGCCGTGGTACGAGCTTGAATTATGTAGGGTTTGGAAGCCAGAACGGTGCTTTTGCGCTGGCGAACTGCACCGCTTCGGAAGAAGCGTGGGAAGAGGTGGTTTCGGAGTATTTGCGCTTGAACAAATCCGCGCACATCGAAAACGAATTGCGCTCCCACCGAAATGGTCGGAGGGACCTGAGCGTGTTTCGGATTCATGAGATGCGGCTTTCGTCATCTCCGCACTGCACGCTTCCATTATTTCACGGGATAAAAAGCCCGAATGAGCATCAAGAAAATTACCTGAGAACCTCGGTTGATAACCCAGTGTCGTTTGACCAACGATTCCGCGCGCTCTACCCAAAGGACGACACAGGGGAATCCCGATTAGTCTGGATAGCCCCACCGCTTCGTGCTGGGGGAGAATCTTCCGAAGACTCATCCAATGTGCGTGTGGATGAATGGCTGGGCCTTGAAGGCATCCTGGCTACCGTTGCGATGAAGACCATCGTCACAGTGACTTTCACAAGCGAAGGCGCCAGCTTTCCCTACAAAAGCATGATGTGGGCATTTGACGGGAAGGTCGATACGTCTACATCGTCACTGTTTGACTTTAAAGGCTGGAGCGGAGCTTCGTACCGTCACGAGTACTACCGGTACCAGGACGAATACGACGCGGAATTTCAGAAACTGGAAAATCAGGCGATACCTATGGACAAAGCTCCTCCTGAATACCCCCAGCCGAAAAGGCCAGACAAGCTTTTAGCGTGCTGGTACCTGCCTGCCTGAACCGTTCTTACCACTCAAACGAGATGCCAGAAAATGATGAAAATAAACCCGCTTCATGCTCTTACAGTTCCAGCCGTAGCGATCGGCATATTCGTGCTGTGGCGCGCATTCCATCACGATGTAAATGACCTCGCCGCCGTCGACAAACAACCACCAGGAAAATATTTCCTGCTCCTAAAAGAGACTGGATCCGGACAGCACGACGCGGCAATTGTTGCCAAGAGTGCCGACGGCAAACAAACCGTACGCCGCGGTGTTGCAAAGGGTGACATCAATAGCCCGGTCAATAACCAACGACTGATCACCTTTTCGTCTACGAGTAAAGGCTGCGAAGGAACCGTCGTCGAGTTGCTACAGTATGGCGGCTCAGTGAAGGTTATTGGGCCAGTGAGCGTCGATCCAAGCTGCTCGCTTGACCAAGAGTTGCCCGAAAACACGGTACTGAAAAAACTTTAAGTAACCGCCCGCGGGGCTTAACCATGGCAGATCAGAACGGAACCTACATGCCAGACAAAAAAAAGACGTTCTCCGGTCCATCATGGGTGATGATCCTGGTCATCATCCCTGTTGCAGCCTATTTCGTGTTGACGCCGTTTACGCACGATTGGTTTTTACGTCAGGAGGCGTCTGCATCCGGCTACGCGATCGTAGCGGAACACTATCCGGAACTTTCTGCTCAGGCTCAGGAAGCAATATCAAGCAGGATTGCAAAGGGTTATCTTTCGAATGAAGACTTGCATCATCTGATGTCGGTGATGGTGAAAGAAACACCTGGCGGAATCCAAACCTACCCAGCTCCTGATTTTGGGGATGAGCGTGAATCAGCACTCACTCAGACAATACAAAATCTGTGGGGGGTGCCGCGGAAGTCAAAAGCTAAAGTTATTCTGCTGAGCCTTACCAGTCGTTAACCAACCATCATTCTCGGCGTCATCCCCGCTTATTCAAGCGGGGGCACGCGATCCAAGACGTTTCGCAACGTAAGTTTCGGCCTTCAGGCAAAGCGCCTTGATTCGCTCATCAGCTTCTCTGTACGCTCGATCAATTGCCTCCACACCATGTGTTGCAATTGCATCCTTACGAGCCTGTATGACCGCGGGGTGATCTTTGATCCGCGACATGTCCATGACAGGCATACCCATGTCATCAGGCGCCGGGGAAGAGTACATCTGCACCTGACTGCTTCGCGCCAACTCCACCTTGAATCCCAACCGCTCATAAAGCGGAACGCTCTCTACGAAACAAGTGAGCGTGGCTGAGGGGTATCGGCGCAGCATATGGTGGATCAATGCTGAGTAGACGCCCCGTCCTCGGAATCCCTCATGTACCGCACCGTAGTTGACTCCACAATGCTCTTGAGAGCCGGTGAGCGGCATGTAAAGCAGAAAGCCAATTAGCAAGCCCGGATGCTCATCGTCATCGAACGCCACCAGCACCTCCCCATTACCACCGCCAGGCTGACCGATCGCACTGAGGTATGCGTGAATTTCGAATTGCAGATAGATCTGGGAGATTGGATAGAGCGGATGGTCTGGTGGGCACGCATCCATTGCGAGTTCAGTGGTGTAACGCGCCGACATACCGATAATTTGCTGTGCAAGAGCCTCTGGTACCGCGTCGTCGTAAAGACCAAAACGAATCATGAAATAAGCCTATCAGAGACGTGTGAGTTTCGTTGAGATGCTCGAGTATACATTCGCGAGAATGTTGCTTCGATGCAATTAGCCGTTTCCCCCACCCTGTTGTAATCGCCCTCGAATATTCCGCGAACACCAGGGCATGCCTATGGTTAGAGCTCTCACACATCTCACCCCCATGGCATGGCTGCGAGATCGATTCCATCAGTTTTAAACGACTAATTGCTCCCTTTAAGGGGGCAGTTTCATGCTTGCTTTAATTTTTCACATGGGATGATTGCGAAGGTAAACGCCATGACCGCAAAAGAGCAAAGCACGCTGAAAAGCCTGCAATCAAAATGGGGTCAACGCACCGCTACACCTCGCGAGGGCTGAGCGCTGCATGGAACAGGAACAGAAGGCCCGCGCAGTAGCGCGTTCGTAAAGGAATAACGTGAATAACTCAAGATGGAAACTGTTCGGCATGTCGCCCAAAGCATTGGTTGCGACCGTCGCTGTGGGCATTGCACTGATGCTTCTGTTTAGCATCTGGATCGGCCTGGTTGCCGTCCTGATCGTATCTGGCGTTATCCAATATCGGAACTACCGCGAAGGTCGACCAGAGGCTGCGTATGAGGTCACTGAAAGCGGCACTCGGCTGCTGTGGAATGACGGCCAAAAAATGGTCGCACTCCACGTCGCGGCCTTATTGTTAGTGGAAAACACAAAGACAGGAGCTGGAAATGATTGACGCACAAAAGCAGAAGTCCGGATTTTTTGCTGAAAACATCCGCTGGGTTCGGCCACTAATCATCGCGTTAATTTTACAGGTTGTACCGGGCATTGCCGACCAGCTCGGCGGGATCAAAATGCCCTCTGCCGTATTCCTCCTCCTCGGGCTGCTGGCCATGGTTTACGCAGGCATCATGGCCCGTCTTACAGATACATTGGCTGCCAAGATTTTCACCTACATTGTGATCGCGGCGGCAGTGATTGTTCTAGGCGTGAAGCTGGCCCAGTACATTTAGCCCATTCACCACGGAAAGCGCCGCCGATATCAGCCCGCCAAGTCGCGGGCTTTGGCAGTACCAAGGCGCAGTTTCCAGCCGCCGTAATTACAGAGGATGAAGCATGAAAAGAATGAGTACGTTCAATCAGATCGGTGCAGGGTTACTTGCCGGTTTCGGTATTTCTTTTGTCTTGGGAAACATCGTTTTCCAGGCCGAAGTTTTTCGCCAGGGTGCAGAGTCTATTGGCGTTACGTTTTGGGGGTTCGGTTACTTCTTCGGCGGTCTGCTGACCAGCCTCATACTTTGGGCAGCATCGAAACGTGCCTACCATGGCAAGTGGCTGCTGTTCTTCTTTTTCACAATAGTGGCTGTCGGCTCCATCGGGCTGAACAACATGATCGCTGACCCATACGCAACGAATTCTCTGTATTTCCAGCAGAACATTGCTGCTATGGCGCAGCTTGTAGCTCAAATTCTCTTCTACGGCGTTCCGGCTGCGCTGGTCTTGTTCTACGGCAGTGGTCTGCAATCCCGGTCCAAGGCCTAGGAAAAATGATGGCGACCACTATCACTGACCGCGTTTTTGGGCTGGAAATTGACCGCCGTGCTGAACTGGCTGCGCTGGAGCGCGCCGAGCAGTCCGGCAACCATGTAGCTGTGGCTATCAATCGCGACCGACTCAGTGCCGCAACGAAGCGGCTTGGGGAAGCCGCTTCGTTGATCAGCCCCATCGAGCTAAGCGACGAGGCTTAAAACCTTGATCGCTCACAGCATTAAAGTGTTCTAGGAATCCACGGCGGATCTGCCGTCCAGGTACACCACAAGCAGGGAGTAGCCCATGAGCAACACATTCACCCTTCAACACACACCGATAAATTCGGGTAAAGGCAGAACTCCGATTGCTGATGCTTACGAGCAGATCCAGGCAGCGCTTGCGACTTATCAAGGCCTCCTGACAGCCGAACTGGGGAGCGAGGCCGATAGCTACGAGTTGGCTTGTGCTTCCGTGGTTATGGGACGCGAGAACGTCGGCATCGCTTTCAGTGTGAAAGATCACTGTGTCTACGTTCTGGTTTCGGACGATGGTCGGCCAGATCTGAGCTACCTGCCGAATTGGCTCCTGGATATGGCCAAGTGGCTCACAGAATCCTTGCGGACGTTCGTGGTGCCAGATCAGGGAAGCGAGTTCCCGTACTGGGGTGATAGCGAGCGCGGTCGGTTCATCGCATACAAATTCAAAATGGCGGATTCTCCGGCGAGCATCGTGCCCGCCGGCACAGAGCCGAAGTAAGCATGGGATTCGGCGCCCAAGCTGTTCTTTGGTATGGCCTTCGCGGTGAGGACAAATGATGAAAGGTTTGCTTATCAGTTGTGCAGTAGTACTCGGGATAGTGCTGTTTTCTAGCCTGCTCTGGGTGCCGGTGATCGAGTTGTTAGCTTCCGCGTGGTCAGATATCGACGCTGAAAAAAACTGGTTCTTGCTCTCAGGAATGATAGCGACCGGTGCTGTGGCAGCGTGCTTAGGTTGGCCCCTGTACGAGTCGAAGAAGCCCGCTGACCTTGGCAAACACAACTGAATTTACGGAAAAGTCATGTTCTACGAAACAGTCAAAGCAGCGTACGAAACTGGAAAAGTTCGGGTTGGCCTTCCGGCCCTCGGTGGGGGTAATCGCGTCACCATCGAGGCGAAAGGCCTCATCGGCTTTAAGGTAGCTTTTCTCTCCGAAGCAGAGCGGCAAAAGCTGGCCGAGCTTTCCAAAACCGATGCTATGGCGATGAAAGCCCGCCAGCCTAAGTAATAGGGAAAAAAAAGGTGCAACTATGAAAACAGTTCCTGAACGCAAAGTCGCTCTGAGGAAGCCTTTGATGATCATGGTGGGTGTCTTGGCGCTGGTGTTGGTCGCCATTGTCTGGGTGTCGATCATCCGGGCTCAACAGCGAAACCATTACGTGACGACTGACCCTTTCAGCAGACTTCTCGTTGTTAGTGCGCCGGGCTGCGAAGTTAATGGGCCTGATGGCAAGTCGCTCAGAGATGAAATAAGCAGTAAAGCTATGGGTGAAAAAATGCTTTTTCCCGAAGGCACAACTTTTACCGGTGACTGCTTTCCCGTTATCCCCAAGGAAAAGGTCAGCGCCGATGAATGAGCAGGGTTCCTTTCTCCGATCTCCCCAGCCATAGGGAAAGTCGCTGCCGATCCAGCCCGCCACCGCGCGGGCTAAGTCCGTAAGAGAGGGGCTACTCCAGCCCCGCAATCAGAGGGTGATGCAATGAGTGACCTTTACGCGGCGATCATGAATTTACCGTGCGACCCAGATTCGTCGAACCATGCCGAACGACTGGCATTCAAGCGAGGCCACAAGCAGGCACGACACACTGCAGCTGAGCTGGCATCTGAACACCTAGTCGAAGCAGATCTGCTAAGGCCCGATGCGGCGGTAGCAGCCATACAATTCGCCCTGAACGACGATGATGGCATGCAGTTCCTGCGACTTTGGAACGGCGGTGATTTCGATGTGATTCGCCGCGAGTGGCCCGAAGCTCCCGAGGAAGTTTTCATCGGCGCCGATCCGTTGCACAAACCATCGAAGTGAGCAGGCTATGTCTTGGGGAGATGCAGCGGCACCGGTCGTCGCAGAAGTGATTCGCAACGTGGGCCGGAGCGACATGAAAGCGCTGCGAAAGGCTTTGACCGAAGCCTACCCTTGGGGAGAGCGAGAAAACACGCCGTACAAAGCTTGGCTCAGCGAGATTCGTCGTCAGTTGGGCCATCCGTTGAATGCGCCTAAAGCAGATCCCGCGAACAAGCAAACTGACATGTTCAACCAGCGGTAGAAAAAATAATGCGAAATCCGATATTTCAATTTTCGACGATAACCGAGGTAGCTGCCCGTGATAATCGCACTGGAACTTCGCATGCGGTTAAGCACCAGTGCTCCGAGCAGACTCTATGCGGCATCGCGCAGCGCGAACTGGACGGCTCCTTGTGGGGCAGTCTAAGCGAGCACGATGGGGTCGTAAGCTGCGAGTCCTGCATGTCTGAACTTATACAACACAACGTGGTTGGTATGAACGCAGGCCCGAGGCCATTCATCAATGAGGCTGTCGTCGTAGATGGGGTAGTGCTCAATGACTTCGGTTGGGGCGTCTTTGATCGTAGCTACGAGCATTTCTTTGCTTACGGCTATCACGCACCAGGTACTGTCCTTGAGATCGGAAGAAAGCTTTCCGGAAACAGCCTGACATCCTGGGGTGAACTGCAGACGACAATCTTTGCGCACTGGACCATGTCCGTTGAGAGCGAGCCGCAAGACGGTCCCTACTGCTGGCTTGCTTGGCGAAAATCTGCTGAATCAGATCTCACGTTTCCCTCGCTGAAGATCGTTCCTCATGAGGTAACGGTGCTTCGGCATGATGCCTGGCTGATTCTTGGTGAGCAGGATATGGAGACAGAGTATTCGTGCAGGAGACTGAGAGATTGGTATAGCAGCTCTACCAAGCTCGGCAGGCCGGCAACTCTGGACGATTTCAATCCTGAATATGCCCCTGGTTACACCCTTTGGGGCATTCCTGAGGGGGATTCGGAAACGACTTGTTTGGAATGGCCAACTGCCGACTTTGAAGAAGCGTTAAGGTTTCTGAGTAAGTGGGATTTGGCTGGTGCAACTCAACTAGAAATTTCCGGCGACTCGATTTCCGTAAGCAAAGACCAGCTGGAAGCTGGGGCTACAAAAATCATAAGGCATGGAATTAGAAACCATGGCCGGGATGTTCCGTTCCACAATTTCCTTGAATGGTATCAGCTTAGAGAAGGCTGATCGCCTCGGAAATATAAGGAGCCTGCCGCATGGCACTCATTCACGTCATCAGACAAGGCACAAGCACTCAGCAACAAAGCGGTGTGGATTTTGATTGCTGTGATTGGCGCGGCTTGTCTTACGCTTATCGTAAAAACCATAGGCGTTCTGTTTAAGGCCGGATATTGGTGGCTGGCCCTGTTGATTATTGGTCCCTTGGGGACAGGCTTAACCTGACAGCGCTTTGCCCCTGTACGACATCTTAGAAAACGGTTCGCTCTGCTAAGCCGAGCAACCTTCGAGAAGGACGGAGCAAATTGGGAAAAACCTTGTTGGCAGGCTCTGTCCTCTTTCTGGCTGTCTGCTGCACACAGACTTCATATGCTGAAGAAAGCACCTGGAATCAGAATGGCGAAATCTTGCCTCTGGGGGTTGTCAGGAGATGCATAGGCGACCAGTTCTATCTATTGGTTGTGAATGGTGGTGTCCCCGGCGGTGGCTGGCCCCTATCAATTACCCCAGCGCTTAAAGACGGCCTGCCAGAACGATGCAAACAGCCCTCAGCTTCTGACGCATCTTCCGACCCAGGCCCTTATGGGCAGCGTCTTCGGGAGTTGGAGGCGGATAAATTGCGTCGAAAGGCTGCTGGGCATTCTTCCTAGCCAAAATTTCAACAAGTTGCAGCTGCCACTCCGGCCCATGCCGGGCCGAGGTGTACAAGGCGTGGCGATTACTGCGGTCATGATCTGGAAGGGTAAAAATGAGTACATGCGCGAACATATTTGTTCTTTTCAGTGGCACGCTCACAGACGCGCGTATCTCTGAAATTGAAGAGACGTTATCCAACAGAACTGCGGTGCCCGTTGACCACGACGAGAAGCGCTATGGCCGACTCTTTGCGCTTGAGCATGCGGATGAGTTTTTCGAAATATCAGATGATGGCGTTTTTCAATATCAAGACAATATGCGGTGCTTTGCGCCGAAAACCACGAACCTGCAAGGGCGTTTTTTTCACATCAGCTATGTCAGTAGGTGGTGGGACAAAATCTACCCGGAGGGTCCTGCGATCTTCTATTCACTGACCATGCTTTGGCTGATGTCTCAGGCAGACGTGGAAGGCGTTTGGTATACGAGCGATAGCTACAGTGAAGGTGATCGCTACCCGCGAATGAGCAAGTCCGAAGTGCATCAAATGATTGATGACTTTGTGGCTACCGGCGATATCACCAACGATCGGCCGACCCGGTACATCCGTGCAGTAGACGGCAGCATTATCAGCGTGTGACGAAATTGCGGCTCATACCGCGCACTCTCTCAAAATCCCCTCCCAGAGTGACGATACTTACGTTGACTCGAATAGCTGCACAAAAAAATAGGGGCCGCGCTTTAGCGGCCCCTATTTGTTGTTCACAGCATGATCCCAGGAACGCGCTGAACCATGTTCACCGCTGGCTGGGAACCGCGTTTCTCTTCAAGTGGCGCTATCCAGTTACAAACCTTTTCTTGTCCAATCATCTGGCAGTTAGGCACTACTTGGGGTAACGGGATAGAGGTGTAAGCCTGATCAGTACTCGCAGTGCGCTCGGGATGCCCGGTGCATCCGAGAAGAACCACTGAGAACAGATATAGGGCGATATCGCGGGCATTGATAGCAAAGTTCATGTGTGTCTCCAGGAAAAGGAGGCACGACTACCCCAACGGGGCAATAGCGCCCCGTATGGGTAAGGATTGGTGGGTGTTTGTTTTGAGTGATCACCGGTCACTATCAAACGATCAGTCTCAAGACTGAACGCAAGAATCTGCTTTCGTCGGCGCCAACGCCGCGGAAGAAGACTCCGAAATCAGTGTAGCAAAAAACCATATCGCCACTACGCGCTCGTTGAAAATTTCTGCCGAGCTACGAGTCCGGCTTGCATTTTTTCTATGACAGGCATGATGGATTCAAGAGGCAGGCATAACTCGAAGTTAATGACCGGCCAATATATCCAGACGTCCAGAAGGCGGTCCCTGCCACAAGTGGGATAGAGCCCGCAGAAGGTGCTCTCGACGATGAAGTCGGTAAAACAGCTGCAGTCTGTGATGGTTCGCGGACTTGTATCACCTGGTTTGGTTTACCCAGCGAAGGTACGAGCAGGTCACCTCCAGCAGGTCGATACGGTTAGTTCCGGTAGATCTGTCCTTCGCTACTTGTAGCGTTGGCCCCAACGGGAGAACCAGGCACAACCGTAGCCCCGCGTTAAGGGGCATTTATTCCCATGGCCCAGCAATGCTGGGCCATTTTTCATCTAAAAAAAACAAACACTCTTATTCGACGGGACAACCCACACCAGCCCACGTCGAGCACGAAACCCAAAAGGAATCCCACCTTTCAGGGGGGGCGTCGATAACCAGCAATTTGCGGCATCGCGTTCGTGCATCGTTCTTTCTTCAATCCACAACTTCTACATGATCCATGCTGCCTTTCCAGCGTGCTCCAGTATCTTTTTCAAGCACGGTTACAGCATCAATGGCCTCATGAACCTCAATTACTTGACCCTCACCATAGCTGGCATGGTCAGTCTGGAAATAGACGGACTTACCAATAAGGCCATGTGCTTCTATCTGTTGGTGATCGGTAACCATCTCCATCATTCCCTCATTAAATCGGTGGGTCACTCGGGGGCGTCCCCAGACCACCGCATAGATATCGGAGACCGACTTAAGCATTGCATCGCTCGGTCAAACGGGCCGCGCGCGCGATCAGGTTTCGTAGCTGCATTGGTTAGAGCGCTCACCGACTGTCCCCGAGGCAATTGTTGCAAGTGGGCAATGAGCGCTCTACCAATACAGCCCATGTCCAATGGGCTGCTCAAAATCGTTTTACGAACTATTGCAGCCGCACCCCAGAAATCCCCACCATCTGCGAAATCTCGTTTGCAACCGATGCGCCAAGTTTGCTTGCGAATCGATCAAATGGATTTTCCTTACGCGTAAAATCGACGATCGTTTCTTGCTGAATAACGTCGCGCGCCACCAGGTCGGTATCACCCAATTGATCAATTAGCCCCAGCTGCAAAGCCTGCTCACCAGTCCAGATCAAGCCGGAGAACAGCTCAGGGTGTTCAGCTGACTTAAGGCGATCGCCGCGACCATTCTTCACCGCCGTTATGAATTGCTGATGGGTCGTCCCGAGGACGTTTTGCCAAAACAAGGTTTCACTCTCGTTCCGTGGCTGGAATTGATCCAGAAACGCCTTGTGCTCTCCTGAAGTGTACGCACGACGCTCGACACCGAGCTTGCTCATCAGATCGACGAACCCGAAGGTCGCCGCCGTTACACCGATTGAGCCGACCAGACTGGCCTTGTCCGCGTAAATCAGGTCAGCAGCACTCGCGATGTAGTACGCACCTGACGCCCCTAGATCACCAATAACGGCATACACCTTGACGTCAGGATGTAGCACCCGCTGTCGCTTTATTTCATCGTATATGAGCCCCGCAGCTACGGGGCTTCCCCCAGGACTGTTGATTTCAAGTACGACGCCACGGGTTTTTGGGTCTTTAAATGCTGCAGCTAGGCTTCGCTTCACATTGTCAGCACTGGCTCCAGCACTATCTCCGATCGGTCCGTTCACCTCGATCTTGGCAGTTTGGGCACGTCCATCTCCCTCCCCTACCAAGTCTAACGGACTGTTCAGCACCACGGCGCCCACAACCACTGCAAAAGTCATGATTCGAAAAGCAATCTTCCAGCGCCTTGCTCGACGCTGCTCTGTAACCGACGCCAGAAGCACGCGCTCCAGGACTTCCAAATTCTTATCCATTGTTCGCCTTGAGGTAAGTCAGACCAAAATTAGGTCGGGAAACATCCACGCTGCACACGACAGGCAGGAGATGTTGAGGATCACCACCAGAGCAAACCTGTTGCGAAATCCATTTTTAAGAGAGCTGTAACCGATAAGCCCTCTCGCGATTAGACCGCCACCCCAACCGCCAAACGCATCAAAACCGAGCAGTTGCCACTCAGGGAGCCGCGCAAGGCCTGCAATAGCTTTCCGCTTGTCCATCATGTGAATCGTGAAAGAAGCCGCACTGGCTAGCAGTATGTAGAACAGCAGACCATGGGTCGTTTTCACGAGAACCCAGTTAATAAAGAAGGCGCTGGCTAAGGCCATCACACCCAGGAAGATTCGATTCAGTCTCGTCATGCGCAGGCTCCAGACAGTGTTTTTTCCTGGAAGAATCTTCTGCCGTCACTTTGGAACAGGCAGCTGGAAGGTAGGTAAAGCGTAAATTGCAGGATGTTTGCATGTGAATCGAATCTGCCCCCCAGCCAGGGGGAATCATTGAGGCTCATCCGCTCGCTATCACTAACTAATCGGCTCGTGGTGGTGCACTGCTCGCGCCACTAACGGTCGATACCAAATCCCGTATTTGCCCCCTGATAGGGGGGAGATTCGACGCTCCCTTCCGGAGATCGGATGCAACCATCTCACCATCACTCGAATGGCAGGGATGACAACTTTATGAAACTCGCACCCCCCCTCCTCCACGCGTGTTCTCCAGCGAACACACCGCTCGGGTTGTTCTGCGACCGCACCTAACCCCTTGCATTTTCCAAGGGTCAGGAAAACTGGAAACGCAGAACCCGAATCGAAACGCTCGCTAAAAGAGACCAGCGAGCGACCTTATTCAAGCCCCCGTGGGAACCACGCATGAATACCCAAGTGGAACAACTGAAGCGCGAGGTCATACCCAAGCTCTTCCTGGACTCCTCGTCGATTGGCACCTATGGCCGCGATGAGCAAAGCCTCAAAGTCATCAACGGACACTCCGATCTTCTGGAGCATTCGCCGGTCGCGAAGCTGACGCAAAAGCTGGCGCAAATCATGACAAAGATGTCCGACGCGGACCCTAAAACCATCAACGAAAAACCTAACTGGCTTCAGCGCTTCACCGGTCAGGCCGTCGAAGCGCAAGTGCGGTACGAGCACGCGCGCAAGTGTCTCGAAGACTTGCTACGCGAGGCGCAGGAACTTAGCCGCGAGGTCGACCGTACTGTGGTCAAAATCGACGAGATGCTGGCCAATAGCGGCGCTGAAGAAATCCGACTTAAAAATCTTATTCAGGCTGGGCGTGAATATCTTGATGAGAATCCCGACGCGGGTATCCCGACAGAGCACGAAGTTTCGTTCGACAAACCTCGTGAGCGGTTTTCGCGCAAGTTAACGAACCTGGCAACCTTGCTGGCATCCAGCGAACTCAGCAACAACCAACTCCGGCTAGCCCGCGCGGTGGCAATCGACATGCTCGATCGACACGGCGAAACCGCTTCCACTCTGGTTCCCGTTTGGCGGCACCACACGCTGGCCCTGATCACGACAAAGAACCTGCAACCCGAAACCATGGCCGCGGCCACAAAAGCCCACGATGCGCTGAAGCAAAGCCTTGCTATCGCGCTTATGAATCAGAACGGCTAACGGAGGCTTCACGATGACAACTCAAAAGAACACCAGCACCAGCGAGCTCGCTGTCACCGAGGCCACCACGCTTCTTCCCGCCGCTCTGGACCAACGCACCCTCGAAGGATTAGGTGTCAGCGCCCTGGATATGGCCCGAATTCGAGAAGTTGCCCAGAAACTCGACCCTAACGTGGTGCAAACGGTTTCAGAGTTCGGTCGTGACATTGACGGCGCTAAAGTCGATACCGATGACTTGCTTGGATCGGTCACAGCCGGTGACTTGGATGAAGCAGGCAAAAAACTTTCCCAGGTCGTGCACATCGCCCGTTCCATCAACCTCAAGGGTGCCTCCTCGCTCCGCTCGCCAATACCAGTAATTGGGCCGTTGATTGACCGCTTCAGCTTGTCGACCAGCAAGTTGCGCGGCCAGTTCGAATCAGCAAGCGTTCAGATCGATACGCTGGTAGCAGAGGTGGAAAAAACACAGAACAACCTCAGCCGCCACAACGCCTCACTCGAAAACATGAAAACCGCGGTGAAGCAGGACTATCGCGAAATGGGGATTCATATCGCCGCAGGCAAGCTGCGACTTGCGGAACTCAGCGACGAGCTCGCGCACCTCCGATCCACCGCTCAGACGCCGTTGGAAGTTCAGCAGGTTGCGGACTTGGACGCCTATATCTCGAACCTGGACAAACGGATTGGCGACCTGACAGTTTCTCAGCACAGCACTTTGCAAGAGCTGCCGATGATCGCGGTCATTCAGTCGAACAACACAATGCTGATTGACAAATTCGGCACTATTCGTGAAATCACAGTCCCGGCGTGGCGACGTCAGTACCGTCTCGCGCTGAGTCTGAAGCAACAAGAAAACGCTGTGGCCATGGCCAATGACATCGACAACGCAACCAATGAGCTGATTAAGCAAAACGCTCTTCTTCTAAAGCAAAACGCCATCTCGACCGCGAAGGCCAATCAGCGTCTGGTCATCGATATAGAAACCCTCAAGTTTGCACAGGACACCTTGATTGACACCGTCGAGGAGGTTATTCGGATCCAGAAAGCCGGAGTCGCAGAAAGACAAAACGCGGAGAAGCAGATCGAAGGTATGCGCCTGATGCCGCTGAGCCGCTTGACCAACCACAACAGCTCAGCTGTGCACTAAGGGGGTGTAAGTGGATACCTCTCGCGATAATTCAAAACCATCTCAACTGACGTTTGAGGAGTCTGCCAGCTCTGGGTCAGCTCCGCTGTTCATGAGCGAAATTGAAGCTCTCGAATTGAGGGCGTCAAAGATCAAAAAAATTGGCTGGATCACTTCTGGCTTAACACTGGCTTGCTGTGTAGTTGCTGTAATCGCAGCAGTAGCAAGTGGTGTCTTGGGGCCTGATGCGAGTCTTTCCAGCATTGACGTTCCTCAAAGCGTGCTTGACCAGTTTCCGGAACGATCAGCTTTTACCAGCATCAGCGCTGGAAATGATTCGTACAACCCTGTTTCAGGCCCACTCGAATCGTTAACCACCGCTATGACTGAAAAAATGAAGTTCATTGGCCCTTTATTGTCCGCAGTGTGCGTTCTCTTCGCGATCGTGCGTCAAAGCATAGCCCCCATTATGCTAGCTGTAATGATGGGATTTACCCCCTTCATAATGTCAGCTTTCACTGAGAGCACTGGTAATCGAAGCACCAGCTCTGGAGCAGTCGCTGAGGAGTCTCCGAGAAAGATTTTCGAGAATGCTATCGACGATCTCGATTACAAGAAAATCGAGAAAATGAGCGTTAGCCCCAACCAACAAAGCATGGCTACCCGATATTTGGTCGCACAAATTTCGGCAGCCATAGCATTGCGTGACGTTGACAAGGGCGATGCAGCGGTCAACCGTGATCGAGCAAAATCTGATATCGCCAACCTGTTCGCCGTCGATAATGGGGCATTCAAGGACCTCACCGCCAAACCACAAATTCTCTATGCACTGGATTCATTCGCCCATGACAAGGTAGTAAGCCCAATAGCTCAAGCATATGAGATAGACCGGCTGGCCACAGTCGCGGCCGCCGACACTGTACGGAAGCTCAGCACAAGTACAACATGGTCGGTCGCTGGGATGGCCACGCTTCTTATGGCTGCGGCGGGTTTCCTGGGTGCTCGAGTAAGGCGAATCAAGTACCTACTTGAACCAGGCAGTTTCGTTGATAGCCCACGCAAAATGTCAAAACGTTTTATCCCGATAAAGTGAACACAGCCCCAGCCTCAACTGGGGCTTTTCATTCAGGCCGTCGTCAGTTTGTAGACACCACCGTCAGATGCTTACCGCAGTACCCAATGACTACCACGCCATCAATAATCTCGAAATAGATACGCATTCCACGAGCAGATCCCGAGCAGTTTCCGATGCCAATGTGCTTTTCAAAAAAAAGCGACTCACCGTCTACTCGGAACGTTCTCTCTGAGCGCATCGCAGGAACCAAGCCAACGCTCTGAGATTCTTTGGCGCTGTACGCTGATCCGAGAATGTTTCTCGCTTCTGAGTCAGGTAGTCCATTTCTAAGCGCGTCACAATAGTCGAAAACAAGCTTGTCCAGCAGGTCCAACATACGCGCTGAAAACTCAAACCTTTCTGACTCTTTGGCAGATCTCCAGGCCGAAGGCAGGATTCTTAATCTTCCTTGGGCCAGCGTAGACATGAAGGTCAGAATTTCAGTGGGTGTGAGTTGTTCAGGATCGTTTATTAGCTTGCGCATCACCGCTGTTGGGATCTGGGCAATTGCGCTACAAGGACTTCCTTCATCCGCTTCCAGGTGAGCTGCCTTAACTCGAAGGTGGTGAGTATCACGCTTGAGGCTCTGCAGTTCGGCGCTCAGCGTTGAAACCTCCTGCAGAGCAAGCTCCAACATTTGGGACTCATTACCTCCCTCTGGGATTTTGGTTTCCAAGTGAGAGCCCTCGACAAGATTCGTCCAGCCCGTCATCACCGAAGAAAGCAATTCGAATGGGCCCAACAACTTATGAGCCGCATCAGCAATCAGGCGCTCAATGTCTTGGGTTGCAGCAGAAACCAACGATGCCTCATTAGAAATCGCCTGAACGTCCAGGTGGGTCTTCTGAGAAAGGCTCAAGATGCTTGCTCGCCTCTGAACGATTTCCGCCGTGCGCTCTTCGACTACCAAAACTTGCGTTTCCAGCTCCTTAAAATACGTAGCAAAATCGACTTTTGACCACAGAGGTGACAGTACGGCTACGTGGGCCTCAACCAGTGGCCCCGTATGCTCTTGGAGCTTGAAATCGTCGACTACACACAACGACCCCAAGCTCTGACGCTCGCCTTGAAAAGCTGCACTTTCCGCCTTTTCGAGTCGACTGAAAAAATCTTTGAGCCTTGGCAGCACATAGGCATTGGCGACCTCCTCCGCGGCTATCGTGAAACCTGCTTTACCATCACCCCACATTGCGTGAAGACTCGCCATAACACGTAGCAGATCGGTAGGATCGGACCAGTCCGCGTCGAGCTGTCGGGTTTGCTTCATCAGCGCTCCCCTCAAGGAGTGAGCAGACGTTAGAGGCAGACGCCCCTCAGCCCGGTGATGTTTCTCAATGGAGAGCTTGTGGGCCAGCACACCATTCAGTGCATTTCCTACCTTTTTACTGGTACTCAGCTGCGCAAGTGGAACATGAGTATCGATCAGCACCGTCATACAGGCGTATGCAGCGAAACAGGCTTGGAAGTACCGCTCTCCTCTTTCCGATTCGATCAGCTCCAACACGTCACGTAGAACCATCAAGGGGCTATAGAGCAAATCACTCCAACCAAAGCTGAACGCATACCTCGAAGCCGGAAAGCGTTTACAAATCGCGGCCTCAACTTCGGACGGATTCCCACTATTCAGTACCGACTGTTGCCGCTCTATTCCCTCGGGCCCTATCAAGTTTTCGATGAATGACCCGACGATCGACATTGGATCGAACTGGTCGAGTTGCTGCAGAGGCAGTTGCTTCGCTAACTGATGTAGCAGGTCAGGCTCTGAAAAATAAGCCGTTAAAACATGCGCGTCTTCCTGGATCTTCATTTGTTTTCTGCTGACCCAGGTACTACGAATTTTTACCTTTCGCAGCTTATCCGCCAAATCCTTTACTCGCTTATGCGAGCCCAACACAGCAACCCAGGCATCTGCTGCATCGCTCGTGACAAAGCATAAAGGTAATGGGGGCACATCCAGCGTTAATGCTGAAGGGAGCGCAAGATGCTCAGAATAACCTGCATGCCTAAGGGTCGTATTGCCGCCACCAGCAGCGCCATGCACAGAAATTGCCATATAAATCATTGCTCCATGTCTGGGTGGTAACGAACGCCGCCCACCTTTCAATTCAAGCTTCCATTACAAACTTTGAGTTTGCCGCTTTGCCGAGGATTCACTTTTATCGGCATACACACAGGTATCTAAACCCTGAAGGGTTGAGCGCCGATCCCAATAGTCCTACTCCATCCCCAACGTTGCATTTTTCTGGGGCGCTGGATACTCCCGCTATCGAAATGGGAGTACTCCATGATGAGCATTACGAAAGAAGTCCGAAGCGTCCCTTGCGGCCTTCAATGGTCAGTTAAAAACCGTGACATGACGCGACAACTCCGCTGGGGGTTCAGCGTTTCACTGGAACAATGCGACGATCAAGCACCTGGTGGACGCAGCCTCCTGAGGGTGTTCTTGCAAGCGGAAATTCATGGGGAATGCCAACAGGTTCTCGACACTCACCTGTTTGGCCAGGAGAGCTATTGGGAAGCCTGCTGCCAGGCAAAGGCATTCATTCGTAACAATGTGAAGCCCCTTATTTCAGAGCTCATCGCTAACCTGTTTCTGCCACCTGACGACGTAAATACCCGAGCTGTAATCGCCCCATTTTCTCCCCGCACGGCGATCTGCCTGCAATGACCTTTTCCAGCTCAGGAGCTTCATCAGTGGACATTCTCTACCCCAACATTCCGTGGGCTCTTCGGTGGGAAGCAATCAAACGGGCTTTGCACGATGCCAACACTTCGCTCGAGCGCATTGCGCGTGAAACTGGCGTTACAGCTCCAGCAATGGTCAAAGCCAAACACTACCCCTCCGGACAGCAGGCCATCGCCGACGCGCTTGGAGTCGCACCTGAAACGCTTTTCCCCGAGCGTTACAAAATAGTCTGGAGCGACCACCATCAACAGGAGATCAATCGGGTAATGGGGCCGCTATTAGGGCTAAGTGTTGGTGAATCGCAGAAGCAGTTCCGAGGTACGATAGAAGCCTGGTCAACCCAACCAGTTGATGTCAGCACGATGCCAACAGAGCCTAAGGCTAAGTGGACCTGGATCAAGGATCACCTTAGAGAGCGTGGCTTGGGAATCAAACAACTAGCCAATGAGTTGGGCCTGCGCCGAAGCGCTATCTACAATCTCGCGCATCATGCATACGAAAAGCCTCAAACGCTCATTGCCAAGTGCTTGGGCATAGATCCCCAATCGATATGGCCTGATCGCTACACGGCGGACGGTTCGCCTCTCAAATCCCGTGGCAGCAAACCTGCCTTTGCAACGCAACGAATAATCGACCCGCGTCATATGCTTGATCTGGTTGAAGGGCTCTGGCTTCCCATCCAAACGATCGAGGGACTTCCCGGTATCGCGTCACGAAGGGAATACGTCAGCGGCCAGGCTGAGCGCGAAGGATGGAAACTTCGAGAGCGTGAAGGGCTTATTGAGGTGGCCTTTGAGTGCCTTCCTAACCTTGCCAAGCTGCACCTGACCAGAGGATGGACGCCAAAGGATTTGGAAACGTCGGTCTCAGATGTTGGCGATTCAGGGAACACATTGGATCGCAGTGTGGAACTGAGCCGTGATCCACTGGCTGATCGTCATTTTGTGTTGAGGATGTCGACCTTTGGCCTCACAGGGCTCGCAGAACTTTCACTTACCTGTTTGAGGTCGAGTACCGGCGAGATTTTGAGTGAGCTCACAAGCGAGGTATCCGCCAGCAGCCTGCAACAGCTTTCACTGATCCTGAACGAGGTCAGAGGCTTCGCGGTTCGGTAGAGTGGTCAGTGTCACTCTTTCTCTTCAAGATCCACAAAGCTGTTCTTGTACTGGCTAATAACGGCACCTAACTCCGCGCTTTCGCCTTCGATGTAGTCAGGCCACGGCACAAACGGAGCGCCGCTGAACTGGTTCATGATGAACCCCTTCGGGCAACGATATTTAGCGGGTTGACCTTCAATAAATTTAGCCAAGATCAAGTCACTGCCACACTTCATGTCAGTGACTGACTCTCTGAAAAATTTGAAATTCACCATGCCAGAATTATCGTCGACAAAGCTTAATTGCTTTATGGTCGCCATCACACCTACCCCTCCTAGCACAGCACTGAGGACGAGCGCGCCCATCGACCAGAACCTGATCTGCTTTTTCAGCATTAGTGGCTGGACAAGACCATAGAGCGCGTGAGCGACTATCAGCAGAGCGCCGATCAGAGATAGCGAGACGACTAAAACACCCTGGGAAGGACTGACCTCCGCACCGGAGCTAAATCTAGCAGCGTCATAGAAGGTTGTGATAACTGGTGCAGCCATCAGCAGCGGAGCCGCAAGCCAAAAGAACGTTCGGACGCTCGACTGAAAATCGCTGAAAAAAAGCGCTTTAACGTGATTCGTAATCGCTAAAAGGAGGAGCGCCGTGCAAGCCAATACAAACATGTTGATCCCATTGTCCAGAAAGTGGACGGATTTTATCTAGTCCGTAGCGCTCAGCAAGCCAAATGCTATGTAAGTTTCATTAGCGCATCGCAACGACGCCCCAAAAGGTCGCTTAAAAGCTCTGCGTCCTGCGCTACGTCTACAGGGTCACGAACCAGAGCTGTCTCCAAGGCAGTATTAAGCCAACGACTGGTGGACGGAGACGAAACCAGAACCCGGATTTCTTCGTCCAGTTTGGCCAAACCATTTTGCTCGACAGGCATCTCAGACCTCACCATGAGTAGTAGAACGTGCCCCCATTATCCGCTGCGTGTATGGAGGACGCGTCATGATTAACCCCTGGCCAGGGGAAGGCTATAGATCCTCATAACTCCTCCCTAACACGGCACCGCCCTAAATTCCGCTGGTCGCTGGTTCAAAGACAACGATCAGCCCCCTTATAGGGGCCCATTGCGGATCCATCTTGTCGATCGTCATGGGACAATTGTGATTCCTGCCAGACCATTCCCCCCCTCGGCAGATGCAAAGCTCGAGCAACTAAACATCAAGGAACTGAGCCTCATGCATAGCTCATCGCAGATTCACGAACAGCGGTCGACAAGTCGTCCATTGCACACCTGGGAAGGTGAGACCGACGTGATCAAAACCGCAACTTTTGGCGGTCAGCAAATGACGGCGATGCAATGGTCAGAGGATGGATCTGAATACGCTCTTATCTACCTGGGGCAGACTTCTACCGGATATGAATCACTCACTGAGGCACAGCTCGCCGCCTCCAGCTTCGCGATTTCTGTCCTTGCAAAGATGAGCGCCTCAATCTCTGCCGTAGCTTGATCCCCGACGCCATTCTACAATCAGGCTTTGCCAGGATCCGGAAGCCTCATGCCCCACCTCGACGCCTCAGTATTATTCACGCTTGGTGACTTCAAAGCAGACATCGCAAAGCTTTTACAGTCGTCTCCTGTCATCTACGTCTGCGAACAAAGCCCTGAAGGGGCTTATGTTGTCCAATTGGATAAGTCCAAGCACCTTGTTGTCGACGATAAGCAGGGGCTAGCCGTATCACTTGGAGATCTGACCGCAAAGGTAAAACCGTCACGGGATGGCGGACGCATGGAGCTTCGCTTTCGCGCAGTAGAGCTTGACGTGTATGGAAGCGGTGACCACGCCCAGGTGAGCTCTGAGCATGGGAAAGGGATAGTGTTTAAAGAAGGTGTCAAAGTCGTGCTGATTTTCGGCGCTGAAACGCCTATCGAGTCTGGCCTGACTGGCGTATTGAAAAGTGAAATCAGTAGGGTTGCGAAATGGCGAGGCGGTGTCCTGAAATTCAAAGCTTCGCAATAAGCTCCCTCCCCCGAGCGCCGAAGAAGAATCTTCTCGCCGGTACGTAGTTTCTTCACCGGCAAGGAGCACGCCCCAAGATCGCCGGGGCGTGGAGCTGATTAGGTCCTCTCGCTTTTGTACCCCTCTAGAACATCAACAACGCCTGCCTCTGCGAGTCGCTCACCAAACAACCTATTGGCCATCAGTCGTGGTCCGCGAAGGATCAGGGCACCATGATCAACCGCGTCTTTGAACCAGTGCTCAGTGATCTCCGATTCGGTGAAACACCCACCAACAACAATGCCATCGGCTTCGACAGCAATGTATGCCTCGTCGGTTTGAAGAGGAGCTGTGTGTGCTGTAACGGCTGTAAACCCTTCAGGTAAATCAAACTTGTGCTGCTGTTCGCGCATCGTTACTACCTCGTTTTTCGGACGCGAAATGTCGTCCCATGAAATCCTCCCACGACCCAAAAAAATGCAAGCCAGCCGTCTGCTCCCAAAAGTGGAACAATCATTAATTCTGAAGGAAGTGAGGCAGCTCGTTTATTCTGAAGACTGGTCTGAAGGTGCATCCTCCGCGAGGCTTCGATACTCCGCAGTGCCCACCAGAAGTGAAATAGCCCCGACTGGCGGCCTTCGTCGACAGTGCACTAGGACATTCCCGGCGCTGAATGAGCGTCGATAAACTCTGCGGTTATTCCTTCGCCGTGCTCCCCTTCACCGCTCGCGTAGTCAATGACACTCACCAGCACGTCTGAAATGTCATCGTGACCGTACTCAGCCTCGAACGCTTCAACCCAGGCAGCCTGCGCAGCCGCCGCCTTTGCGTGAGCCTTTGCCGCAGCCCTTGCCAGTCTCACCAACGTTTTGCTCGCCATTGTTCCGGTCCCCTTTTGTTCAAAGCACCGGATAGCACGACGGTCGATCTTTCGAATCAATGCAAAGTTGTAAGTCGCTACCGCGAGCTTTGATAGTCACAGCGTCACCTTTCGACGCCGATACTGCAGCTTCCGTTTGATACCAGCCTTCGGATGTTTCTACAGTCGTAACCGTTGAAAAAGTGGTTTCGTGCAGTTGTAGATCGTTCACGACCCCAGCAGGACGAATTGTGGTTTGAGGCCAATACACATAGGCCAGCACACTAATAACAATTGCGACTACAGCAAATGTACAGCCACCAATTTTCCCAATATCGATTTCATCGTCCACCATGTTGCCCCCTTAGGCTTTGTGTCTGAATCGCAAGAGTGCAGGCGCCAAATAAATAAAAGTGCCTGCGACCAGGAGATATAGCCAACCACGAGCCAAAAGACGAAGTCGCTCAGGAGTTAACCCATCACCGATCTTTGCCATATCAATAAAGAGGTCGATCAGCATCGCAGCAAAAAAACCAATAATTCCAACGATTACCCACAACGCAACGAATAGTAGGGTGTTGCGAAATGGTGTTGATCTATAGCCACTGAGCACAGACGGAGGGGCAGACTCAGTCGACGCCTCCACTTTAATCTCTCCTTGAAGATCAGCTTCGATATCTGACACCGAACATTCTTTATTTCCGACAACCAACACCGTCAAGATTCGCCCTGATTGAGTGATGACTCTGAATTTTGTTTGGTTTTGTTGAGCCCGCATATCGTGACGACTCCGTATCATTAAAAAAAACATGGGTGGTGGACTGCTCAACAAGCTCTGATCTCAAAAGGGCCTTGGTGTTGTCGATCAGGGGTTGCTCCAACAGGGGCGTAGTCACCGCGTTCTGTTCATTTTGGACGCGAATCCGCGATCATGTACCGCTAAAGCCCGCGACTCGGCGAGCTTATATTGGGCATGTAGAATCTTTAGCCTCTAGGCTTAGGATCTCGCAACCAGTAAGCAACACCGGCCATGAGGAGTTGAAGGATGGTCGCGAGAATCACAATGGTTTTGATCGCGCCTGGAAACGGCTCAGCCCACTGCTCACTCCCCAGCCACAGCGCCACAGCGCCAATGACCAAAAAGGTCATTGTAATTTTCTGATGACCGCCACTGAGCTGGTGAACTACAGCGGCGATCGCCGAAGAGGCAAAAAAGAGCCCAACCAGAAATGGCGGAACAAGGTCGAAAATCAGCATTTTTCTTCTCTGCGGATCATAGTTCTCTACTATTTTCAGCTGGTACGCACACATCCGTGTCAGAGGAACTACCGCCATCGTAGGTGCCAACATCGCTATCGAGTTGTGAGCGTGATGGCTGGGATAGTGCGTTACTGGTGGTTTCTTACACGTCAACGCGTTGCTCAAAGAGGCCTGCATAAACCCCTTCTTCCTGCATCCGCTGGAGGGCTTTGAAAAGCGGTTCAAGTGGTTTGTACACCTCAGGCTCGATGCCAAGAATCGCATCAAGGAGGTCAATTACAGTTGCGCCCTCTGGCAGATCCGCAAGAACCGATATGAAAGTCGCCCTCTGGCTTTCATCGAGCGTTACGCCTGCTGCATGCTCAAGCAGTTGCAACATAAACACTGACTCCCTGCGGGCAGCGGTCAAAGGATCGAATCCAGAAGATTTTTTATTCGCTCCAAGCAAGAAACTGTTGCTTTTAACGAAGCTGGAAGCCTCGGAAAGATCCACCGACAGCTCGTCGCCGGTCGAGGTTTTGAACTTCAAAGTGTGCACATTCGAACCGAACGAAACGAGGGCGCCTGCGTGCGGTGCTTTGCTCAACTTGGCCTTCGCCTCGTTTTCAATGTGAGCGACCATCCTGGCCAAAATTCCTGCCTCGTCCTGGTTGAGCGCTTCCGCGTCCAGTAAACCAACCACGTATGCCTTCGTAACCAAAGTCGCCTCATGGATCGCGGTTTCAGTCGCAGCTGTCGCAACCTGATTGACGTTGGCATAGAAATTAGCCTTGATGCGCTCGCTCAAGTTCGGGAGTTGGCTTTCCCAAACGATCTTGTAACCGCCAATAGTCATAAGTCCTTCCCTTCCGTTCTCGAGCACGAAAATCGTGCTTGTCTCTAAGGCCACGGCCCGGTTTTGAGTCCGGGGCGATCGTTCATCCAACCAACATCCTTTACCGCCCAGGAGTTGCCAAAATCATCACTGGGTGGCCCGTAACCTTACCCGGTTCGAAGAGAACAACCAGCGATTGGCCAGCCTTTTTGGGTGTCATGATCGAGAATCCATTCGCTGCAGAACGAATATTCCACTCTTCCGGATTGCTGATCACAGCAGAGCTAAATTGCTTCGCGTTTATGCAGAGGCTTTCTTTCACTTCAATCCTTGTAACCCCCGCCACTTCGGTGCTCAGGTCATCCAGCGAAAGGATGGATCCGCACGCGGGTTGAAGCGGCTCAGCTAAAACAAATGTCGAAAACAATGCCAGAGCGATTCCGAGGGTCAGTTTCACGATTTTTCCGCTCTAATGCGATTGTCTTGGCAAGTGCGTTGTAGCCCCCGCACGTTATTTTCAACCGGTTCAAGACTAAGGACATAACTGCTAGAGAACGCCGCCACTCCTGAGCCGCCAAGCCCAAAAGCTAACCAACTCAGGGTCGAAAGCCAACCATCATGCCCCCCGTTCAGAAAATGATTCCCCAGCCCCCCTATGGCGCCCAAAATCATAAGCACGCTGAAGGCTGCGCCGATGATTATCAGAACAAAATTTTCATCATTCTTAGCTGATTTACTCATAATCCAACACTTTGGTTAGGTGAACGGCAAAGCGGCATCTCTCTGCGATCACAGCCCCACAAATGCAGGACTATGGCGCTCCGTTTAAACAGTGATGCATGCCAATTGCCGCGATCATCCCATGACAAGAAATAATGCAAACCCTTAACTGCCCCCAAAAAAGGAGCAGTTATGCGTTCCAAACCGTGGGGACATTCAACGCGATGCATCACTTTGAGTGGCGGTACTCCCAGGGTGCCGTCGGTTTAGGGTCTCGCCACAAGCCGAGTTGCCCCCGCCGCGCTTCCTCTTCTAATGCTGGAAGCCTGCTGTCACGGTTGTACCGCGCATACACCCAGGCGTATCCCGCCTTAACCTGCTCAGCGTTTACGTCCAACCCGCCAACAGAAAGCGAGCCAATCGTTCGACCATATTTATCACGGCCATGGTCAACAACATCGACCAATTTCCCGGCCACCATGGAGGCCAGGTTTTGCTTCGATCTTTGGCCATAGGCTTGGCTTTTTTCCGGCGCATCGATGCCCGCCAACCGAATACGTCTTTGCTCATGCTGATCGGTAAGCACTTCGACGGTGTCTCCATCGAGAACAGCTACAGTCACGCCGCGGAAATTGTCAGCGGACCAAGCAATCAAAGGACCGCCTAAAGAGGTACATAGCAACAAGATTGTGAGAGAACGCTTTAGGGTCACGATAAAAGCCTTGAGATTGGTTGTGCTGGTTGAGAGTTCTAGCGTGACGCTGACTCGAAAATTGGGCGCCGACTTTCCCAGAGATGGGCGTAGTTTGGCTCAGCTAAATCTCGGACCCAGGGATTGGTTCCAAGACGCTGACTGATTTTTCTTAAAGTCGTCTCGAACTGCTCATAATTTTCAGAGCAGATCCTGACCTTCACAGCGGACAAAACTCCTGGAGAGACATACCGGCGCTGTGAAGCCTCAGCCCTACCCAAGAGCTCATCAAACCATGCTTCGGGCATACCCGCGGCTTGAAACTCTGCCGAACAGGAGAGGCGTCCAGGATCACCCGTCAAATCTTCAAACCAAATGCCAAGCTCCATATATCTGAGCTCTTGCACCTCACGATCACGCAGTGGCTCGCAGATTTTCGAGATGATTTTCACTGACATCGCACCCGCATCAAATGCAGCCTGCTCAATAGTTAAGGTTTCTAAACGAGTCAGACCGCGTCCGTCAGGGCGCCTAGCAATAATTTCAATCGCAGGACGAAGGGTGAAAAATCTACCGCGCTGTAGGTGATTGAGTACGAGATTCAGTTGGGCACTTAACGCATCAGCGTCAGCAATGAGATCCTTCCCACGAGAGAAAGTCGGCAGCGTAGACGTGTCAATGATCTCGGCATTAGCCGTGATCTTGTTCGCCTCGATCTCAATTTTTATGGGGGCATTTCCTTGCCTGCGCAATATGAATGGGCCGACGAAACCTATGCCCAGCGATAAAACAATGAGCATGGCGAACAACAGATTATTAAAACTTTGCAAAACAGCCTGCCCCATGAACTGCATGGGAAAAATCAGGTGAGTAAAATTGTTATCAATGATCCCCGCCAGGGAAAAAAGGATCAATAAAACAGCACTATATCGCCCCATCGTTAGGATGCTCTTTAGCAGTTTGTTTGTGTTTTACGCCTACTTTCACAGGCAGTTCGACAGGAACGCAAAACAGGCCCCAGGCAATTACCCGCCGAAGTGTCCTCCTTACCCAATCTCTCCTCGGAAGATTGTCTTCAACCATCACCGCATACGCCCCGGACGCCATCAATCGAGCAGACCAATACCGAGACCAGACGCGCGGAAGATGCATGAAAAACCAGCGACTCACTGCAGACGGTTGACCACCATCTGCAGCTGGCTCGCGATCAGCGCCCTCTTCAATATTCAATCTGGACTTCGCCCAGGAGCACATCTGGCAGGCGCACAGGTACCCGCTCCATAATCCGATCGATGATTTCAGAAAGCGGTACCTTTGGTTGGCTGGAACAAATCTCGAGCTCAGATAGTCGGCGAGCGACCCTCTTTTTCCTCACCTCAGGTGTCGGAATCTGGGCATGGATCAAGCTCGGGTTGTAGAAAACCAAGCTGTAGTCATCCCATGAGACCACGCTGTAGGTCACTCCAACCGTACGAGGCGTACTACGCCCTGGCAGCGCAGAATTCCACGCCTCTTGACGTGAATTCCATTCATCATCGGAAATATCTTCTGGTCGATCAGTGGAGGTCTGGAAGTGGTAGTCCTTGAAGCCGACGCCAAGCAATGCCTCGCGGTAGCCAAGATCCGATTCAACGTAATAAATCGCCAGTACGTTACCGTTCGAAGGGATCAAGCAAACATCGAACGTGAAATCCCACTCGGTATTACGAACGCCTTTCCCGAGCACAGAGACCTTGGCCAAGTCGAATTTTTCCATGAGTTTCCAGGTTCTAAACGGCTGGATCTGTTCGCCCAGTACGCAGAAGTTTGCAGCTAAATCGACTGAGTAAGCCATCTCACGGGCACACACCTTGGCAGCTGCTTGTTCGGCAGCATCGACACACTGTGACTTGATGGATACAAGATGCTTCAGCGCTTGCTCAATTGAGCTGTCTCGCAGAATCAACCCGTTGTAGATCTTGGTACTCATTGCCGGAATCCTTAGTCGATGCATGTCAATAGCAGTGCCTGACTCATGGTTTCATGCGAAGCCTGAGTCGTTGCACGGGGTTCAACCCCGTTCAGGGGGTAGTTTTTGAACTCGTAATGATCAGTAAGCCGTGGCCACGCAATGGCCGTGGCTCATGCGGTACTCCCTGACTCGCTCATCCGACCAATCTCCGAACATTCTTCCGGCCTCCTGGATCTTCTTGGGCAGCAAGTCGAGTCCGAACACGCCATAGTTTCGATTCACCACTTTTGGGCCACTTTTCGTGGAAACGATGACGCTCTCTTGGCTTCGGTGTTTCTCGATTTTCGCAGCTTCAAGTTCAACCCACATTTCGAGGTGTGCTGGTTCAAAACGCCTCAAATACTCAAGCTCTTGCAGGCTGAGCCACGGACAGCTGCGGCAGTTAGATGGAGGGGGAACCATTTGGCCTGAATTGGCGATGTACTGCTGACACGCATCACGGTCCATACCGAGATCAATCAAGGGGTACAGATTCGAAATGCTTTCTCGGTACCAGCGATTGGGGTTTTTATCAGGCGATGCGACGCGGCGCTCTTCACCCTTGGCAATGCCAAGCATCACCTGAATTTTTCCGTAACACGCGGCGAACTCGCGTATTCCCTGCTTCCTGTTGCAGACAACCCCATACCTTTTACTCAGCCACTCCTCGAGAAACCTGTAGATGGGTTGAATCTTCAACCTGTCAGTGCAGGTCTTCGGATAGGCCTTGCTGCCGATCGTCCCTTTCGTACGGTAAAAGTGCGTGAGTGATAGCCAGCTCTCGGAATGAAATCCCATATCAGCTGTGAGGAAGTGAAACTCGATACCCTCGCTCTGGCAACGACGCCGAACATTTTCGACATGCACGTAGGTCTCGGGGTACTCATCACCCGTGTCACTCATGACCACCATGAAGTCGCGCGGCGCATACTTTTTACGAAACGCCGGATCCTGAATGTACAGCTCAAGTAGCGCGGTCGAATCCTGGCCACCTCCGAAGCTAAGTACTGTCAGACGGGACTCTTCGGGGTGGAACAGGTCAAGGTTTTGATGGTTCTTCATTTCGCAGGCACCGGATATTTAGAGCCAGTCTCCTACGCCCTCAGAAAATGCAACCGCGCGCGCAGTCAGGTTGCTGGAGGGGTATGCCCCAATGATGCGGCTAACTCTTTCTGCTTTGAGGTCAATGCAGGCCAAAACGTATGGACGTGGCCTGAAACCATTCCCCTCAACTCTTCCTGAAGATCCGCGGGCTTGAGGTTCACTTTGAACGCAGAGGGATTGTGGTCGATTCGATGACTGCGAAGGCGCCAAAAAATACTGTAAGCATGCTTGGGTGAAAGCATGGCGTGCTGTCTGTAGTAGTCCAACGCCAACTGCAGAATGGAACTTCCTTCAGACCCTGCCAATCTCTGCAGCGCCGCCAGGCACGAATCCATCTGCATTTTTTTCATCAGATGGTTCAGGTGTTTTTTGGCGTCGACGTCCGTGACTTCTTTTCCTTGCTCAAAGACGGGGACTTGGTATTTGAGAATGCAATGCGAGCCCACCCAGAGCGTTTTCTGCGTAAACCGATTGCGAATTTCAAAGTGGTACCGCAACGACTCCTGCTCGCAAAGCTCGCAGGTTTTTGTAGGTTTACCGTAGTCGTAAGCCCGCTCCGTAAACAGCCACTCAGTAAAAACCTCAGGGAGCGTGTCGCCGACGGACAACGGCAGAATGTTGTCTTGAACTCGTTGCGGGAATGAAGCCATCTCATTTTCTCTCTGGCCAGGGGTCGTCTTCAGACTTTGGCACCTGTCAGCTCGAAAACGGATCGGATCGTCCCCCCACATGGAGGTCCAAGGGATAGAACAGCTTACAGGCGAGGCCACAGCGTCCAAATCCGACAATTAGGCGTTTTTCCAGATAGAAATGAGTGTGCCGAATTTCCGTTTCACTAATTCCCTGACCAGGCTAGAGGTGCAGATCTGTCGGGATTGAGCACCAGGACATCTCAACCACGTATTAAGCGCGGCGCCCTAATTTTGAAACCCGGAATTTGTAGTCGACCGGTCTCGATTCACCGCGCAAAACCAAGGTTCGGCAACTTGTGGGCATGCCCTCCTGCGGTCGGTATTTGAGTGGCATAGGACATTTTCATAGTCCATTTTGAACAGTGAACGAATATACGTTGCGCCTACATTTACCTCTTCTGATGAAGGCTTGCCGTACACGGCATTAGTCACTATCAAGCCCCCTTGCATTTTTAAAACTGGTGAGACACTAGGAACGATTGCAATGAGCCTCCCGGCGCCCTGCCAATCCACATGCAACACCCATCGAGATCCTTACAACCACGGTTTCCGCACCGACTAAACGCACCTCCTTAATTGGGGGTTTCGGCAGTATCGAAAACTGTAAGAGATCACCAGCATGACAGACCTATCCCACGCCAAAATCGGCGATATCGTTGAGGACGCTTCGGAATTTTTCGCGCCCGTATCCGCTGACCTGGTAGATGGTCTGATTGGCGGCTATCTCTCTGAACGAGGGCGTATCGAGCAATTGCATGAAATGATGACCGGCGAAGGATTTAGCAGCGCCCTCTGGTACTTCATGGAAGGGAATACAAGCGATCAAGGCCGCTACTACACCACCGACGTCGCGCGGTTGATGCAACTCGAACCCGCGATTGCCACTCTCAATGCATCCTACTGGGGCAAAGCCTTATCGCTCACAGACGTTTATGAGTGCATGCCTCAAAAACGCCGTACGGAGTGGCAAGAACAGATCCGCAATCCGATGGGCAAAAAGTCATCGTCTCGTCGACATAACAATGAGTCACAGGACGAATGGGAGGTGCACCCGCTCCCGGAATTCGAAGAGACGACGGTACGTTCCACCCTGAACGACTTACTGCTGGCCCGTTCCAAGTTTTTCGCCGAGCGTGTAGACGGAATTTTCCGGGCGCTTTCAGGCGAGCACGTCACCAACAGCCCAGCTGCCTTCGGCAAGCGAATGATCGTTGCGAACATGATCACCAGCTACGACACCATTGATTACGAGCGTGCAGGCTATCTAAATGATCTGCGCTGCGTCATTGCAAAATTCATGGGGCGCGAAGAGCCTCGCCACGGCGACACTGGGCCACTGTTGGAAGTGTTCCGGCGCCGTACTGGTGAGTGGTATGAGGTGGACGGTGGCACCCTGCGCATGAAAATGTACAAGAAGGGTACATGCCATATTGAGGTGCATCCGGACATGGCATGGCGCCTAAATGCGGTGCTGGCCAGCTTATACCCGGCGGCTATTCCCGCCAGCTTCCGCACTAAACCCACCGCAAAGGGCAAGCAGCATAAAGTGTTCGGTCGCCCGCTACCATTCGCGGTAATTACCATGCTGTCCAAGTTGCGCTCAGAGCCAAACAAGCCAGTGCGATACGACCGCTGGGAGGAGCCACGGCCACCGCTGACAGCCAACCCTCATGCCCTTCAGTTCGACTATGGCGATCGCAGTGAGGCAGTACAGGCCGAAGCCGAAAAGGTTCTTGCGATGATAGGAGGGGTGCGCCACAACAAGAATGCACACGTTTGGTTTGAATTCGAGTTCAGCCCACGCGAGGCCCTTGATGAGATTATCGTCTCTGGCTGTGTGCCAGACCAGCGGGCTCATCAGTTCTATCCGACACCTGATGAGCTAGCAATCCAAGTCACCGAGTTGGCCAACATCGGCGAAGAGCATACTTGCCTGGAGCCTTCTGCAGGCATTGGTGGCATCGCCGATCACATGCCCAAGGATCGAACGCGTTGCGTTGAGATCAGCGACCTGCATTGCAAGGTGCTGGAGGCCAAGGGCTTCGACGTTACCCAAGCTGATTTTCTGAACTGGGCAGGTTCAACGGCTGACCGGTTCGACCGTGTTGTAATGAACCCACCATTTAGCGAAGGCCGCTGGCTTTCTCACCTGACCGCGGCTGCGGGCCTGTTGACGGCTGGCGGACAAGTCACAGCCGTGCTGCCCGCCAGTGCCAAAAACAAGGACATGCTCCCAGGATTCGAACTGGAGTGGTCGCGCGTAATCGAGAATGCTTTCGCCGGTACCACCGTGTCGGTGGTCATCTTGGTGGCCCGGAAGCAATAGGCCTCGAAATTGCCCGAGCCCGCCCAGTGCGGGCTTTTTTCGCGCATTTATTTCAGAGACCGCTGAGCCGACGCCCAATGTCAGATTATTCTTAACCGCGCGGACGCGCATTGTGCGCTCAGTCACAGCTCCAGTGTCAGGGTTGAACAGTGAGCTCCGATTTCGACTGAATGCTAGCTCAAGCTGGAGAAGCAAACATTTGGTTCCGGATATCTAGCCGTCGATTAAGTCACCATACGGAGAGCCGTCGAATTGGCCCTTGTCTAGATGCGTAGAGGGGGCTGGATTTGGGCTTGCATTCTCCGCAGTCGTGGGACGATTCCATCGAGTTGGGATTTGGCGAGCTGCCTTTATTCCGCGAACGAGGGTCACATGGTTTGGCCCGAAACCTTATTGTCGTGGGAAAGCAAGATGGGCAAACACATTAACAGCACCAAACTCACAGAGACCCTAACGCTTTCAGAGTGCAGCGACGGCTTCTGGCTGTATGACAATACTCGCGGCATGAATCTAAGTATGCGCGCTAAAACCACACAGGATGCCCTCGTAGAGTGCATTACCTACTACCAAGAGCGACTCGCGCAAGTGGAAGGTGAGCAGCGTGAACTAACTGCCAAGGTTGACGCCTTCGTGAGCCAGTTTGTGGAAAGCGATGACGCCTAACGGCGTGCGCTTACCTACCCAGCGAAGTGATAAAGGAAAGCAAAATGCCGCAGACAAATGCACTGAAACTAGCTCTCGAAGCGCTAACCTTGGCGGTTGAATGTGGCGGCGAGACTGACCGCGAAATCTATATCGAGGCTAAGCAGAAGCTCGATAAACTGGTGCGGAAAGTTGTCGCTTATGGTGTGGCGATGGATAGCGCCGAGCGACCACCAGAAGGCGCAGATTACAACCGGCTATTGTCGATCCTCGAAATTTAACGCTTACATTGAAGGACTGGAGATCATCGCTCCAAGGAAAAGTCGTCCAGGTACACCCCAAGCCCTGCCCTCAAAAGCGGGGCCGAGGACATAGGAGGCGCAATTCCGCGCTTTGGTGAGGAGATTATCGCAATGGCATCGAAACCTGAGCTTAACCAGCGAGACCACCAGAATATGGACGAGTTTCTCGGCCACGTGTTGGACGGCTACAAGACTGGCCAAATCACAAAAGACGCTGCTGTGGGTGCCTTGGCTCATGTAATGGCAGCACTTGATTTGGACAACTATGCCGAAGCCCGATCTTGGTTCGAACAAGGGCGGAAATTTTTAGCCGAAGAGCCGTATAGCGCGGGCTAAAAGTTGGTATCCGGCCCCGGTTCACCGGGGCTTTAAGGAAAAACGCCCATGACTACTACCTATTCACCCGACAATGGCTGCCCTAAGTGCGGGGGCCAGTCCGGCTACAGCTTCACAATGACTGAACGACACGCCATGGGCGGCGCCTGGGGGGATTTGGCGTCATCCGGCGACAATGGCGACCAGCGCTATAGCTTGGTGTCCTGCGAAGACTGTGGGCACAAATTCCAGATGGTGACACTGATCAATCTTGGGGCAATACCAGGACCGGAAGCCGCATGCGTGCCGCGCTTCAATTAACCGCAAACTGGTTACTGAAAAGATTGCTGCAAACCTCCGGCCCGAAAGGGCCTTTGGCAGTACTAGGACGTGGTTTCCCGTCTGCGAATCGAAGGAATGTAACTAATGAGAGTTCGCTCGATGTTGTTAAATGACCATATGGTTCGTGCCGTGTTGCAAGGGAGAAAGACCGTTGCCCGGTTTGCTGTGGAAGGTGCCGCTGCGAAGTGGTTAATCGATCAATCACCGGAGTGGGTTGCAGCTCGCGCTAATGAGCTCTGCGTGTACGGTCAGCCCGGTGATCGGCTGTGGGTGCGGGAAAACACCGAGGCCCAACTATCGCCCTGCGGTGCAGTGATTTTATCGCGCTACGCCGCAGACAAAGCGCCGGTGCTTTATTCGGGCTGTGACGATCCAGAATTCAACGGATCTGTAGCCCACTGGGACTATTCGAAGAATGTGCGGCCAGGTTCACGTATGCAAAAGTGGGCCCGGCGCATCTTGCTTGAGGTCACAGCTGTCGGGATCGAGCGGTTGCAATCAATCAGCGACGACCAGTGTGTCGCCGAGGGAATCATTCCCGTGCCAAAAATCAACCCTGCGAACGAACATGAACGCCAGTTCTGGCGTGATTACCATTTGAGCGGCGATGGATCTTCATGCGTTCACACGGCACGTGAGTCGTTCAAAACGCTATGGCGTCACAATAACGGTTGGTCGTTCCCAAAAGGCGCAACGCTTGAGACCAGCGCGCCTAATCGCTGGGATGCCAACCCTTGGGTATGGGTTGTTGAATTCAGGCGCATTGAGAAAGGCCAGTCGGCCACCTGCCGCGTCGCCGCTTAATTGTTATTGGAAAAGACCACATGATTCTGGGTAGCTTTGTTCGAGCAACAATTCGCCATGTCGAGAACGTCGAACCCTGCGATGACCCCGCTGACTTCTACAGCGGGCCGGAATTCGACAGCTTCACTGTGACAGTGGAGCGCGGCCCAGCCGAGGCTTTTTTGTCATGGTTTCACCAGACAAACGAGTACGGACTTTGCCGTGTTGGTGACACCGCCGAGTTCATAGACTTCGGTTCGTCCGATTCGCTGGACGAAGACAAGGTGATCGAATTTACCTTCGATCAATTTTTCCCTCTCTGGCTGGAGCACGCAGCAAGCCGTGCGAAAGCCGACATTGCAGCGATGGCAAGCGCAGCCCTGTGCAATCAGAACTGAATACACGGAAAACGACCATGGCGACGCTGACCCTGGCCCTCAAGGGCGAATACTTCGATGCGATCCGGGCTGGCACCAAGCCCGAGGAATTCCGTCTGCTGACGCCGTACTGGCGCAAGCGCCTGGAAGGCCGCATCTATGATCGCATCGAGCTGACCAAGGGTTACCCGGCGCGGAGTGATTTAGCCCGTCGCCTGTCGCTGCCATGGCGTGGCTACCGCGTGACGACTATCACCCACCCGCACTTTGGCGGTGAGCCGGTCGAGGTGTTCGCAATCAACGTGCAGCAGTGAAGGAAAAGTAGCCCACTGCACCCCAAGCCCCGGCCTAAGAAACCGGGGCCGCGGACGTAAAGGACGCCCTACAGTGTCCATCCTATCGAAACGTAAGGAGACACAACCCATGCCGCTTGATGAAACCAACCAGACCGAGTTCGATAAACTGCACACTCAGATCCATGAGGCGATCCACGCCGACCATGAGGTTCGTTGGATGCAGACCGTAGGCGGTTTTTCGGGGCGCCGCATGCCCGAGCAAGGCATGTTCGTGAAGACTGGACCGCATGGCGGCTCGATGCGCGGCTCAATCGGTTGGGTTGCCCAAGTGCGTCTAAAACAGGGCCAGTTCGGTTCGGACAATTACATCTTGTGTCATGCAGGCAACAGCGGATGGTTGATGCAGCACTCAAACAATGTTTTCTATCCGCTAACCCCTGACGAGGTTGAGCTGATCCGACCATTTTTTGCTGATCGGCTGCCAGAGAACGAGGATTTCAGTCATGGCTATACACTTGGCAGCGAAGACACTCGCGCTTTTGGCTTCCTGATCAATCCGCCCGAGGGGTTTGAGACACGTGGCGGTGAAGGGGCGCGGATGCAAATGTCCACCGTCGGCGCCGATGGGAGCAAGACCCTCACTGACACCGTTTTTTTATAGAAAGAGTCGCCCGCTACATCCAAGCCCTGCCCTAAGAAGCGGGGCTAGGTGCATAGAAGGACGAACTTTTCGCATCCATAGGAACCTGGGGAAATTATGACCATTGAGCAAAACAAGCCTTCTTCGTTGAAGATTCTGACCGATCCGTTGACCCTTACCTTGGACAACGAATCGTTGGAGGCATTGAACGTGTTCCGGCAGGCGCGCTGTGCCTATTTCCATCGCCCCGCAGGACTCAATCAGGATCAGATCGATGAGTTGAGAAATAACTGGGAGGCAGCAGGCCATGAACTTGGGGCCTGGGTCGCATCTGAGGCACGTCGGGTCCTGGGTGAGCTGGACGCGATCGACAGGTAGGTAAAGTCGATGGAATTCGAAGAGTGGAAGGACGAAGCCGCCTGCTACCTTGAGGACGCAGGCATTCCTTACAGCGCAGCGCTTGATGAAAAGCTGTTCTCGCTCTGGCAGTCAGGTACGAAGCCTCACGAAGTGATCCGCGAGTTTTCGGGATCGGCCAGCTAACGGAAAAAGGAATCGAAGATGGCCAATCAATCGGAAAACCGAGAGCTTGAATTACTGCGTTCAGAGCTTGCAACGGTCAAAAAGGTGGCGGCTGGCAACCTCGAGTTACTGCTGGAAAATGAATCTCTGCGCGTCAAGTTGGATAGCGCTTTGGCCGTGCTTCGTAAGACTGATATGACGCCGCTCGACCGGTGGTATGCAAGCGGTTTGCACGTCGAAGTCGCGCAGATCCTCCGTGACAACGAATCATCGTCCAGTTGAAGAAAAATCTCATGGCGAACCCATTTAAGCATCACCTGCGGCTCAAGCGTCCTTGCACGAACTGCCCGTTTCTCAAGCAAGGCGCGATTGAGCTCGCACCAGGTCGTTTAGACGGGATTATTGCCGGGCTGATCGAGGATGACCACAGCACGTTCCAATGCCATAAAACCGTCCACTCCGCTCGTGGCGGCGAATGGGACGATGATGGCAACTACGCGCCGTCAGGCCATGAATCCATGTGTGCAGGCGCTGCGGCCTACCTGTTGAAGCACAAGCGACCAACCGTGGGCATGCGTATCGCTTTCGCCATGGGCGCAGCGTCACCAACCGACTGGGACGATGCCCAGGCAATGACGATCGAGTAGAAGGGAACTAACGATCCGGACGGCGCATGGCGTTTATTTGATGGTCATTGCGGCAGAACCGGCCAGCAGTGCGCAACCCTTGTAAAATTTCCCCGGTTAACCGTCAGCGGGGTCGGCACCCAGGATGCCCTCATCGTGTCGGCTTTCGATTTGTAATGGGCAAGTAACGGATAGGCCTTGGCCTCTAAACCGGGGCCGAGTACGTAATACAACACCAATTTTCACGTTCACCCAGAGGATTAGGGCAATGAGTTTTGAAAAAGAAGCACATGAAGGTCGCAAATTTGGCGTGGAAGTAGTGCCAGCTACTGCAGCACCCCTTACGCCGGAACAGTTAATCGAACAAAACAAACAAAGCGCCATTGGCTACGTGCGCTCAGATATTGCCATGCTGTCCGAACAAAGCGACGACGGCGAACGTCGCGCCTATCATCATCGTGCGAACGCTGGCTTGCACGCGATCCGCGCTGGCGGTTTGATCACACTTGAAGAGCTTCGCGCGATCGGAGACGAAATCGGCGCTGCGAATGAACAAGCTGTGCGCCAAGTACTCGCCGCACAGCGCTAAAAAGGTCGCTCAATTGCACCCAAAGCCCCGTCCCTCAAAAGCCGGGGCCAAGTCAGTAGGAGAGGCGCGGTTTTCGCGTCCGTGATAACTGCGTAGGAATGACAATGAAGGACATTTTTCAGCCACAGAGCGAACCAGCAAAAAGCATTTATGAGGCTTTTCAGCTGGAGGCGTCCATGCGCGATGGTCGTAGCCTCGATGAATGGCAGGCTGCTGAGCGGACCGCCGTACACCGTGAGGCTGCAATTCAAGCCCGAAAACTGGGGCTGCATGTGCTAACGATGGAACAAGTGGAGCAGGCCGAGCGGCACGCTTTTGGCTCTATTGATTACGGGTCAAAGTGGGCCTCGGCGGTAGTCAGCGCAATGCGTCCACTCTGAAAGGGAACAGAAATGGCAATCACCAGTACCAAAGCCAATGACGCCCAGCTCGCTTGGCTCAAGCAGTATGAAGACCATACCGGTTTCGAGCCGCTGCATCAGGAAGAATTCGACCGCGGCGAAATGACTTTTGCCTCCGTGGCGCGAGCCAATATCGACTGGTTCGAAGCCTGGTCGACGGATGCTCATCTGGCCATCCAGAGGAACAATCCATCCGATCCGGACGAAGACGACTCGCACGCCGCTGGCTAAGAGGAAAACGACCATGGCAACGAAAGCACAGTTCGATGCGGCAGCCCAGCGCCTGCTGGGTGAAGAGAAGTTCTCCAACCTGCTCGGGTCTGGCTTCTCCCGCCCGGACTTCTGTCGGGAAATTGCTCAAGATGAATTCATCGACAACCTGTTCAGCCCGTCGACCAAACAGGCTGACCTCGATCTGATTCGTCGGGTCGCTAATCGCCTCTGGAAGGGCGATGGCGTCACCGGCCTGGACGACTAAGAAAATTAGATGCGCTCGTTTTTTGCCAAAGCCAAAACGGCTGTGTTCGTTTCAGAACCGGATATTCAGGCCGCGCTAGACCATCTGCGCGCTCTTCCGTACTCAAAGGCCGATTCAACACCTCGGGCATGGGATCGCCAAGGCTTGTTGGTTGAGCTACAGGAGCAGGTGAATAGGGGCGCGCTCCAGCAGATAGGCGACATGCAATCAATTGGCCCAGGTGTATGGGCTTTGGTGAAGCCGCTGGGAATGGATTTGTTGCGCATGCCCGGCAAGCCAGAAGGACTACAAGTCTGGCTGCTTTTACGCAGCGTCGGCACAGATCCATCCGCACTCACTGAGTTATAGGCATTAACGACGACGACCGTGAAACGGCTAATAGGAGTACCTCAGTGGAAACCCAGTCTGCACACGAAGAGCACCCATTACTGCTAGCTGCCATGGTGCAGTTGATCGCTGACGTTCCTGCTGTCGTATGGATTGTCGGGGACACGTGGGTACGGTGCGAAAACTGTGAGTACACCATTGACGCTGACGAACCTGCGACACGTGAACAAATTCGTCAACTTCTGGTAGACACTGACGGGAACGCTCAGCAATGGCTGAGCAATTGACGATGGAAAGAGCGGGTACTTCAGCATGAACGATAATCACAAGATTCAAATTCCTTCAGGTGGCTCGTTCCGTCGCCCTGCTGGGCCGTATGACCTGGAAAGCAGACTCCCACGTTATGACGTTGAAGTCCTCGCGGTTGATGATCATGCAAGCCATCAAGTCGAAATTGATTCAGAGATCATGGGATCCGTGGGTAACTACACTTGGATCTGGAAGATCGTGAACAATTCTTCTTGGCCGGTGTTTATTACCCTCAAAAAGAATGGAATTCCTGAGTAGCTCGAGCCAAAAAAGCAGAGCGCGTCAGGCAGTGCCATGGCGATATCCAACGCCCTAACCTGCGTGTGTACGAGAGCCAAAATCCTTTCCCTCTACCCCGGCCTCGCTTCTAAGGGGCTGCCCAAGGGGTAGGGAAGCATTTACTACCCAAAATCAAGCAGGAATGACATGTCGACACTCATTATTCAGTTAGTGATTTTGACAATCTGTGTCGGAGCACTTTTGATGTCCTACTGGAACTATTCGCGGTACGTTGAGGCGAAGCAGGACCAGGAAAAATCTAGTCAAAATCTGCGAATCGCCTTGCATGCGATGAACGATGCAGGGATTGGAGGCGCCGAGTTCAAGCGTATTGAAAGCTCACATTACCGCCCATACCAGAAGCGTTTTAGAGTTTCGCTCCTCGTGGGCATCAGCTTTGGGATTGCTGGTTTAGCTCTGCTACTCGCTTAGCCATGAATAAACCCGCGAACTACGGAAAGTATATGTCGTTTATTACCACTGATTTAACCGAAGGTGACATCGATCAAGCGATCAAGCTGGCTCGCGCCAACTACGTTGAGCTGATCAACAAGTTCGTGAAGCCTCACGGCCCCACGAGCAGTCTCTGCATTGCGCAGGTGGAGGCAGAGGTGCGGGAGTATCTCTTAGACGCCCTCACAGGCTGTTACGGAGGATTTGCTGAAGTTGTGCTCGCCAGAGATCAGGCAAGGGGCAATCTTGTCGGATTCCTGATTGTACTGCGTGGCAACGACCCGGAGGATTGTGGCATCAGCTACACCGTGGTCTGCGCTACTCACAGGCGGCAGGGAATCCTTCGTGAAATGCTGCGAAGAGTCCAAGGCCAATACAGTCACATTGGGCTGTCCTGCAACGTGGACAAAGTCCCCTACTACGAAGCGCTTGGGTTTCATATCACTGGCTCCGACTGCGCCCAGGTTGCAATGTGCTGCGGTACCGACAAACCTGATGCGATGATGGGGGCTCTGGATTTCAGTTTAAATTCAAAAATCGCCGACGCAGTGGCCTCGTTTCAACGCGTCCATGGCGCGAAGGCAAAAGGGATTTTAAGCAGGATGGGGGAAATACAGGAGCGTCGGTTCGAATACGTCGAGGGGTATGTCAACAAGCGCTTGTCCGGCCTTTCTCATGCTGATGCGTTATAGGTAAGCACCGATGGATCCTTAAGGGAGTGAGGGGATCAGACGTCACTGATCGAGGAGTTCGTGGTCAAAGCCTGACCATGAGCTCGCCCATCCAGAATCTGCCAAACCCATTCAGAAGATTCTTCCTCGACATATCTGACTTCAACCAGCCATATCGGGCTCGATGCAAGCTTGCATTTTTCCCACGTGCGTAACCATGGTTGCAAGTCACTGCTGTCGGCGGCTACCGGCGACCAGCTTGAAAAGCGCCGATGTTCGACGCGAACTCAGTAGAATCACGTATTTTTCGCTACGGCGAAACCACTTTAAAAGCCTGAGATAGTTATGAAATTTAAACCTGCGGCCTTAGCCTCCGTGCTTCTCGCAACGGCCTTAGCCTCCGTGCTTCTCGCAACTGTTGTGATTGGGTCGATAGCAGACCGCATCCAGTGGGCAGGGCAGATTGTTGGGCGCATAAATATGACGAACGTGTCGATCAACGACACCAACTGCGGTCCGAACGACTGGATGGAAGTGGCTCGAGGAAATGGCCCAACACGCGTGATGCGGTACCGCTGCGGCACGGTATTTTGGCCTTTTTACAAGTCGGGTGAATCAGCGCTTGTGGCGACCTATTTCAGCAGCAAACCGGCCACCACCAACGATTAGATAATGGATGACACATTGACGTCAGGCGCCGACTCGAACATCGGCGGTTTGTCACAAGGATTGAATCACATGAAATTAATCCAAACCCTATCAATTTTAGCGGTGCCAATCGTTCTCACCGGGTGTGAAGAAGCCCAAAAATCCATGCTTGTACTCAATGAGAACAAGCACGCGACCGTGATTTCGAATGACGGCTATCAAACCGTCACGGTTTCGGGCACCTATTCGATTGAGAAGGCAGATCAACAGGGTCACTACCTATTGGTTGACGCCCCCTGCGGGAGGCTCAGCTTTTCTTATCCAAAACCTAACGTTCTTCGATATGAGAACGGTCGCGCGCTCAGCAGTAACACTGCAGAGTGTGGTCTTCAATCACAGGTCGCGGATCAAGAATGGCACTTGGTCTTGAAGTCAGTAACAGGTTTCACCGCCTCCCCTCCTGAAGGCTGGCCCTATTAATCGCCCTTCTGATCATAAACGTACAGGCTAGAAACAGAGCAGCCGTTAGTCTCGGCGCCTCTCGGCCATCACTAGAATAATTAGAGAAAACTCGATGAGCAGCAGCAAAAATTGGGAAATTGAGTACTTGCGCGGTGTCGCGATCCTGATGACGTTGGTGACCCACGTAAATCAGATGCTCCCTTTCCACGCAGATTTTTTGGCCAAGGTTTTCAACGTCTACTCGCCCTGGTCAGGGGTGGATCTGTTCTTCTGCATATCCGGATTTGTCGTTAGCAAAAGCTATTTGGACTATTTTGATAACCATCGTGCGCAGGGCAATTTCGGTATTGCTGCGATTTCGTTCTGGATCCGCCGCGCTTACCGTCTTTTGCCGACTGCTTGGCTGTGGGTCTTAATTCCGTTGGCCTTTTCGATTCTCTTCAACCAGTCGAATGCATTTGACTCTTGGTACAACAACCTGCGCAGCATAACGGCTGTTGTCACCTTCAGTGGCAACCTTGCGAATATGTATGGTGTGCTTCTGGGCCCCAACTCTGTGTACTGGAGCTTGGCCCTGGAGGAGCAATTTTACTTCGTATTCCCCCTTTTCCTACTGCTGGTGACTTCACCGAAGTGGAGAGTGATCGCTCTGCTGTTGCTGATCGTGGCCCAGTTCGGCTTAGACCGTAACGCCTTCGCTGCTCCCCCTGCAGGTCTTCTATTTTCCTTCCGACTGGATGCGATGATGTGGGGTGTGCTGCTGTGCATCTTCACCCGTTCAGATCTCTACAAGCAGGTTGAGCCAACTGCCCTTAGCAACAGCCTTCTCCCACGAGCTCTGGTTACGTTGTTCCTGGTTTACATGCTCGGTGCCATTGCTGGACAACTGATCTTGACCCCAATAGCCGTGGGATTAATCGCAATCGTGTCCGCACTCATTGTGTGGCTCGCGAGCTACCAAAAGGGCTATATCTACTGCCCGGCAGTTCTGACCGGACCAATGAAATGGCTAGGTTCGAGATCCTACGCGCTTTATGTCATCCACATGTTTGCTTACCACCTAAGCACCGAGATCTGGAGCCGCGTAGCGGCTGGAAATGACTCACCACTCACAAGCACCTACACCGCCCAGTTGCTGCTGACCTCCGCGGTCATCATGCTCGTAATGAGTGAACTCAATTACCGGTATGTCGAGCAACCCTTGAGAAAGCGCGGTGCCGAAATCGCAAAAAGGAAACTGGCCCAGCTTGGAGCAAATGAACCCGCGCCAGCAGGCTCTTCTCTTGGCCTAACTAATGCGCCTGACACTGCCAAATGAGATCGCCGTAGTGGGTAAGCCTCGCTACGGATAAAAGACAGTAGTTTCGGAAGCATCCGACATAGCTCCCAGGCGCCAGGCGCTACAATCGACGATCGCAGCTTGCTTCTAAAGACAAGCTGCCCCCCTCCTCTGTACTTCCTCAGCCCGCCTCGCGGGCTTTACCAGTACCAGCGCACGACTTTCGCGTCCGCGAGATCAAGGACACTCAGATGACCCTTTTAGAAAGAACCATCGTCGACCAAGCCCGCCACGAGCTCGAAAACTTGCGCCGCGCGTTGTTGATGCCCAATGGCGACGATCGCACCTCAGCGCTGTCGTCAGCTTTCTGGATGCTCAGTGGGTTCACATTGCTGGCCTGCCTCAAAGATAGCGGGATGGGCGAGGACGCCTGCACTGAGCTACATGCCATAGACAGAGACGCCGGTCAGGCGATCTCTGCTGCAGGCTTGGTTGGTATGATCAACAAGAACACACCGACTTAAGGGGAGAGTCTCGCAAAACTCACTATTGGCCCCTGATTGAGCCTTGCAATATTTGAGTTCGCAGTAGTCTAAAATCGCTGCATCTAAATCCCCGGCCCTTCGACGGCAACGACTAGCAGAAATACTGATGACCCGACTCGCAACCGATGAGCTCACAGAGTCGCAGCGATTTCCGCCTCATTCAATCGAGGCAGAACAAGCTGTGCTTGGTGGTTTGCTGCTGGACAATTCTACGTTTGAGTCGATGGCTGATCTGGTTGCAGTCGACGATTTCTATACGTCAGAACACCGGGCAATCTTTCGCGCGATCAGCACCCTTGCTGATCGTGGTGTCGCTTTCGACGTCGTCACCCTCCATGACCATCTCAGCAGCGAGCCTGCAGCTGGTCAGCTTGGGCATATCGAATATTTGAAGGAGCTTTTGGCCAACACTCCGTCAACGGCAAACATCGATTCATACGCGAGCCTTATCAGAGAGCGAGCCAAGCTTAGAAGAATCATCACGACGTGCGAGGAAATTTCTCAGAGCGTGCAAAGCCCTGAAGGCAGATCCGCCGCCGAGTTGATTGAAGACGCAGAACGCAGAGTGCTGACGCTCGTCACTTCAACTCGGAAACGTGGTGGCCCAACAGGTGTTTCTCAACTCCTGACCAGGGCTAAAAAGAAAATCGATGCGCGATCAAAATCAGCATCGACCATGACAGGTCTCTCCAGCGGCTTCACGGATCTGGATTTAAAAACCAATGGCCTACAGCCTGCTGATCTGATCATCGTTGCCGGTCGACCATCAATGGGCAAAACGACATTCGCAATGAACCTCGTTGAAAATGCGGTGCTTCACGGGGAAAAGCCGGTATTGGTTTACTCCCTTGAGATGCCAGGCGAGTCGTTGATATTTCGCATGCTTGCGTCCATTGGCCGTATCGACTTGACCAAGATTCGCTCTGGACGCCTGAAGGACAATGATTGGCCTCGCCTGTCTTCCGCGGTCGATCTACTCAACGATAGAAAGCTGTTCATCGACGACACTTCCGGGATCAGTCCATCCGATATGCGCTCCCGCACACGACGCATTGCGCGAGAGCATGGTGAGCTCGGTTTGATCATGGTCGATTACCTGCAGCTGATGCAGATCCCCGGCGCCAGCGGGAAAAATCGCACGAATGAAATTTCCGAGATTTCCCGATCGCTGAAAGCGCTGGCCAAGGAATTCAACTGCCCAGTGGTAGCACTTTCCCAACTGAATCGCTCACTAGAACAACGTCCTGATAAACGCCCCGTTGCTTCCGACCTTCGTGAGTCAGGTGCGATTGAACAAGACGCCGATGTCATCATGTTTGTGTACCGGGATGAGGTTTACCAACCGGAAACCAAATTCAAAGGCACCGCGGAAATTATCATCGGCAAGAACCGAGACGGTCCAACGGGATTCTGCAGGTTGAAGTTTATCGACCGGTTTACCCGTTTTGAGACTCTGCTCCCAGGCACTCATGACTTTACCGACCTTGAACTGGGCATGGTGGAGGTCATAGATGAACATCCGCGCCTAGGCCGAATGGTAGCGTCAGAACTGGCCACCCAAAACAAATTGGTAAGAGTTATGAACCCAGTCTCTGGAATCCGAAGAGGTGCCAGACGCCCCAAGAAATAGCTTTACCGATGTCAGTAGTTCCTGCCGCGTCTTCTAAGAGGTCGCTTGCCCAAGGTCTGTTTCCAACCCATTGAGCCCGAGTCTATGAACGAAATCACCGCTCCCGAGCAATACGATCTACAAACCGCCGCGCTTAAGGTGCCACCGCATTCCATTGAAGCCGAACAGGCCGTACTCGGTGGTCTGATGCTGGACAACAACGCTTGGGAACGCGTGCTCGATCAAGTCTCCGACGGCGATTTCTACCGTCATGATCACCGTTTGATCTTCCGTGCGATCGCCAAACTTGCCGATCAGAATTCACCGATCGACGTGGTGACCCTTGCCGAACAGTTGGACAAAGAAGGTCAGACCTCGCAGGTCGGCGGACTTGGGTACTTGGGCGAGCTGGCGAAAAATACGCCCTCCGTCGCCAACATCAAGGCTTATGCTCAGATCGTTCGTGAGCGGGCGACTCTGCGTCAACTGATCGGCATCAGCACTGAGATTGCCGACAGTGCGTTCAACCCGGAAGGCCGTACCGCGGAGGAGATCCTCGACGAAGCCGAACGGCAGATCTTCCAGATAGCTGAGGCCCGACCTAAGACTGGTGGCCCAGTGGGTGTTAACGACTTGCTGGCCAAAGCCATTGATCGCATCGACACCCTGTTCAACACGGACAATGCAATCACCGGCCTATCCACGGGTTACACCGACCTAGATGAGAAAACCAGCGGCCTGCAACCTGCTGACCTCATTATCGTTGCTGGCCGCCCGTCCATGGGCAAAACCACATTCGCGATGAATCTGGTGGAAAATGCCGTGCTGCGAAGTGAGAAAGCCGTTCTCGTTTACTCGCTGGAGATGCCCGGTGAATCGCTGATCATGCGTATGCTCTCGTCGCTGGGCCGTATAGACCAGACCAAGGTGCGTTCCGGGCAACTGGAAGACGATGATTGGCCGCGCCTGACCTCGGCGGTCAACCTGCTTAACAATCGCAAGCTGTTCATCGACGACACAGCGGGTATCAGTCCCTCGGAAATGCGTGCGCGGACTCGGCGTCTGGTGCGCGAACACGGTGAGATTGGTCTGATCATGATCGACTACCTGCAGCTGATGCAGATCCCAGGCTCCAGTGGCGACAGCCGGACCAACGAGATTTCCGAGATCTCCCGATCGTTGAAGGCGCTGGCCAAGGAATTCAACTGCCCGGTGGTGGCTCTGTCGCAGCTCAACCGTTCCTTGGAACAACGTCCCAACAAACGCCCGGTGAACTCCGACCTGCGGGAGTCCGGAGCGATCGAGCAGGACGCCGACGTCATCATGTTCGTGTATCGGGACGAGGTGTATCACCCAGAGACCGAACACAAAGGCATTGCCGAAATCATTATCGGCAAACAGCGGAACGGCCCAATCGGTTTTATTCGCTTGGCGTTCATCGGCAAATACACCCGATTCGAAAACCTCGCACCAGGCAGCTACAACTTCGACGATGACGAGTAAACGCCACGACTTTCCGCATATGAAAGTGCTGTGCCGTCTAGCGAATTGAGAGCTTTTTATTCCCGACCAGGTGAATTTAACTTTCTTTAGAAACAGAAAGGCCCGCGCTAGGCGGGCCTTGTCGGCGTGCATCCGTGACTACGAGTAGCCTTCCGCCTTTCCCATTGCACGGGGTGGTGACATTACGGAACCGATTTGAATTCAACCGGTAAATAGGGAGCGAGTCAATCAAATTTCCGTGACCTTTCGGCGCGCGTAAGAATCCACTGTCCGATCCTGACATCGGGGGCCGGACGGCACCTCGCCCCAAGAAGAATCTCCTGTCTTGCATTATTTCTTATCGTGGGAGGATTGCGATGGTCGTGGCCTGCAACAGCAGCTCAGGCCAAAGCAGCCAAACAAGAAGGAATGACCAATGACCACCCAATTACCTAAGACCTCGGCAGACAATCAGCTTGTACAGCCAGCAGCCCGGATGAACACTGCCCAACGCAACCAGCTAATCACTCGAGCAATCCTTGAAGCTATCTCAACTGGCAAAGGCGAGTGGAGAACAGGAATCGTCCCAGCGGTGCGCGCCCTGAACGTCACCAAGTCAAATGACGGGCTGAAGGTTCGCAATTGCCTCCATTCTCTAATCGACAAAGGCGTCGTATATCGCGTTTGGTTCACCAGCGACGGTGAGCTTTATGACCTGACTACAAACAAGGTGGCCCCCGTTGCTCCTGTTGGCGGCTTCACCATTTTGGATGGCTTGTATCGTGGTCAGTTGGTGAACCTCATCTGCGCCGCCCACTGCGGGGTTCTTGATGATGATGAGCCATTGCCCGAGTCGGTTACCTGCAATGTCACCGGTATTCAGGTTTTGTTGAAATCCGGGAAGAGTGGGTTTGTTGTGACACTCAAAGACGGGACGGATGTTACCGAGCTGTTTAACACCGCACTCAATAAGGCGGTTGGGATGGCGTGAAGTGGTGACAAGTCACCCTCACGCATGCGAGAAAATCTAAACGCCCTGCCGTAAAGGCGGGGCAAGACTCCAAGAAAGGCTACACTTCGCGCCAGCGATCCTGCAGTCTTCGGGGCTACATTGGAGAGCGGTCTGGAGTACCGATTGCCAGCGATGGCCACGCCCTCAGATGGAAATCAAACGTCAGACCAGACCGCTCTACCAATGCAGCTACGAGCCAAATAATAGACCGAGCAATGTTCAAACCAAGTAATTCGTTCACCCTGCCCGAGCTGGCAGAGCAAGACACTATTTTTCCGCCATCAACTTTGAAATCAGCTTGCGCGTGATAGGAAACAGCAATGAAGTATTACGAATGGGAAGCCGAAGTGACCGAGGCGGTAGCCGAGGCTATGGCTATCAGTCATTCCGACGCCTCGGGCATCGTTGAGGCGCAACCGTTCTACATGCAGCAGTCGTGGGGAAAAGGTATGGATGCACAGCAGACCGCTACCAAGATCCTTAGCGCCGCTAAAGCCGAGTAATCGAGGATGAATCTGCCCATGACGCAGCTGATCGAGGCGCTACGCGCAACCGCCACAAAGTGGCGTGCTAGTAATCAGGAGCACCTTGGCGGTGTCGTGCTGGTGTGGGAAGGCGAGGTGTACGGCTGGAAGAACGAACTGCGCGATCCCGAAAGCGAGCGCCCAGGCGCCTACGCCGTGGACAAGGCCGGATTGATCTTCAAAGCAGAAGGCGGCGACGACTACAACGGTGCGAAAACGTGGGTTGCTGTTGACCCTGACGGAGAATAGGAAAAGAAGCGACCATGACCACCCATAGCGATGCTTTTTTTGCCAGGAACCTCATGGCAAGGCTGAAGGAGTACCACCCGACGTTTCCAGTGGAAACAGTGAAAGGCAGTCGGATCGGCGCCGGGTCACAGCGCGTTATCCACATAACTTTTAACGGGGGGAAGTTCGCCCAGTTCCCGTTTCCTACGAAGGGAACGCACACTGCTGCTGTGAGCGACGCTTTGTACCTGTCAGCGTGCAGCATGTTGCAACTCAAACCAGCCCCCGAAGCGACATAGGAAAAGTCGCTGCCCTTCTGCCCGCCCTGCGCGGGCTTCGGCAGGCCTTCGGGCTTGCATTCTTTCTTGTCATGGGATGATTCCGTCAAATTGATGATGCGAGAAATTGTTTAGTACTGCGTTTGGCGCAGCGCCACCATCTCCACCTGTCTTCATCGACCATCCCTTAGTCAAGGAAACAGCCATGATTCACAAGAACGAACGCAGCGTAGACGAAGAAGACGTTGGTGCGCTTTTTCACGCCCTTATTCGCTACATGGAGGCCAATGCAGAACGTTTGGATCGGACGATTGCTGCGGTCGGGTATGCCAGTCTGATGAATTTGGCCAAGCAGGCAGCTGAGCAAGTTGCCTTGCTGCACGATGATGAAGGGGAGCAATGGGACGGTGTTTTCTGGGATGAACTGTTGTGCGCCTTCGACGAAGACAGCCTTGTAGCTGGCCTATTGGCTACTGAGCAGCCTGATGTCACGGCGGTTGTAGTGAAATGGTTGCTTTCCTTCGGATATGTTGAAATTTCGCATGCTGGTGAACGTTGGTCGTTCGATGGTGACGAGCTGTCGGTATGGGACGAAGAGGTGGAAGGCTTTCATTTTCTTACCGGTCACCCTCTTGCTGATCCGACCATTGAATCCGTAACTCAATTCATCGACCAGTTGAACTACTCCAGATGACCACCGCCTCGGCGTGCTGGGTTTTCAGGGCTCACCGATGGTCGGTGCCGAAGCGTCGGGGGAAATTCTGCGAACAGTTAGTATGATCGGTCAACCAATGAGCTGATGCAGGACCTGTAACACCACAAGCCCAGCCGCTAGACCTCTGGACAAACGACGTATAGGGGCGCCGAAGTGGCGCCCGATTCATCTAAGGACTGAAGACAATGACTGAACACGCCTCTATTTCTCTCAAAGCCCTCGAAGGCCTTTATGCGGTCGCCACGGGGCAGCTCACCCATGTCAACAACGGCTTGTGCCCTGACATTCTGGAGGGTGCCATGGTTCGTGACGATGAGTGCCCGGCCTGCCAGATGCTGCTGGCTGCCGACGCCCAACTGCGCGATGCCGGTGTAAGTCTGCCGGATTTCGTAACCGCGACCACACCCGACAAGTGATCTAGGAAAACGCTTTATGACTCAGGTTCAAAAACAGGCGCTCGAAGTCCTTTCCGCTGCATTGAATGCGGCGACGGAATGTGGCGCGCTGGATATTCTCAACAACTTTCAACGCGACCCGGACAGCATCAACGATGTGGTTGATTCGCTGAACGAAGCCCTAACGGTTTGAGTAGGAAATCGACGATGGCCACGCACTTTGATCCCTACCCTGACGACGATGAAGCCGAGCAGGCGCCATGCGGCACTTGGCTCGGGGAAGCCAGCAACAGCACCAGCAACTGGTCGCACGTCGATTGCGGTTTGTGCCTGAGAATGAAAGCCAAGATCAGCGCCGCGCACGAAGCAAGCGAAGCCGCCATCGTCGAGCAGATGGGCGATATGGCGGCGTACATGCGCGTAGGCATACCAACGGCGGAACTTGAAGCGGCGGAAGCTTCCAGCTTCAAACTCCGCAAGTGACAGGAAACGCACCAGGCGCACCCAAGCCCCGCCGTCAAACATGGGGCCGAGGCAGTAGAGCAAGGCCACATTCGTTCCTCATGAGAGATAAGACAATGCGAAGGGCAACAGCGGCAAAAGCCTTACGCGTAGCCAGCATAGTCGCGATGATCGCGATTGGTTGGCAGGCGATACGGTTCATCATGGACGACGTTGGCAATCCGCTTGTGCCAGTTTCCGAGTTCGTCATCAAGATCATCGGTGAGGCTTCCGGGCTACCTCCTGAGGCACTGCGCAATTGGTATCTATCGTACATGGTCTGGGGTTTTGGCATTGCAGCCTGGGTGAGCGCTGCCCTGTTCACTGGCACTGTCGGCAAAGTTGCTGCGCGGGTGGTGCTGGTCGGCTGGAAGCAGTACCGGGCCGAGAATCGCGGGGCCGATAACCTGCCCCGACTGGAGTAGGAAAACCATGGTACAGCTAAGAATTATTTCAACTCTGATAGGCACGATGGCCATCTGCGCATCGTTAATGGCTGCTGAGGTAAATCCTCAAAACGTCATTGCTGATGGATCCGTAGACGCGCCAAATCAAAAGCTGGTTCGACAGATGGGTGCGACAATTCTCGCAGGCTATTGTGATGCAGTTTTTCCTCTGCCCCCAGACTCAACAAGCGTTAAAGGTGATCCGTCTAAAGAAACCCCAGACAACGCAGCTCTGCATCGATGCCAGTACATCCGTGAGTCTCCAGACTGCATTGGCAATTCCACATGCCCAAGTTACGAAGACTGGACTAAAACTAACGCCGAAATTTCACCATCGCTCCCACGCGCAAGTTTCTTGGATGCCTTGGACAAGCACCAAAAGCGATTGCAAGCTACCCAGGCAACGAATTGATCTCTCGTAATCAGCCCGCCGCGCTGCGGGCTTTGGGCACCAGACCACACACCGAGACCCGCCCAGTCTCATCTCCCCCTTGAAGAGCCTACCCCAGCATTACAACTACTCCTCAGTTCCCAGGGTCCGCTCTGTGGCCTGAATTGTGGTCGGAACGCTAAGGACGATCGGCGCGCGGAGTTCGTCAGCGTGAATGCGTACTTGGATTGAAGTGAGCTCGGAGGGGGGAGTGATCAGAAATATGTCGCCACTGGGGGATGACTCTCCAGCGTGAATCTTTCCAAAGCTGAAAACGGCGGTGAGCCTATCAGGTTCGATGTGCTCGTCGAACGGAGGTTTGAGCAGCGTAGCGAGGCTGGTAATTTTCGGCACAAAATCTGTACTGGGAACATCCTCAAGTTCAGCTTTAACACGCAGTGCGCCAGGTGGTTCAAAGCACAGGTGTACCCTCACACTGTTTGCTGAAGCGGTTCCTCGGTTCACCAGATTCATTCTGAACCCAAATGACTCAGCCTGCTCCTGCTGGTAGAGAGCCATGTCCCGGTAGTAATTTCGATTCACCAGCCTGTCGTTCAACTTGAGATACCCATGCGTCCCCTCGGTATAGTCCGGGTACTCATCGATAGTCAGGTGTGTGTATGCGAAGCTGATACCGCTGTTGAGCGATTTCTGGTCTTCAAGGCTGAATAGCTCAACGGACAACAGTGGTTCACCTGTCGAACCTTTGATGGCTTCCAATGCGCCCATCTTCGCTATCTGCGTTGGATCAGCGATCGCGGTCGAGGAGCCGTAACGGACATACACGACGTCCTTTTCAACAATCCCATATTTCTTCTTCGCGTAGATCGGGCGCTCCTGGACCTCAATGGTGTAGAGCCCCAGCGCCTGATTTTTGTAGGTGACTGCCCGGTAAGAGAACACTACGTGTTTGTTCGTCTTTCCGTTGATGAACTGCTGCAGTCTCGAGTCATCTGGGTGCCGAGTGACAGGGTAGAACTCCTGCTCACTCTCATCAAAGCCGATGAGGATGTAAGCGGGCTCCGTTCGCCAGGTATTGCTGAAAGCCAGGATATCTTTGAGCAACTCACTCTTCTTAACGTCATCAGCCCCATCGGTAACGTACCCTTCCCGCTTGTAATCGAGTGTGGTTCCTTCACCGGTATACAGCAGGCGGTCGATCAGGTCGTCATCTGTCATAGCTAACTCTTGAGCTTATAAAACGATGGTCTGACCGCGGCTGTCGTCGCACGCGCCCCACCCTGGCTTAGTCAAATACTCCGTTAGTGGCCCCTGACATTGATCTTTGGGGCATAGAACGGTTGGCTCACACTCATCGCCGCTTTTTGTTGCAAAACCGGAGACACCACCAGTTCACCTTTGACGACCTGCAGCGTACGGTGAACACCCGCCTGATCAACCGCCTGCACTGAGGCCCCAGTTTCCAACGCGGCAACCAAGCGCCGATGGCCCGTTACCAACTCAAACCCTTTTGCTGCAAGCTGTTCAATGATCGTCATGATTTTCCGTTCTCAAAGGTGACTATTGCTGAGTGCTACGCACATTCCATGTTGGCACAAGAGATAAAAAAGCAACTCTCTGAAGCGTCCGTCTCCGGACACAATTCCTGCGTCATTGTTCTAACCAGACAGCGAGCTTTTCGACTTCGCCGATCGCCAGATGCAAGTCCGGGCGCGTCACGTGGATTGTCGGATCGATGAGCAAGCCACCTGCGCCGTTCTGCATCAGCGTTTTCTCATGGTCACTAATGAACAGTGGGCTAGGGTATTTGTTGATAACCCCAGTGCTATGGCTGGCTCTTGTATCGGTGATGTGATTGACGTGCTGGCTGGCATTTCTGGCCAGCACCAGCTGCTCCAGGACGGCGAAATCCACGGGACAGTTTGTCCAGTCGACACCGTGCTTCGCGAAGCACGTGCGGTACCCACCGATGAAGCCCTTTTTGAAGGCTTTGGTGCCGCACTCAGCTTCGCAGTCCAACCCCGAGTTTCGCTCCAGCGTAAGAAAGAAAACTTTTAAGCTCTCGGAGAGCATCGAGACGCACGTCTGGCCGACTACCTCTAAGCCAGTCTGTGCTTGGAGCCACTCTTGAAGAAACGCGGGTTCACCATCCATCGTGTCTGGGTCGAAGTATGGAGGCTCGAACGGAGCTTCTTCCGCATTGATTTTCCGGATTGTCTCGAGAAATGGCGCTGTGGCCTCGTCGAAGTAATGCCGGATGAAAGCGGTTCGTTGCTCAAGAAAAAACCTGACATCCACTCGACCTACTCCATGGCTGATTGATGCGGTGCAGCTAAGGGCGCAATCTTTTTATTCCCAACCAGGTTGAATGTGAATTCAACCCACCGCGGCCAGTGCTTCGAGCGGTTCAAGCGGCTCGGAGAGATCCAGGCGCATCTGGTCGCTTTCCTTAAACCGGAATGTCAGACGCTTCACGGTGCGACCCTCGGTGTGAGTTTCGTAGGTGATATCAAGATTACTCTTGGCTTTCAGTTCCTTGATCGACGGGTCGATGACTTTCTGGCGTAGGTTGTTGAACCTGGCGTAGCTGTCACCTAGCTCCAACATTTCCCGGAATGCATCGACTTCGATCGTGTACCAACCGGTCTCACGGAACTGCATAAACAGCTCGAACATACGGATCGAGTGAATGCTGTTCAGGTGAGCTACACGCCTCAACTCATAAGTCGTGAAGTGTTTGTTCAGCATGCTGAGGTAAGGAAGAACGTGAACCGTAAAGTGAAGCGTTGCGCAGCCTTCACCCTTCTCGTATTCAACGCGATCCACCCAGCGAAAACGCACCGTCTTGGATTTGCTCTCTTTGGTCTTGATGTCGCGGTCGTACAACGTGTTGCAGGCGTCAATCATTGCCTCGTAGGCTTGTTTGAGCGGTATGTTGTAAACCTCGGCAAAATCCGTCGCCCGAACAGTGATTGGCTTATGGATCGGCTTACGCGAGTCTATCTGGCCGATCGTGATGAGCAACAACCGCTGCTCCTGCAACGTGAGCTTGTACGACGCCGACACCAGGTCATTGGCCTTTGTGACCTTATGACTGGTTTGTGGGTGAACCACGACGATATCGTTCATCGACTAAATACCAAAACTTGTTTAGTCGAATGTAATCGACTACGAGAGAAAAGGGAAATAGTCGATTCAATTTATTTTTAGACCCCGGAATCCTTAGTCGATGGCTTGCCCGGAATTGGTAGTCGAACCGACCCGAAATCCTTAGTCGTCAGTCGCCCGGTTTTTTTAGTTGATGCTGAAGAATGTTCTATCAGGACGGCAGACCCGGAATTCTTAGTCGCAAGAGCTGCGGGTCCTTTGCGAACAGCCGGAATTTATAGTCGATCCTCAAAGGGGGCCCCTGCGCCCTGTAAATACAGGGTCTCGCGCTTCTGGCTCGCTACCGGAATCCTTAGTCGATAGTGTTTTGGGGGACTGATTCAGGCCGGAATCGGTAGTCGATACCTGACATTGGCCTAGATCCAGGCCCCTACTCGGGCACACAGAACCCGGTTTTTTTAGTCGTAAGAGTGATCCAACCCCCCGACAACCCAAAGAAACTCCACGCAACCCGCTGAAACCTAGACAAATTCTGACCGTGAGCGCTAAATGAGTGCTGAGTTGATCAAAGATTGTTCGTATACAGACGCCCACCCGGAAAATAGAGTCGATAGAAGCCGGAATTGGTAGTCGTTGCCGGCCGGAATCTATAGTCGATAAGGCCCAAACTGCCCCTGTGGATAACAGCCGAAATGCTTAGTCGTCTTGGCCGAAATCGGTAGTCGAAGCACCCTGAATCGGTAGTCGTTACGCCCGATTTAATTAGTCGATACCTACCCTGGAGCCCTTGATTTACGTGGCTTGCAGCCTCTTAAAAACAAGGATAAACAAGAAGAAAGATTTAAAAAGGGCACATCAGAGTCGAATCAAGCTCGTTTGAAGGGGCGAATAGACTCCCGACAGCTCTCTCCTCAACCTCATAATCCTTTTCGAACACCACGACAATTCTCAACTCCTACCGGCAATCAGTTTTGGACAGGCCGGTCGCCATACCGGTACCTCATGACTATCCCCTCTGAGTTCCAACAAGCTTGCCTGCTGATAAGCATCCTTTACCTCGCGCCCATCCTAGTAATTCGTGCCTGGACCGTTGTTTTTTCCCTGATGACGAAAAAGGCTTGGTCGATATTTGTTTGGACTGGAGCCATCGGCGTCCCAATTCACGAGGCTTCACACCTTTTAGCTTGCTGGATCTTCGGACTCAAACCCACGAAAGTGGTGTTTTACCGACCAGACCGTTCCACCGGCACACTCGGTTACGTGAATTTTCGCTACAGACCAAGGTCGATCCGCGCGAACCTCGGTCTATTCGTTCAAGGCGTTGCACCATTGATCAGCGGCACTGTCATCGTCACGCTCTGCCTGGCGCACGCCTCAGCGAAGTCTGCAGTGCCACTGTCCATCTATGACGGTGAAGGAAATGGGGCAGGTATCGGGCTGTTTGTTTTAGACGCGGTCCTCAATACGCTGACCATGGCCTCAGTAGGAGTTCTTTCCGGTGTGACCGGCGCCCTCACCGTGTGCTTTGCTGCATGTGTTGCGCTACACGCAATTCCAAGTTGGGCCGACATTCAAATTGGTCTCCGCGGTGCAGTGGCCCTTCTCACCACCACCCTCTTCGGAATTATTTCCATCGGAGTTTTTTCTGATGTCACGGGCATCGGTGCTTCAAACGCGTTAACCAACAAGATCCAACCTCTGATCGTTGGTGTCGGCAGCTGGCTGGTTTCCTCACTATCGTTCGCTTTGTACAGTACGGTTTCCGTCTTGACGCTGGTGTTCACTACGACGCTCACCGTTTACGCCATCGCCGTGCTGGTGAAGGCAGTTCGCTGTTTCACAACGCGAGACGCGAAACAATCTTCTGATGACCCATCTGACTAGCCGAAGCGATGAAATCGATCGGCCAATGTCAGTTGCATTAATCCCTGGCATGGGAAAATGAAGGCATATACAGGAGGAACTGAAATGCAAAATTTCTGGATCGTTATCTGCAACTTGCTCTTCAACCTGGTCAACCCTCACCCTGCCGCAGTCCAGCCAGCCGCATCCGCATCGCGCCATGCGGATCCATTCAATCCTGCAACCGGTCAGCCCATGGTCGGCCAGTTCGACTCAACGGGAGCTTTCTACGGATACGACGCCCCCTAACAGGCAAGATCAGCACTGTTCGAGACTTTCCATCCCTGCTCTCCCCGCCCTTCAAGCTCCCGGCCTGAGGGGTTTTTTTCACGCCACCATTTCTCACTGGTAAATCCCAGCACCCTCTCTACGTCGTTTTGCATCCAGTCACGACCGTTTGGCATTCCGCCTTGACGCGAATAGGCGACGGCACATAATACGCTGTATGTTTATACAGGTATCCTCTATGCGCGCACTCAGCCTAATCGGACGAGCATTTCGGTCATCGCACACGAAAATTGTGGTGCCCTACTTCGGGCTTATTCACTGCGGATTTCCGTCTCCAGCGGAAGACTACGTTCTCGCAGAACTGTCGCTCGATGAGCTGATAATCCTCAATCCTCCTGCGACATTCATGCTGAGAGCGGCGGGCAACAGCATGCGTGATGTCAACATCAACGCCGGAGACATAGTCGTTGTCGACAAATCAAGGTCAGCCAAAAACAACAACATCGTGATTGCTGTGTACCAGGGAGATTTCGTGTGCAAACGCTTAGTGATCGATCGCCAAAGTAATCGCATCATCCTTCAAGCTGAAAACCCCGACTATCCATCAATCGTTGTCGAAGACAGGGACCAATTGGAGATATGGGGAGTCGTCACATGGACAGCGCATTGCCACCTGGACGCGCCATGACCACAAACGCATGGGGAGAAATCGCCCTCATTGACCTGAACAACTTTTACTTTGCCGCTGAAGCCGCTGTGTCCCCTCACCTTCAGGGATTACCGGTGATCATATTGTCCAATAACGACGGTACGGTGATATCTCGATCTCCAGCTGCAAAGGCGCTGGGTATCTCCATGGGAGAACCGGCGTTCAAACTCAAAAAATTGATATGGCAAGAAGGTATCGAGGTCCGTTCCAGCAACTACGAGCTTTACGGCTCGATGAGTCGTCGTTTCGTGCAAACAGTGTCAACACTCGTCCCTCGGCTCTACCAGTACAGCATTGACGAAGTGTTTTGTGACCTCCAAGGAATGCCAGCGCCTCCCTTGGAAACCGCAGCGTTACTTCGCTCACGGGTCTTGAAATGGACCGGCATGCCATCTGGCGTAGGTGTTGGTCCTAACGCAACACTCGCCAAGCTCAGCAATCACATCGCAAAGAAATTCACTGACACCGGGGTCTTTCGCATCGTAAGCGCGTTCGACCATGCTGAGTTGCTGTCAGAGATCGACGTGTCTGAAATTTGGGGAATCGGAAACAAAATTGCTTCGAAGCTATCCAGCCTCGGCGTAACGTCCGTGGCTGACATGCTGTATGTCGATAGAACCCTAATTCGTGAGCATTTCCCGATCACGGTCCAGAGAACCCATGCGGAACTGCAGGGACACCGCCTCATACATCCCTGGGAAGACGGAACAGATAAACAGGCGATTTCTTGTGGTCGATCGTTCGGTCGACCTGTCACAACACTCCACGAGCTGACCGAAGCAGCAGCTGAATTTGCAGATAGGGCTACCAACAAATTGCGCGCTCAAGGTTCTGTTACCTCAGTGATCCAAGTTTATGCACGTTCGAACCCGTTTTCGGCGCACGCGACTCCCTACAGTCGATCTAAAACCATCAAGCTAATCCGGCCTACGGATGACACTCGTGAAATCACACGCATGGTTGCCCTTGCACTGGCGTCGATCTTCAATGAGCGCGTTGCCTTCACAAAAGCTGGGGTCGTTCTTCTTGAACTAGAGGCCAAGCAGGGAATACAGACGGACCTTTTTTCAGCGTTTAACCTGAACGATAAGGCTGAAGCTGTGATGTCAGTGTATGACGCCATCAATAGAAAATTTGGAAGGCGCAGCGTTCGTCTAGGACGCGCAACTGGTGAGAACAAGTGGACCGCAAAGGCTGAACACATGTCTATGCGTGCAACCTCAGATTGGCACAGCATCCCTCCTTGCTACTGAAGCTTCCTGACCATTTCCTCGGTACAGCGGGTAGCCCTTCCCCGGCCATTTTTCGATCGATCCGAGGCGTCTGCCTTTCCCTAACCATTCGCGCTCGGAAGATCTTCATTGAAAGCCTTTCCCTAGCCATAGGAGCTTGGGAGATTTGCGGTGTGAGCCTTTCCCTGGCCATAGGCCCTTCGGGCCTTCCTCTCCTTAACGTGATGGCACCAGGCGAAGCCGCCGCGGACCACTCGCGCTAGTCCTGCTGTTATCAGGCTCAGTGCTTAGAGCTGAAAGTCGATGTTGTTGCAGGGCAAAGTCCGAACAGTGTTCGTGACTCTGAGTCGGCAGATAGTTCCACGGTGTCAGGATGAACTGTGAAAACCTCAGTTCGTGATCAGCGCCCAACCTTTTTACCTCGGTGAACAGATCTCCCCATACGTCCAATTCCTCATCGGTAAATCGATGCTCGCGCATGTCCGTGCCCTCTTGCTGGATAGTCCAACGACTTTACCGGAGGCTCCACCAATGCAAGCTCACATCTGCGAATCTAGAAACTCCTTACGCATTGCCGCAAGAGCCCGTTGGGTTTCGACAATAGCTGCGCGATGTTTTTTGATTGCGGTTCGAATAGCCGCAAATTTCGGCTCGTAAATGTGAAACAGCTCCTCCTGGCGTGCCGACATAGGACCCATAGATTTTCGGGTGAAGGTATCGCCCGCGCCTTTCGACACCGCAAACAATTGCCAGCTCCTCGACTTACCAGGCGCGGACGCCTGACGCCAACGTACCTTTGACCAAGTGATGGTTGGAGTACCTGAAGTGCTCCGGAACACCCTACAGGTATGGGTCTTTAACTCTTGGGTTGAATCGAGTCGTTGCCAGTGTTCCTCCTTGAGGCTCAACGCCAATTCAAACAAGGCATCAAGGGCCTCCTTAGAAGTGTTCAACACCTGGGTAGCTGAGTATAAATAGCCCGAGTTTTTTTCTATTCTATCTATCCGCATTTCTTTCATGTTTTGCTAATGTGAGAAATCGAGGTGAAAACCAGCCTCAACCCCCCGCAAATCCTATGTTTTTGGTCATCTATCAAGCGTTGCTAATCATCTGCAAACGCATGTGAATTTACGAATATGGTTTTTTCACTTCTTAAATTCAGCTGGTTTTACGAATAATCAGCAAGCAACCTTTCGAAAGCTAATAGCACCACATCACCTCATCATGGACAGCCCCTAACGACCCCCAACCAGGGGGTTGATCATCGACTTGCATTATTTTCAGGCATGCCAAGATCAAATCGACTCAAGACGCACTCCAGTATTTCGCGGGGACGACAAAGCCGTGATTGGTGGGTTTGGAGGGTTTAGTCGTTCTCGTGAACGACTAATGCCTCACGAATCACTGAGATACCAAATCTCATGCCGTGCGTTGCGGTTTGTCGTTCTGCTGAACGACTGAAATTTGACTGAATTGATTAATGGTGAGGAATTGGGAAATGGCAAAAGCCGTTGAAACAGGAAAACTGGTAGTTGGTCTCGACATCGGGTACAGCAACCTCAAGCTCGCCTACGGTTTCAAAGGTGGAGCTGAACCTACTGTCGTCGTCAAACCCGCGCAGGCAGCGCCAATTACTCAGATGCCTACTGGTTACGAAGATGGGTCGGCTCGGCGAGAAGGTGAATATCGTGTATTGGTCGATGGGCAGCCCTGGGTTGCTTGCATTGATCCGGGTAGATCCAGCGGTATGCAGCGGCAATTGCATGAAGATTTCACCTCAAGTGATGTTTACAAAGCCCTATTCCACGCCTCTCTCATTGAGGCTTGCCAGGAAGGTGACATCATCGATGTTTTGGTGACTGGGCTACCGGTATCTCACAATCGGAACCGGGCGATGCGTGAGGCTTTGATCGCTCGACTCAAAGGGGAGCATCAGGTCGCGGCAGCTCGCAAAATCACCGTAAAAGAGGTCATCGTGCTGGCTCAGCCGGTGGGTACCTTCGTAGACGTCTTTTCCTACCACGAAGATGGAGCTGCCTTTGACGAATCGAGCGTTCTAGTGCTCGATCCTGGGTTCTTTAGCTTGGACTGGGTTCTGTTTGTAAACGGTGAACTGGTTGAAAGCTCTTCAAACAGCTCGTTGAAAGCGATGAGCGTGATGCTTGATGCGGTCAATGAAGAGATCATCAAAGATCTGGGAGGAAGCCCCGGTACCGAAAAGCTTGAAATTGCCCTGCAGCAGGGCAAAACGACTATCCGTCTCTTCGGAAAAGTGGTGGAGCTTGAGGTGTACTTGCAGCGAGCAGCTGCGAGAATTGCACCGGCAGCGCTTGAAGAAGTAAGACGTGATATGAGGTTTTTAGCAGGCAAGGAGCTGGATTTTCTGGTCGGCGGCGGCGGCGGCGGGAAGTTTTATATGGACGCAGCTAAAGAAGTCTATCCGAAGACACAACCGATCATTTCCGACAGCCCTGTAACGTCCAATGCCACCGGATTTTTCTGGTATGGCGTAGATAAGGCAGCCTGATAAATGCCCTCCATCAAAACGCAAGTCATCGTTGATGAGTCCTCTCCTGAATTACTGGCCGAACTGGAGCACCTCTCCCCTCGAAGCAGAGCGGAGCGCGTGAGAGCCTTGGCTACAGCCGCCATATTTTTGATGAGAGGGCAGGGTCAAATGTCGAACCTCGCTGGGGCATCTGCGATCCAGTCTGGGACCATCGAAAAAGTGGTCGCAGCTACTCCAGAGGTCACACCAGCTCCAGCAGGCCCACCAATTACATCGCCAACTGAGAAGGATCCCTATTCGGCTCCCCCACCTCAGCAAACGGCCCCTCAGTTGGAACCTCAACGAGCTCGAAGGCAATTGCCCAGTAGCATCAATGCAACGATGTCATGATCACAAGGCCCCTGTAGGGGCCTTGTGTTTTTTTAGATCGGGGTAGAAAGAGATTTAAGAAAACGGGGGTAATTGAGTGAACACAATTACTGCATTACAGATGCCAGAAAGATACATCGATCGTACAGAGGTGCTTGCGTGCTACAGCGGCCTACAAGCGGGCTGGGAGGGCGTACTCATTGGAAGGATAGCTGGGATGGCAAAACCGGACACAAGCGGCTTACCTGCATCGTTAAGGCTTTCAGATGGTATTGGCAACGAGCTGAACGCAAAAGTATTTTCAAGCAACCCCGAATCAATCATAGAGGGGGCTGCTTTTGCGTACGCTGGCCGAGTGGTTGCTATACCAGACGAGCTGGTTTTTGAGTGTTTCGAACTCGCTAGACGGTATGTTGGAAAAGTAGAGCCGCAATATCGGATCTCAAGCAACGCTAGCCACTACTTCTCGCGTCTACCACTAGACGAATGGGAGGCCGAAAAATGGTCGGCAATAAATTACATGCATTTTGAGCTAGGACCTGTCCTTCCCAGGCTTCTCTCAGTCTCAGCTGCGCAGGTAGATGTTGAGCTATCAACAGCGCTTCAAGATCTGCATTACCCAGAAAGCCCTGAGGCTGGAAGAAAGGCCAGGTCCCGAATCGCCAGAATTCTCAAAGCCATCAATCATGAGAAGGCCCAACTCCAGCAGCTACTGACCGGAAAAGACTTCAACCGCTGGGCCCAAGATCCCCGCGGTTTCAGTCTTCAACCTGCTAGCTCTGCTTTTAGCGTTACAGGGGGGTGACTTCGAAATGGTTGAACAGCCGCCCGATAATGCTTACTCCTGGGTCGGTTGGATAAAACTCAGCGTCCACAGTCAATGTGAATCCTGGGTAAGTCGAGTTCACGGGCATGGCCATATATCCGCGGACCGTAGGGGAAACAACCCTAATGATTGCCGATCCCTGAACCGCCAGAAGAAAATAACCTTGAGTCAAAGGCTGTTTACGAATATCCACTAAACAGTGGTCCCCCGGTTTGAGCTTCGGGGCGTTCGTATCTGACGTGATTGTCAGCAACCTACAAAGATCTGGATCCCTTCCACCCAAGGCAAAATAGCTGCGGTCTTGGGTGAGAACAAATTTAGTTGCTGTTTCGTGTCCGACTGGCTTTTTGCGGATGTACCCCAACTGATAAGCGAGCTCATCTTCAGTCAGTGAAACGAGCTGGGCTTCTTTCTCATTTGCTGTCGCGGATTCGTCACCCGTTACCAACCAGGTGAAATTAGCCCCGGTAGCTTGGCAGAAGGACATCAAATTACTCAGGGTAGGCTCCACCTCTCCCTTGAGGTAGGAGCGAAGAGTCGAATCTGAAAAGCTCACGCGATCACAGATCCATGAATTCCCCTTTTCGCCCATTGCACGCTTCATCCGGGCAGCAAAGGCTTCCTTATCGAAAGTCGTGGGTAACACATCACTCATTTATAAGGGGTCTCATCGTTCAAGTGTTTGAATCCATTCAAAGCCTTAGGATTCTGCGTATTTAGTCTACATGAATACTAACCCTAAATAGGTGCCTACCATCGTAGTCAAAGATATGGCAACGCGCCATCATTTTGACTGTCTAGCAGGCGCAAACTTGTTAGCGTCAAAAAAACTTCAGAATCCTACAGAAGTGTAGGCCTAAACCACAGTTTAACCAAAAAAGACCACGGCAAGCTGCGAAAATTCCGCAGGTTAACGACGGCAACCTATTGCAACCCCCGACAACCCAAACTAGAATTCCGTCACAAATTAGGCGCCAATTTCCGTATCTCGCTGCGCTTTAGCGTTGGGATACCAAAGAAAAGCCACGGAATTATGAGAAAAACACTTAGGATCATCGTGTTCAGCACGGCAGTAGCTTCCACCGCACCGAACGTCTTTGCGTTTGATTTGCGCGGGACAGTGTGGGAGGAGTTTGGTAAGCCAAAATCTTTGGATCCGTTGCTGCTTTACGCGGTTGCCCTCCAGGAAAGCCGAACTGATGCCGGTGGATCCAAAGTAAGGCCGCACCAATACGCCATCAACTGCAAAGGCACAGGTGCTTTTTACCCAGAGACTCGGGTAAAGGCAGAGGAGATTCTCCGTAGAGAACTCAAGCGCACCAATCTGTGCGATGTGGGCCTCATGCAGGTGAACATTCGATGGAACGGGTACCGGGTCGATCGCGTAGAGGACCTGTTCGAACTCAGAACAAATGTAAAGGTAGGTGCGCAGATCCTTAGAGAAGCGATCGACGCTCGGCCAGGAGACATGGAGCTGGCCATTGGCGGCTACAACACCCAGAACCCCGACCTAGAAGAGACAAGCCGCGTTTATGCGAGAAAAGTCCTCTCTATTTGGCGGCGGCTACAGATTTTGTCAGCCAAGGTGAACTGATGTTTGAATCTCAGTTGCTTCTCGAGGCCCTCTCTTCTCTCAGTCAAACACAGCCCGATTCTTTCAGGAGTTTGACTGCATTTTCTCTCGCTGAGCGAGAGTGGATGAAGAAAGTCGACCATTCGACCTACATGGGATTGGCCAGCAGTCCTGTCAGCCCACTGACAATCAAATTTGATGACACTGCGACCTCACAGCTCAACGGCTCCGAAGACCTTTACAAGGTCATGTGTGTGCTTTTAGAGATTCGTGCGCAGTTAAAGAGCGACAAACTTAAAGCACAGCTACGGCATGGTCTCACCCGACAAATGGCGAGCTGGCTTCAGAACGCAAACTTTCAATCTGTTCATGATGCCCTTCGAGGCGGACGCATCCAGTTCCAGCTTCGCGCCGGTACTGATGTTGCGGACAGAAATAATGCTTTACAAACATTACGGATATTGGGCGGAAACGCTAAGCGAGGGAGAAAGCTATGAGCCAGGCAGCATCATCGGAAACCATCAATTTTGCGAGAAAGATGATTGGCGCAGGCTTTCGAAGTGTTGTGGTCAGAAACTCCACGGGGGTTTCCAGAAAGATCATTGAGAACATGCGAAAGAATTCCGACGCGCCTGAGTCCTCATGCGGCCCATTGAGCAGTGCTGAGACATTGATCAAAAGCAATGCCGCGGCTGTCGAGGCAACCATCTTCTTGCTCAGTTATCGTCAACTGGCGATTAAGCCGGATGAGGAAATCGACGTTGAAGCGGTTATCGCTGCATTCGATGTATACCAGGATGCACACGGGGCTGCTCGCGGAGGTAAAGTCGATGAGACGGTGCTCCTTGATATCAATGACGCCTGGGTCATTGCCCGTGATTACCGTTCTGCAGAGCTGAGTGAGCATTACTGCGGTCATTGCGGAATATCATTTTTTAGACCCGTTCGCCTTTCTCAAAAATCCTGCCCGCTGTGTCAGCTGCAGGACGTTGAAGATCAACCGTCTGCGTTTGATAACTGCCTTAACATTTCCCAAGTAAGGGATGAGGCGTTAAAAATGCGCAACTGGGGTCAATCAGACGATGAAATTGCTCGCTCACTCGGCGTGTCCAGTGATGATGTCGAGAAGTTGCTAAGCCACTGATACCCTCCCCTCCCCTTTCTTAACTGCAGCAGTAGTAAATGCACGTACAGACTGAAGAGCAGATCCACTGTGTGAATTCTGCTCTGGAAGCGGCGAACTCCTCTAAGCCATTGGTCATCGAGGCTGGTGCAGGATGCGGAAAGACCACTACTCTGCAGTCAATCTCATCTGCGTTGTTCGAAACAGGCCACGCTAAACAGTTGTACCTTGCGTACAACTCCGCTTTGGCTGCCGCAGGAAGAGAAGCCTTCTCTAGCGGTGTTGAGGTTCGGACCGTTCATAGTGCCGCCTATCGCGCACTTTCTAAAGCCTTGGCACATCGAAAAACGGGATCCGTTTACAGCAAGCACATCATCGATGCACTTGCTCTAGATGGTCGTGCAGGAATTCCTGATAAGTTTGCTTATGCCAGAGCGCTGCTCACATCAATGGAGCGTTTCTGCGCATCCGCTGACGACAACATATGCCTCGATCACATAGCCCAGTGGCTGCTGCACGACGCTATTAGCATCGAGCAGGCCATCGAGGATACTCAGCAGTTGTTCCAGCTGGTCTCCCCTCTTAGCAAAGGCAGCATCCCGGTCAGCCATGATGCTTATCTTAAAACATGGCACCTCTTGGGTGCTCCAGGTATGAACGAATATGACTCGGTCCTTGTCGACGAGGCGCAAGACAGCTCGGCGGTCATGTTGGGGTGCTTGGAGCATGCAAATAATCTGATCGCTGTCGGAGATTCTGCGCAACAGATCTACGCATTCAGGGGGGCTGTCGACGCTTTGAGAAACATGGATGGGAGACGGTGCTCGCTATCGCAAAGTTTCCGATTTGGCCCTGAAGTAGCTGTTCTCGCGAATAAGCTGCTTCAAAAGAAGAAGGCTAAACCTGGCTTAGTGCTGAAAGGTATGGCGTCCAAGGGAACAACCTTAACCGCTGCTCCAAAGGGTGAAGCGGTAACCAAGATTTATAGAACCAATGCAGAGCTCGTGAAAGATGCACTCATGCTGTACGACTACAACCGTTCGGATCAGGTTTTCGTCATAGGAGATTTAGAAGATTTAGCGTTAAAGGTCCGTACGGCCTTCGACCTAAAAAAAGGGATCCTTAGTGGGAAAAAGCACCCTTCGTTCTTTCAGTTCAAGTCTTTTTATGAGGCTGAATGCTGGGCTGAGAAATATGCTGATGCGGAAATTGCTCAGATAATCTCGATGACGAAGGAGTTTGATTCCCGATCAAGTGATGTAGTCGGGATGCTCGAAGATCTGGGGGCGCGCACCAAAGCCAATAAAAAACCACCTGTTGATGCGAGGTTTGTTCTAACAACCGCACATCGGTGCAAAGGGCTCGAATGGGCGAACACGATCATCGCGTCCGACTTTGATAAATTGTTCACACCGTTCAACCAGAAACGTCTTGGTTCTAAGGTCGATGATGAGCTAAACCTGCTTTACGTTGCATTGACTCGCGGTATTCAGACAGTGGACATCAGAAGCTCTTATCTTATGGATATCGCCAGCTCATAGTGCTGGTCATTACTCCCCTCTCCTCTCTTCTCCCACCTAACTCCCCCCACATCTCACAGTGTGCATGGCTTAATGGCCTTGTCTTTCGCTAGCCGTTGTCTAGCCATGATCTGTATCTAGAAGACACGGTCGGTGTCCCGATCTGTCGTTTCTTAGTCGTTCGCTAGAACGACATCGTGCGTGATTATCTTCGCTCTATTCCGCTGTCGTCTGGGAGAGCGACTGTAAAATGACTTGCGCTGTCGTTCAGGAGAGCGGCTTTAGAGCGAATTGCGCTGTCGTTCAGGAGAGCGGCTGTAGAATGGTTTTATATCTTAGCAGCTGTATTCGTTCCTACTAGGAACCAGCGCTCGATCAATAGACGTTCCTGTAATGGCGGTCTATAGATAGGGCCGCTATTTGATCAGTGTCGTTCCCGTTTGAATTTCATTTGTTTTTGGGCGGCTGAAGAGAGTTATGGTTATCTGGCCTCCAAAGTAACGGAGAGAACTGTTCCTAGTAGGAACAAGGGAGAATCTGTGTTTTTAGAGTGACCATGCCCGCCGCCCGCCTCCATTAAAAATTGGGTGGCTGCGTTCGCCGATGGTAAGCAGAAAATTTGAGAACCTGAGCTTTCTCTATGCTGAGTAGAAGAAAGGTCAATGCCTATAGCGATATCGATTGCGCAACGTGGTATAGCGTTCCTACTAGGAACAAAATGGAAGCGTGCTTTTTGTGGATTTCAGGTCAGGCGACTGTAGAATGTCTCCGCATCACCCTGGCCGATCCACCACGAATTTGAGCGTCCTTGCACAAAGGTGCCAAGCGTACCGCACGGAACTCGGAGCATCGACCTAGGGTTAAAACGAGGGAGCGCTTCAGGGTAAGCGTTCCTAGTAGGAACAAGGTATCGATGCTTGCGTTTTTCGAATGTGCGGTAGCATCAGATCAACATTTTTAAATGGGAGTTGAGCTGTGGGAAGCACGCCGAAATTGAAGAAGACAGTTATTTTCGTATTCGCGAATCATAAAGGGGGGGCAGCTAAAACTACCTCTGGCATAAATGTTGGTGACGAAATCGCGCAAATGGGTTACTCAGTTTGTTTGCTCGATTTGGATCCCCAGGCTAACGCCAGTCGGCACATCGGGATGAGCCACCCATCAGAAATTCAATATACCGCTGCTGAGATGCTGTCGATCATGGAGCTGCCACTTGCGGTATTCATCCATGATGAAACTCGGGTAGAAGGGTTGTCGCTGATATATGGCTCGATTGCTCTAGAGAATTCTGATGATTTGCTTAGGGCAGAACCACGGCCTAATGAAGTGCTAAAAGAGCGCCTTGCTCCTCTGATGGGAAAGGCGGACTTCATCATCATTGATTGCCCACCTAGTTTGAAATTGCTAACTACGAATGCGTTGGCGGCTGGAACACATCTGATTGTCCCAGTTGAGTCTGGCGATGCGTATGGCCTGCATGGTCATGAAGATTTGCTAAATCGAGTCAAGAAAATTAAGCAGATCAATCCCGAACTGGTAAATCTCGGGGTGCTTCTGAACCGTCATGACCAAAGACAGCTAGTCTGCAAAAATATGGAAGAAAACGCAGCGAGTCTCTATGGCACTGTTATTCCGGTAAAATTAGGAACTACTACAAAGGTAAAGCAAGCATCTAGCTTGCAAATGACGCTGCGTCAGCTTGAAAGCGGAAACACGGTAAGCAAGCAATTTCGCCAGTTGGCTGAATGGCTTGTAGATGAGACCAAAGAATTTAGGGGGGAAGCATAATGGCTGCTAAGTCGTCCGCACAGAAACCTGATCCGGAGATGGCTCCCCCAAAACCTCAAACGGTTAAGAGGGCAGGTTTGGCTGGCCTGTTGAAAGACTCTTTGTCTCATCAAGTAGGTCAACATCGGGAGATGCAGCCGAACGAGGCTGACGAGCAGGGGGCCAGGATGGCTCAGCCGCTTAGGGTTGATTTAATTGATCCCAACCCCTATCAACCTCGAATGTCTTTTGACGCAGAGGAGATTGAAGAACTTGCTCAGTCAATCGATGAATTAGGCTTGCAAAGTCCAATAACTGTCAGAGTGAAAGGTGAGCGCTTTGAGCTTGTCACCGGCGAATGTCGGCTGAGGGCTCACAAAGTACTCGGCAGGGTAATGATCAGCTCTTTCGTAGTGCAGATAGACGACGAAACCAGCGCTGCAAATGCACTGCAGGAAAATGTGCAGCGTAAGAATCTGTCTGACTTCGAGATATTTAATTCGATTATGCGAATGAGAGCAGACTTCCACTCGAGCAAGACAATCAAGCAAAAAATCAAAATTAGCAAAGCTCACCTTTCTCGAATTGATGCTTTTGAAGTGTTTACACCAGGAGCGCTTGAAATCCTGAGGAAGAACCCGAAAATCATGGGCAGTAATACTGCTGGAGCTCTTCGGTCTGCATTGAATTTGCTGCCTGAGCTGAATAAAACGGCGATCGATGACGCTTTCTGCAAAGCTCTCAGGGATCTAACAAGCAATAAAATCAAGCAGAATGCTTTTGTGAGCGCCGTACTTTCTCAACTCGGTGTGACTAAAACTCCTAAACCAAAAGCGGTTTCATCCGATATTCAAAGGGAGGGTGTAACTATCGCGTACGTGAAAGACACCAAGAAAGAGCGTGTGATCTGTCTTGATAGAAAGGAATTCACAGAGGATCAATTAAATAGCATTTGGGATTATGTAAAGTCAGTTTCGCCAACCAAAAAAGAGTAGGGCGATAAGGAAAGGGCTAGGGCGCAGATTAACGCTCTGGCCTTTCATCTTAGACCAAGATAAATAATCTGAACCATCAAATATCACAATTGATTAGAGCTCTTATGATTTCCCAAGCCCAGTTGCTCAGAGCGGCTTTCCAGTATTTACGAGTCAAAACTGAAGAGGATAATCCCGCGCGCGAACAAAAGGCTTCGATTCTTCATGCCGAACTGTTGACGCTTGTGCTGCTGAGAAACAGAAATCGAAAATTAGAGGACAGCTACCCGTGGATGGTTTGTGCCCAAGCATCTCAGAAAGCTGAAATTTTCTTGATGAATGGAGGAGGAGATTGGAAGTCCTTGTTTTTTCAAGATCCAACCAGTCACGTGATGTATTTGAGCTGGCTTGGTATGGAGCGAATCACCACGATAGCAGGAGTTATATCGCCCGAGGATCTGGTCTTTTTAGGTCACAAGGGAATGGTCATGGATGGATTGGCTGTACCAGATTTGGTCGGTTTGAATGACGAAGAGGGGAGGGCGGTTGCGGGGCTTATCGGATCATATCTTCAGCAATTTGAAATCAGACCTAGATAGATGGATTTGCTTTGGCTTGGTTATGCAGAAGTCTGCCGGTGGTTAGGCGGAGGATTTCTAGGGCGTCATGTATAGGGCATTTTGAACAGAGTGCGAGTTGAGTTAAGCCCAGTTTTCCAACACTGAATGCATCTGCAGGGCCGATCGGCACTGCAACCCTTTTCGTCCCTTCAGATACGCGGCAGAATATTCTTCCATTTTCGCCCTGATTTTCCAGCATCAATGATTTGTTACCGGCACCGTGGTTCGATGCTGCGAACATTGGTGCCCAGCCAAAAACTGTAGCTAGAAGCGCAGGTAGTTCTCTAGAGGTCACCTGGAAAATGATTTTGTCCTCCCAACGGTATTTAGTAGGTTCGCCGATGGCAGCTTCAATTAGCAGTGTCGGATCACCTGCTTCAGTTACAGTCGGTTCAAATTTAAGTGCGCCGCTACCGCCGTAGACTGTAAACCCAATTTTCTTGGCCTTCATGGATATGACCTCAAGCTATATTTGATCGTAATACCAGCCCTGCACTATAGATGATAGCGACCCCAACCTCTAAATTCTGCCTCCTCCTCGATGACCGCGCTCCGCGCGCTGGAAGGGATATGGAAGGAAAACGTTAGGTGAAGGGAAGGGGGCTTGTACGAGAGAGAAGGGATATGGTCTATATTGAACAGCGAGTATAGGGCTGGTATTACGCTGTTCGCTTAGGACTACGAGAGTATCGGCGACGAGAACGTGACAATGAGCGCACATGCTCTGACAGAGGTGGGGTGATGATTTTCGACTTGCACGATGCTTGGAACGAGATGAACCGGGCCCAGCTCGACTTCAATTCGGAGTGGACGTCCAAAGTCGTTGCAGCACAGGTATGGACGTTGCCAATAAAGGCTACTGCACAAAGTGCGAGCGTGATTACACCGATATTCATGGAAGGTCAGGGAGCGATAGAGGCGTCTAAAAAGGCCATTTCTCAGTTTGTAAAGGAAGAGACGCAACACCCTGGAACGGTTGTGCGTTTACCTGGCTGGATAGGGGTTCATACCTCTGTACTCGACTCAGCACGTGCGGCCAATCGGGCGAGGCAGAGTTTCTTGGAACTGCTCGGCACTGAAGTACAGAAAACAAACTTAAAAACAATGTCGAAAGGCAAATTTGTCCGGTCAGCGTTGAAAGTGCAGGTCGTTCTTAAACAAATTGAGCGGCGCATTCAGGTTTTTGACGGGACACCGCGACGTATTCTTTTCACGTGGGCGGGGAATACCGCCGCGCCGGAGACAGTGGCACTCTCAACGGTTGTCGAAAAACTGCAGATCCAGTTGGAAGATGCTATCCGTGATGGAGATCTCCCTAAAGAACAACAACGCCAAATGGAGCTTCGAGCTCTTAATGGATTGAGGTCGGATGCTGTGATGCATCGCTACAGGCCAATTGCACCTCATCCACGCGTGATGCTCTACTTTGGGGAGGGGGCTCGGTACGATGCAATGCCTCACGCCAACCTGCCGATTTTTGTTGTCATGGATGAAAAAGCTCCCTGGCCAAGGGTCGATGGATTAGGGACGTTCGATCCAGACAAGGCTAGGCGACTACGATCGGACAAGGCAACTCGCCACCCCGTTATTCCACGTCTGGACCTATACCTTCAGACAGATCGCGAGGCAATTAAAAGCGAGAACGACGATCAAATAGCTATGCCTGTAGCCACAACGTACAACCAAAAACCGTGAGTTCTTGCATTAGATAGGGGAGGGGTAAAATGGAAGTACAAACCAAGGAGAACCCCATGAATTACTTGAATCTGATTGTCGACGAAGCACGGATTGTTGAACTGCACATTGAGGCAGCTCTATCTGTGCGTGTGTCCATCACCCGGTTCATCGGGGTAACTCCAGGCTTGAGCGACCACCAAAACCTTCTGCTTCGTTCGATGGCTGCCATTTTGAGCAATGCCAAATCAAGGGGCGCTGACCAGGCACTGGCGGCTGATTTCATCAATATGGCCGATGAGCTGAAAGAAAGTGTGTCGACCAAAGCAGAGTACTTAGATCAGGCAAATAGTGAAATATTGCCTTGGGAAAGTCCTGCGCATTACGCAGTGAATGCGATTCAGAATGTCCTGCGTAAAATTGATAAAGCGACCGGTTCCTCATTGATCATGGGCCTGATCAAGCTTGGGCTCGCCTTAGCTATGGTCTGGGCAGTCAAAGAAGAAGGGAAGGGTGCTGGTCAGTTTCTTGCTGCAGTGACAGGGATGGTCTTCGTTATGATCTCTGTAATGGCACGTGTTAAAGGCAAAGATTTGTCGATCGCCTCGTTCGTCCTCGGCGCCGCTACTGCTTACGGTGCTGTCTACTTCACGATGCATGGTAGTACAGAGAATGCGCTTGGGATCTGCGCAGTCGGAGGCGTATTTGCATTGTTGTACATCCTTATCGCCAATGCTCAGCACGTAGATCCGGGGATGGGGCATTCGCCGGTCAGAGCAAACAGAAATGTGATGGGTGGGCCAGAAGAAACGTTCAAGATGACAAACCCCGCTACTGGCTTGCCGATGATGGGAGATGTGGATATCGAAGGGAATCCATTTGGAACTGGAATGGATCGTTGATCTCCACTTGTTGCTTAGCTGAGGGCCATGTCAGGATAGTTCTGAACGATTGCTGAGGGATAATCGGGCGGGAGTGGATTCACGAGGTGTCAGCATGGTTGACATAGTTATTATGGATTGACTATTATTCGTCTGCGCCTAGGCGTGAACCACAGGGTGGTTACAGGGATCTTCGGATCGCACCCCGCTTCTGATGAAAGTCAGATGGCCCAGTGCCAGGTAACAGCGTCCTGCCCCGTCGAATGCATGCGATCGACGGCTGAGAATCCCGCCTAGAGCGGGATTCGCCGTTTCTGGCACTTCACTTTTGCGCTCTCGGCCGATTCCGTACTTCCTTGGGGCATTGGCCCTTAGGCTTATTTTTCGTATCCATCGCGACCTTGAAGACACTAAACCCTTTCTTGATGATCGGGGTATCCGGTGAACCTTCGCCTGTGCGTGCGAAATACGCGCTTGTGACGTGAATCCGCAGCAATCGGTGTTCGCGAAAAAACGCTAAGCACACTTTGTACGGTTCTAGCAGTCCGGTAGCGCCGTTCAAAACGCTCATGGTGAAAAACCGCTCACCTTCAGTGTGGTAGATCGTAGCGACGTTGAGCTTCTCTATGATGCCCTTGAGCTGCTTGGAGGCTTCGTAGCGCTCTAGGCAGACCATTTGCCCGTGCCGACCATCTTCGTATCGGTACGGAATGTTGGCGCCGCTGTCGTCTTTCGTGAAGCAGTGGAGGCCATAAGTCACAACGAATTCGTAGTCTTGTTTATCAGCCTTGAAAACCACCAGGTGCGAAGACAGGTGGCCGAGGTCGTACTCAACGCCGTCGTGCTCAAACGACTGCCACTCTTGGATGGAGTCGACGTGAAATTTAGCCAAGCTCAGTCCTCGAGCACGTAGGGTAAGAGCTCGATTTTACACGAAAAAAACCGTTCGTCTGGCTAGCAGATGCGCAAGCCGAAACGTCTGCCATTCTCACTGAAAGTGAGACGAAGCTAGTCAGCCGCTATACCAATTCCGGCCATTGAGAAATTTCAGAAAGTTGCATAGGTCCTGCAGGCTTAGCGAATCAATATCCAGGATTCTGCGGGCTGCCACCTCCAGCGAAGTTCAACATATAAGGAAACCCGGCCATGGCCACAGTAACCCCCGAGCCACGCTACCCCTTGGCCCTAACGGAACGCCAATTACGAGCGCTGACTGGTTATCTGGACGCCGTGTCGACCAGTGAGGCGGATCCAGACGCTGAGGTGTTCGCTTTGTTAGACCAGGTGCGCTCAATCCGCAGGCAGGTGGCCGCTTCGACCATTGCGCCAATGATCTTGATCGAGCAGGACAAGCAGGACACCTGAAGCGCGCCTGCGAAACGGTTGCCGAGTAAAAAAAAGCCCCGCAAATAGCGGGGCTTTAATTACTGTCCAGGCATATAAGGCGGTTTATTAGTTGAGTCAGATTCCTGAGGTAGCTGCGGCACATCTAATATGTCATGCCCACCTGAGTACTGAGCTTGAGGCTGCCTCGGTGCAAAATCTGGTGACATCGCGCTTGGCCGTGTGTCCGCTGGAAGATGGGGGACATCGTTAACATCGTGCCCACCGGTCTGAGGTGGGGCAGGGGGAGGATTATCCAGCGAAGTCGGGACAGGCGAATCAGGCCTCAATTGACCTGGTCCGTATGCTCCAGCCGCGTTGGGATGAATGATCCCGGCTTCGGCTGCTCCCTCAAGCGCGGCACCCATTACACCTGCCGACTCACGCGCTACCTCATTAGTTAAACGCTCTCCCGCACCAAATTGACCAACCTTCGGTACCTCAAGTTGGTCTGCACGCTCTCTGTGGTCATTACGAGCAGCGTTGATGCCTGAATTACCCAGATTCTCTGCCTGAGTTTTTCCACTTTCAAACAGTGAGTCACGAGCACCAGCCCCCGCAGCGCCTGACACATCCTTGACGCCCATGTTATCAAAACGATTAGATAGCCCTGCAGCATCAATAGACGGTCCATTCATCATCATATTTGAGTTATGCGCGTCATTAGACACACCAAAGCCCGCGGTTCCAGGCATGACAGACGCAACAGTTTCCCAGTCTCCGCTGGTTGCCAATGCTTGAACCATACCAGCGACTTGTGCTGCTTTAGGATCAGCCATTGTCGAACCATAAGTTGAGGCAAAGGATGCAGCCTTCTCCTGAAGTCCTGCCCCGTACACAGCTTGTTGAAGCCGCTCCGCAGCACCATCAGACTTCAAAACGTCCTGAGCTACAGCATCGAGTTTTATAGAGCTCGAGGAGCCGAACATGTTCTGCAGACCAGACATTTCCTGGTAACTCTTCTGAGCAGAAAGAGTTTGTTGAGATTGCTTAGAGATCTGTTCCGAGTCGGAGGAAGAGAATGTCGATGTTTCAGCATTAGATAACGAATGGGCTTGCTGAGCGTTGACACCATTATTAATGGAGCCTGTAAGAGCTTTATTGAATCCAGTTTCTTCGCCAATTTGCGCAAGCCTGCTCAAATCCTTGTTATCAGACTCCGTCAAGTTCTTACCGACCTGGCCAGAAAGCTTCGCACCGGTACCTAGTGCCTCTAAACCTGCAGAACCGCTAGCGCCAATAGCGCCCATGTAAGCATTTACGGATTTCTCCGAGATCCCTTCCGAACGAGCTTGCGAAGCAAAGTCCTTGTACGAAGAAGACCCAGAAACACCGTAAGCCCCTCCTACCGTTTGTCCTAGCTGTGCAAGATCGGTCGACGAACTCGCATTCTGGTAGGAGTTCTGGACACCACGACTGAATGCCTGATTAAGCGACGTTTGGGCGCCCTCGGCGGTCTGTTGAGCCGACTGAACAGAGCTTGTAAGAGCAGAGTTCGAATTGAGGTTAGGGCGGTTCATCTCTGAGTTTGTGATACGGCTACCCATCGTCGGGTCATTTTGCGCAAGAGCCGACATGGCCATGCCAGCACCTGGAGAAACGACATCCGGGCTGGCAATCTTCTCATCGATTGTGTCCCGACCGTTCATACGGTTCGCAATGCTCATACCAGCAACCGAGCCACCCCAGACCAAGAAACCGCATAAGACAGGGACGGAGGATGCCATGTATCCGCCAACACCGACCCAGGTACCGAGAATACGTTCGACCTGCATAACGGACTCAAAGGTAATCTGGGATGTTTGCAACTGATTCAGCATCAGGCTCTGGATCTGATACTTAGCGCCAGAAATGATGAAGAGATTTACGATCGCCATGATGGGGGTCCAAAGCATCATCCAGGCGGCCATCAACAGATATTTCCCCAGCATCGAGATGCCTTGGCTTCCAAGAACAAGGATGAATGCCATCAACGGTGATATTGCGTAAATGAAACCCTCGAAAAACGTCAAGAATGGCCTGACGTTCCGGACGAACATATTTCCTTCTGCCGCCCACTGGGTGTTCTGCTGCATCACGGCCTGGCTCATCATGATCGCAGCTGCATCCTGCATATCAGCCATTGCTTTGGACGCTGGACCGTCCTGAAAAACAGGAAGAAGTGCGCTGGCCAACGCAAACTCACGGGCATCAGAAGCTGCAATACCTAACGAATTCAAAGAGTCTGTAACTTTGCCTTCAACTTCAAAGCCATCATTGAGCTTTGGAAAAGCCGACTTAGTAGAGTCCATCAATGAAGGTAGTTGGCTGGTTGTAAGCTCCACCAATCGCGTATGTGCATCGGAGCAGTTTAGCAACTCCTCACCACCCGGCGCATAAATGAGAGTTCCGTATACTGCGGAATCAAAACGAAGAGCTTGCATAGGCGAGCCCTCATTTTTGATTTTATTGAAAGCACTAGGGTCTCTTTCAATATTGACCATGGTACATTCACGGACGTAGTTCATCCATGAGGTATAGAGATCACCAGCTCCGCCAGTCTGATTAAAAGCAGGGATAGCTGTCATGTCTTGCGTGACTCTTCGAAACTTCATCAGAGTATCTAGAGGGTCAGCAAAGCCATATTGGGTCATGGCAGGGGTTGAGAATCCCTGTTCAAATAGTTCTGAAAGTGTGATTCCAATACCCGATAAAAAGGAACCGACGGCCACTGGCCCGAGAGGCACCCCATCGACAACTTCCACAGCGCCTGTATATTTGTCCTCAACAATGGCTGTAGCCGTAGCACCAAACATCGCAAGGTATAGAATGACGCAAACTAGTAACTTATGAAATTGAATTCCTGTATTGTTGCTTACTGCTTGAAAAGCAATCAAGAATACGCCAAACATCAAACCAATGCGGGCTAACGCCTCGACATCACCGGTGCCAGATATCATAGCAACAGCGTTGAGGATTTCACCTAGAAATCGGGCGTCCCCGATTGAATTAATAGTAAATTCGGCGGCCATCAGTTAGATGCCTCTGGATAATTAGCAGCGCGACCAATAAACAGACTTGTTTTAGGCATAGCGGCCATGAATTCTCGATATTGGCTGATCAGTTGAGGTTCACCACCGAACTGCATCCGTAATGAGATAATTTCAGAGTCAAATTTCTTCCGAGCTTCACCAAGCTTACGAACCGCTTCCTCGGTATGAGGGATGGTTGCGCCGGCAATCGCCATATCCGCACCTCTCAACAATTCATCCATGAAATATTGAGACATAGCAAGAGCAATTACGCGTGAGTTAGTTCGAACGTAAGTGCGGGCAAGACTATCAGATCGACTTGCCAAATTTCGGATCATGGTACCGAACGGTGTACCGTTCAAGCTACCAATCATGCGCTTCTCATCATCACTAAAGGAACCAGTATTATGGTAGAACTTGCCAATAATGCCGATGCTGCCTCCGACACCGCTGAAAGCCTTTTCAATTTTCTGAGCCAGGCCTTCAATTTTGATCTCCTTCATAGAAGGCTTAGTACAGTAATCATCGTCATCGCACTTGTAGACTGGTGCCGTGCCGTCTCCTGTGCCCTCTAGAAAGTCCTTCAGGCTCAGCCCAGTAGGCTGGATATAACTGATGGTCGGGACTTTACCTTTCCCATCTGAAGCGTTTTGATCGGGCGCTCCTAAGTTAATAGATCCGACGATACTCATGATTAATTCTTGAGTCTGGGTGTCGCCATATGTATATATGCCTTTAGTATTTTTCTCCTGCATAAGGCACCAGAGAACGTTACCTTGGTCCTTGCACATTTCGAATACACCGGCCTCATAGTTTTTCGAGCTCGTGGACTTTGTTGAATCCCCCCAGCTGCCGAAAACGTCGGAAAGCCCCTTAGAGACGGATTTGGTACTGGAAGCGCTCTCCCGTTTGCTGTCGATGGCACTGAAAGCATCGGTAACCAAGCCCTGTGCCAATTGGCAACTATTAGAAAATAGTTGGTTCAACTGTTGAACTTTCTTCTGAAGGGTTTCAATATGCTTTTGACAAGTAGGGCATAAAGCATCGAGGGCCATGTTGAATGCATAACCAGATGCGATACCTACGGCATTACTTGCAACAGATCGAAGCAACTGAACAAATTGCTGAGCGTTGATAAACGAAAAAGAGCCACCAAACATATCAATCCCGCCACAACCGGATTCGAAAGAAGGCGGTTTAACTGAAACAAGCGAGGTAGTCATTATCTTGTTTCTTGTGGTAAACGCACCACCAGTTAGAACACCACGGCGTGCCGTTTCGTAAGCACCAGGCGCTGTAGTGTTAGACATGTTGTTAAACATGCTATCAAGCTGCGAATTCAGGTTGGCATATGTAGCGGACGAGCTTAGGCCGAACGTTACCGAAAGCATGAGTGATAAAACAGTCTTACGGGGCAATTTCATCGTTATTCATCCTTACGGTTTCGCGTAAATGGTCTTGAAGGTATTGTGAAAGTTGAGCTGGATCTTCGAGCACTGCTTTATCGACCGACTGGAGCTCCTTAGATACTAGTAGGCCGTTATCAAATACTGGCTGAGTAGATTGATACTGTTTAGTTGTAATAACTTTAGCGTCTCGTGCCACGACAACTATCCTGTTTAGTAAAGTGTCTAGCGTCACGGCTCCAAAACCAACAACTTCGGTTCTTGAAGGAGGAATTGCAAGCGCTAATGCAGGCGTTTGATAAATGCCCAACTGTTCAGCTTGACCGGAGTCGACCTTGTAATCCGGGAACAGTTGATTATCTAAAGGTTTTCCATCAAGAGAAATGGGGATGATTGGAACGCCCGTTGCATTCCGAAGAGCAACCAAAACTCCAGCCTGTTCCGTACAAAGAATGCAGTTACTTTTAAAGAAAAAGAACAATCCCGACTTCGTACCGATCTCTTTCACAACTTCATTGCGCTTATCTAAAGCTTCCCTTGCCATAGCGTTCGCTGCATAGGTAGCTTGAGGACGCCGAGAATCTTCATCAAGAAATGGGTCTCTCATGATGACATTGGTCGACATTTCGGAGAACTTTGTGGCTTTATCCATGGCCATGCGTTGAAGATAATAATAAGCACGGACGTTTTCTGGCGAGGGATCGTCCATTGCCCGATCTCGGAATTTTGGAAGTTCAACTCGGATCCAGGCGGACGTGAATGGCTTAATTTCACCTGGTTCAACTTTGGATATTTGCTCAGGTTTAGGTGTTGGAGGGGAGGGCACAGGTGGCATTTCCTTGACCTCGGGCTCTGGATCCGGGTACTCCTGATACCAGAACCAACCTTCACTTTTTCCTTGATAGAAGGACTGGCCCGCGATCGCTTCCGGATTGCTGCCCTCTCTCTGACCATCGGCCACGGCAAAAGATGCTAGACACAAAGCAGCCGCACCAGCCAGCAATCCTAACGATCGACTTTCAATCATCAGCGATCACCAGCAGCGAATGCGGCTACCTTAATGGTAGAAAATGCGTCATTGCGCCCAGGTCTGACCCGTGCATTTCTGATTGGTAGCACCCAGGGCAGGTGTTCAAATCGCGAATAGCCGAGTTTTTTCTTCATCGTGGTTTCGGAAAGGCCAAGCTCAGAAGCCACCTGAGCCAAGGTCATTTTGGAGCCATACTTATGCTTGTAGTCCTGTTCAAAGTCTGACTTCGCGTCAGATAAAAGGCGTACAGCATCGCGGGCCAGGTTGCCCGCATAACTGAGATGCATCGAGGCGCTCACCCTATAACTCCTTATCCTGATTGGTTTTGTCTACAGGTAAGGTATTGAAACTGGAGAGAGCAGGGGGAGGGTGTTTGCCCCCGGTCTGGGGGTCAAGTTTCAGTGAGTTGTCAGTTTGGCCAGGGACCGCAGCTCCAAATGCTACTAGAAGTCTTCGCCTTTCATTATTTTCTGCTTCTCTTTGTCCCCTCGCATGTCATAAAGCAATGTAGTGGTGACGTTAGCGTGGTCGGCCAATTTCTGCGCCATCCCCTCACCATGCTTATCGATCATGCGAGTGATAAATGTGCGGCGAAGATCGTGGGGTTTCACCTTGACGCCGCATGCTTTGGAGCGTTTATCAAGAATGTAATAGATCGCCTGCGGTGTTAACCCCTCATCAGTTATCAAGCCAGGTGTGACTCTGTGCTCAGCAGGTCCAGAGGTAGTGGCCTGGCCATGAGCTGACTCAGCTAGAACCTTTTTTCTACCTTTCCTGATTCGTGTAAATAAAGGCCCTTCTGAACCAACCGCCGCGTTGCGGATCTCCAACCAGGCTCGTATACGCTTCACAGCGCCAGGGGCGATCCACTTTTTGAGCTCCTTGTTCCCCTTGCCGATGACCGTAACAAACCACTCGCTTTGGTTGAGGTTGTGAAGATCGATTGCCACGCCTTCGGCCCTTCGAAGGCCAGACCCATATAGCAACGAGATAATCGCAGCGTCTCGTAATCCTTGGTGCCTCCAGTCAGAAACACAATCAGCCAGAAGTTTGTGAAAGTCCTGCTCCTCAACAAATTTGCCAGTAGGCAGCCGCTGCTCACGGAATGGCTTCACCTCGCGCAGGCTGTGCAATCGATCGTAACTGATCAGCTCCAGGTGTTTGGCTTCATTGAAGACGCCTCTTAACGCCGACAGATAAAGGCCACAAGTTTTAGAAGCGTAACCATGCATCCGCATTTTTTCGACGAGTGCGTAAAGGTGAACCCGCTCAACTTTTTGCCAGGCAATCTCTTCCAGAGGCACATCCTCGGCCCCCAGCATTGTCGCGACCTCTTGAAGTGCGTACCTCATTGTGAGCTTTGAACCAGGGCCAAGCCTTCGGATGAAATTGCTGTACGGATTGTTTTGAGGGTGCCTTGAAGAGCTCAGAACAATGTTCTGATCATCATCAGCAAGCAATGTGTCGATGTCGAAGCTGGCCAGTTCAGTCGAGGGATCCAAAGTGACGCTCCACAGGTGAAATCAGGAAATCTCATTCTGCCTTAGGACACATGGCACTAAAGGGCAGATTTCTTATACCGTTTACTTTTCAAAACAACTATTTAGATAAGTAAAAATACAGCATGATTTTGACGCGCGCGACGATTTTCTAAAGGGATCAACGATGAGGCCGCTCTCTTCACCATCCGCAGCACAGAACGGCCCACCTGGGCGTCAACCCAGATTCACGTCAATCATCGACACTGTGTCCCCCGTGCTCATCGAAATGAGCTCTGTGATCAAGACTGTTCGAAGGTCCACACCAAAGTCACCAGCACCGTTTTCTGCAAGCCTTTCTATGGTCGCAAGCACCTGCAGCGGGCTTCCATCGCTATCTTTGTCCACTCTTATTGACTTTAATACGTAGATCAACATATTAGGTCTAAATATAACGTCAGCGTTTGGATAAAAACCATAACCAGACAATATGGTATGGGAAAGCATCGTTATCAACTGGACATTATTGGCAAGCGCAATTATTTGCTTAGATTGTTTTTTCTTCGCCACTTCCCTGTACATCTGAGGATCCTGGCTACGTAAAATAGTCAGCATCTTGTGACGATGTTGATCAATGTAGCCACGAACAACCTCTTCGGCTTGTTCATTTGTCAGTGAGTCGCTGATAAATAGTTGCAAGGATGTACCTTCCTTTCCTTTTCTCAATAACCATCTGCCAACCAGATTTTGTTTGGTAGTAGAAAGTGTTGTCTTGTCGAGATCCATAAAAAGCTCTTTTGTCCCGAATAACTTTCTTAGGAAGAGTAGTTACCGGCAGAGCCCCTTTGAGGTGTAACTGAATTTTACGAAACACTCTGTCTAAAGCGAGGTCTCCCCTTGTGCGCTGGTAGTACCTATGGATCGCATAAGGTGAAATGCAAACGTAGCCCAAACCCTGAGCCCAAGCGCCGGGAAGCTGTAACGAGCTTTCTGTCCAGACAGCACAGGCAAACGGCTCAAAGCCAGTATCCTCCGATGGGATGCCAACGAGGCGAATCTCGGCCCCTATAAACTGAGTCCGTAGAAATGTCGCGAGCTTGTTCAGACCAGCAGTCCTACTCTGTAAGCTGCAGGCTAGTACCACCTCTTCACGTGAGAACCCAATTTTCAGGCCTGTTCCCGCCCTATTCTGTCCAGCGACTTCAAAATGAACCAGCAAAAACCAAGTGGCGATCAGCGTCGCCCTTTCGTTATTTTTGTCTTCGAAACGGTCGCGTAGCGGGTGCAGTACCTTGATTTCGAGAGACCTAGGCGGTTTCCCATCGCACGAATAAATGCAGAGAATTTTGTCCTCGCCGATGAGGTATCGAGCATCAATGTTAAGCGATACAACCGACATTTTAGATCCTGAATGACGAGCTATGACTAGGATACACCACTTAAAGAAATTGCAATCTCAACTAATGATTTTTTTTAGGCTCTTAATAGATTAGTAGTGATTGCCAATTTTTCATAAAAAAAAAGACCGCACTTGGCGGTCTTTTAATTATTTCCCATTTTACTTCGGGAAATAACAATTTCTTCTAGAATCTTGATAGCCTCAACACTATACGGGCCTGTAATTGTTACTTGTCCAAGCTCAAAGCTCATTGAAGTATCTCGGATTCGTCGAGTATCCAGAGCGCTTGAGCGCTTACGCGCTCTTAGCAGCTCCCTATACTCATGATCACTTCCGACAAAACCGAGTGGTGGGCAGAATGGATTCACTGCACACGATCCCGGCTTAGTCGGCACTACTTTAGGGTCAAATATATAGCTCGTCATTATGACCCTCACGCAGCGTGTCGTTTAGATTGAGGAAAGCCAAACCGTCCGAGCTGGATTAGGACATCATTCCAATCGACAGATTTTCCACCTTCCGGAACTGTTAACGTCGGTGTGTGACGAGCACACTTCAACCCTAACGCCCAAGCTCGAGCTTGCAAAGCTTTTGCAGCCTTCTCACCTCCACCAGAAACATCTTTATCCTCCCAGATAACAAGGCCTTTGACGCCAGCTGGAGGGACAAAAGTTTCCATCAGTCCAGTGTTAACCAGCGGCCAGACTGGAACTCCCATCGCCATCGAAATGGCCAAAGCAGTCTCAATGCCCTCGGCTACATGCAAAATTTCACCAGGTTTCCCCAGTTGAATCGCACCACCAGTCACCGACCGATCGGATGGAATCGGGCACATCTTTTTAACGCTTTCAACAGGAGCTTTCTCTCCTTTGGGGGTCAGAAAAATCCTGTGGAGTGTCACTGGAACACCAGCTGCGTCGCGGATCAGCGCGACAATTGCTGGAAATTCACCTTCACAAACACCGTCCTCATTATACGACCGGAGTTTTGGGTGGAACCGCAACGTAGCCGCATAACCAGGAGCATCCCAATTAAGGATTTTCCTTGAGCTCAGGTAAAGTCTTGCTGGCTCTGCCTGAACTGTACTTAGAGCTAAAGTTTCGCTCCAGATTTTTTTCAGGATGTAGCGGATACGCACATCGTTTTCTTTCTGATATTGAGCTTGTTTCTCTCTCAATCTCTGTATGTGCGCAGCTTCCTGTTGATTGTCGTGTGCGGCTTTTCTTTCGTCTTTACGATCTTTGATGTTGAGGTATTCCCCTACCTCTTCAACAGCGTCCGCAAATACATATCGACCGTTGTAGGATTGTCGGTACCACATGAGCAAAGCGAAACCATCTCCTTTGAACCCACATGTGTTGCAACCGCCAGCGCCTTTAAATGCTCCGTCATCATTCTTCTTGAGCATTCGGAAACCATCTACCCCACCATGCACCGGGCATGGGGAGCGTTTACCAACCTTTTTACACGATGGACTGATTCCAGGAATAATGGCACTTAGTATTTCCAACCACTTACCTTGAGCGGCCTCGCGCACAGTCTTTGCATTCAAGTTTCGCATGGTGTACCTCCAGGTTTAGCCCCGTCTGGGACTTCCCAAAACCCTCCAAGAGGGCTTTGGGAAGCCTCAGACAGGGTTTGGAATCTGGGGGTACACTCTCCCTAAAGGAGGTGTCCCCCTTTAGGGAATTAGCACGATTTTTCCGACAGTTACTTTTTCGGATCTGGCGTGCTTGGATTTTTTGTCGGCGGGATGTCGCAGAGTTGCTGCATCAGCCTGACGAATGAATCATCAGACAATGCTGCGACAACAACCCGATTGGTGTCTGTCGTTTTCTGTTGGTTACTCATGATGAGCCCTCAATAAACGACAATTACGCGACCACATAAGAGAATCTCAATCACATGAGATCCGGCCAAAAAATGGTCCTGATCAATTTGTTTGAGTCCAGCTATGCGGAAGCTTGAGATTTCAGCAGCCATGGGATTACCTCTATTCGAGGCGAAGCTGCTCCCCAGCGGGAAGAAGCCCCGCGTGGGTGTGCCTTTCGGCGATGGGTGGGTGTGAGTTTAAAGTGGTCACCGGTCACTATCGAACGATCAGCCTCATGGCTGACCGAAGGAATCTTCTTTCGTCGGCGTACTGGCCGCGAAAGGAGACTCTAAAAAAGCCCCCTAAATAGGGGGCTTGAATCAACGTGCCTTTTTACGATCGTCGAGGTGATAAGCAAGCCAAAAGGCTGCGCCTATAATGCCGACCACGAAAAGCATTGTGGATGTCACGTATATACCAAGGGGACTCATCATTACGAATTCCTCTTCAGTGGACTTGGGTTGAGTCTACCAGAAAATCGATAGTGTCAACCGCCTCTGTCGAGAAAGCCGACAAGGATCACCAGGGCTAACGAGCCTACGATCATGATCGCACCGAACGTACCGAGAACAACCGACCAGAAAAGGCCATCGATGCTGAGTTCTGAAGTAGTAGCGATCAAGAATATCCCTGTGACAAGAAAGCCACCCCCCAGACTGAGGAGCGCATCTTTGATCCAGAGCAATATTAAGTTTTTCATCTTTCACTCCGTAACGCCCTCCTTTCAGGCTTGGGTTATTGGGCCCACAAAGAAAGGGTCATGGAGATCCCCAGGAAGGGATTTCCCCTTCATGGGTTGCGAGCGCAGCTCGACTTTAAACGCAAAAACCTCTGAGCGCTTTTAACGCGTCAGATGAATTTACGACTGCAAGAACAGTGTTATTAATGTGATCAGGATATCTAGCACTTTGGAAGCTCCGTTGTGAAGGCTTCGCCCCTATCGGGCAGAGGCCCGGTAGGGTTGTGTAAGGTGGGTGTTTAATTTAAGTGATCACCGGTCACTATCAGACGAACAGCCACAAGGCCGCACGAGAGAATCTGCTTTCGTCGGTATTGACGACCGCGGAAGTAGACTCTGTTTAAAGAATATACGAAACCATCGAGCGTGCAAGAAGCCTTTAAATCCTCCCCCTAAGAGGGGGAGGATTTAAAGGCTATGGAACATCACCTCTGAGAGTTAAACATTGTGCCAAATTGCCCAAGTTTTAAACCCAGATAGCATGGTGCTAATCCAAGCAAGCGCGTCCGAAAAAGACATTTCTTCTGATACTTGCTCAACTGCTCCATACCTCATTTCTTCAGCTACAAACCCACCCGATGAATTCTGACAAATCCTGAAGCCAGATAAGGTCGCATGGTCGAAATGGATTCTAAATCCATATGGAATTGCGTGTTGGAGCTCTAGTTGTACGAGATCTGCGACCTCGCTTATTTCAACGCAAGTATAGACCTGCTCTTGAAATTGATTATTTTCGGCTACCGCAAATACGACCGCTTGATCGTAATCGTTGGCATGAATGTCGTAAACCTTATCCAGGAGCGAAAACCTAAACGCTTTTTTGAACTGATTCAGCACTCTTACGTCTGCATCAAATCCGGCGTGGTTTTTGATCCACTGTGCAGCCTCCGACGACGTTGAATGTGTATTCGAGAATTTCTCTAGATGCGGTGGAAATACAGATCTCCACGTCTCGCCATCGTGTTCGACATAAAAAACGAGTGGCATACGTGGAGCGTGCTCAGATTTCACAGTTATTGCCCACTCTTCAAACGGACGTGGCTCGAATTGAAACCAGGCGTTTTGGCTCACAAGAGTAGATAAAACGTGTTGAAGCTGGGCATCACCAACATAAATAAATTCTGCAGTATTCATTTTCGCTCCTTGCTAAAATTAACAGAAGGAGCGACCCCAACAGGGTGCTCCCCTGCGGGTTTAATCATGCCGCTATAGATGTCTTAGCGACCTCATTTCCTTGTGTTTTGTAAACAGTTGGGCGCCATAGCAGGTGCCATTCATAACAGTTAAGGAAAACCTTACGTTCGTTTTGCTTAGGCATGATCTCTTTGTAGTACCACGGAACCCTGGCAACAAATTCCTTACAAAATACATCTTTGTAAAAGACAACATCAAAATTGTCTGTCTCACCAGTAGCGTCAGGTTCCTTACGGGCAAATACTTGAATTGGCTGCATGTCCTACTCCTTTGAGCGGGACTTCGCCCATAGGGACGTAAATCCCAATGGGTTGCCAATAGGCTTCGAGTTATCTACAAAAAGCAGATAACAGATTTATAGAATTGTGCGTTCGTCAGCAAACCAGTTTCCACACCGGACAATATATCGGTGATCAATGATTTGATTATTAATGCGTTCAGTGTATTCGATGCTCCTTGGAGCGCCGCAATCAGCCAAAAATGCATGAGCAACTGCAAGCATTACCGTTGGAGCGGTGATTCTTATCTCTTGACCTGTAAAGGTATTTTTCACCGAGTAACTAAAGCCAGTCCGCGCTTCTCTCGGTCTGCCATAACTCGTCTCCGAGCTAGCTACCATTGGGAATTCCCAAACAGGTGAATTGTTAAGCGACGAATCGTTTAATAAATCCATCTTGCTTACCAGTCGAAACTTGTAAGTTCCTCGTGTCTGTTTCCATCCGAATCAAAGGCGAGAAGCAGGAGGCCTTCATCCAAGGCGGAATCGAGTAACTCCGTAAGCTCTTTGCTGATCGGTGCCAGTTTGATTCTGGCCACTGTGAGAACGCCAATCATGATCAGGAAACCATGCTTGGTATCAAACACATAAGGCGCGTCCTCACTTCCGAACGCATAATCTGCGGCGAATCGGGTGAGGCACTCAGAATCATATTTCGTGATGTGTGCAGTAGACAACTCAACTGCTTGTACAGCGGCAAAGTCCAAAAGTTTCATGTCGTATCCTCAATTCAGGGGATACGACCCCAAAGGGGTAGAATCCCCCAGGGTAATAGTTTAGGTGGCTGTTTTTTTTCTCAGGTCAGCAGCCTGCTCAATAACTGTTGCCTCAAGGCGACAGTCTATGATCTGTTTGTAACGCGACTGCCTAGAAGAATAACCAGCAAAATCTGTAAATCATAGACTCGAAGATTTAAAAACCCCCGCACAGGGGGTTGCCCTCCTGTGCGGGATTTAATTTAATCACAGCCGCTTCGCAATCCAACTCACGCGATCGACGGTGACTGGCTCTTCTCCAATGACAGTGCCAAATTGGTCGATGACATTCTGCATGACTTGTACGGGGACCTTTCCGATTCGCTTGAGGGCGATTAGGTCACCAATATCAATGTCATATTCAACCATGCACCGTTCCAAATCCACACCCCATACCTCAAGAGTGCCGAGGCGAATCATATAACTAATTTTTTCGCCTTTTTGATGCTTGTATGGAAAAGCACCAAAGGACGTAACCTCCCCTTTCAACGCATCAGCCCACACATCTATCTCCGGGGCAGTGTCAGCGCAGTTTTGGAAGTGTTGCTCGTAAGCCTCCATATCCGCGCGCAGAGACTCGCTGTCGAGCTCTTGATAGTTGTGCTCAACTTCAGGTGCGGTTTCACTTAATACGCGATCCCACAGCTTCTGTTCTTCGGAACGGCCGGGTAAAGCCTTGACGCGCACGGGAGCAGGCAACTGCTTACACGGAGCATCATTGGTACGTCTAAAAGATCGCAATGAGCCTTGGCTTTTAATTGCCGCGGCACGATGCTGAATCTCACAACGGCGTTTATTGATCTCTTCGTTTTCGCGAGCTGCAGATTCATTCATCAAACGAATTCTGCTTGCCAGCGGAGATTCTTCCAGAGAAAAATCTTTCAGTTGGTGAACGAAGGTTGCAGGTACAGAGCTATCGAATTGTTGAAAACGCATGGTGTTTCTCCTGATTAGAGGTAGCTACACCCCATAGGGGTGTTAAGCCCCGATGGTTTAGGTTCTTCAATAAGTGGATAAACACGCCTCTGAATTTTTTACGAAGAGCCAGGCAGATACCCAGGCACCGCTTTCGGTTTCAGAAATAACAGCGTGTGAATCTATTTCGATGTTGTCACTTGAACCTAGGCAGTATCGATTTTGAGCGGCTACCGCGAAGGCATTCGATTCAACATCCTCTCCAAACTCTCGAACGCACTGACTGAAGTCGAGACCGTTTTCTTTCGCGGCCTTCAACATCTCTGTCATTGAGTTCTCAGCCTGGAGCTGATCAAGAAGCGCTTTAACTCGACCATCATTATCAGAAGCTTGCGCAACTTGAAAAATGGTTGAAACGAGCAAAGCCTGATTTTCGTGAGAAAGAAGAAGAATCTTCTGCGAGGACATGGGACGCTCCTGTAACAGGGCGAACCAGCCCAGAGGGTGGTAGCCCTGTGGGTTTGAAATAATGCGAGAGGTGGGTGTTTGTTTTGAGTGATCACCAGTCACTATCAAACGATCAGCCTCAAGGCCAAACGCAAGAATCTGCTTTCGTCGACGTCGATGTCGCGGAAGAAGACTCGATAAACTGTGGCCCCGAAAGGCCACAGATATTACAGCATCGAAACGCTTCTACAGCAACATTTGCTGAGTAGAAACCGCCGCTATGGGGGGCGGCATCGTGAATGCCGAGTCAAGATTTTTTGGATAATCATGACCAGCATCGAGGCTTGCTAAGTTGGGGCTTAATGAATCGGGAATAGCTGGTGATTCATTGTCTGTTCTGAACATCGAGCTGCCCATTTCTTCACCTATCGATTCAAAAAGTATGAAGGCAACGCTTTGCCCCATTATTTGGTGTGCTGTCGTCTCTGAGACTCCTTCCGTCAGAACTTCAGGGATTGTTTTTAATCGTGTGTGCTCAAGCCGCGTGAACAACCGGAACAGGTCAGGGTTTTCAGGGTGAATCAAGAAGGGTTCAGTCGATCGCCCCTTAAAGTAGTGTCGACCAATCGTTCCACATCCGTTCTCATCTCCTGTTAATCGCTGGAGTCCGAAGTTCTTGCCAGCCGCCTTATCATTGATCGCCTTCTCAGACAAATATGTGTATGGCTTCCAACGCGTTGAATCCAACGGAACCGGCTCAAGGATCTCTTTGATAGAGGCCTCTCGCACCTTGTTGACTTTGAGATTATCGAACGACAAAAGATCTCCCAGACCAGGGGTATAGGCGATCATCACCATTCGTTTTCGCTTCTCAAGCGCGCCGAAATCAGAGCTATCCAGCACTTTCTCGTTGAGCACGTATCCCAGCGATTTTAAAACACTTCGAATTACCGCCATTGAGGCAGTGGTCTGGTACTCAGGCACATTCTCCAAAACCACGATGGCAGGATTGGTTGCCTTCACCCATGACAGGTAGTCAAAAAACAACGTACCAGCGCTGTCATGCTCTTCTGCAAACTCTAAATCGTTCTTGACCCTTCCCGCTTTTGAAGCCCCTGTACAAGGCACTCCCCCTGTCAAAATGTCACATTGGGGAACGTTCCCCTCAAGGCTGACATCCCTGATATCAGAGCAAATCGCAATAGAGTCCGCTTGCCAAATATCCGGGTTGTTGCGCAACGATGCGTTGAGGTACTCAGCTTCTAACTCAACACCCACTTGCACAAAAGAACCAACCCCAGCTCGCAGTAGTCCTGAGTGGATAGCCCGATCAAGCACGCCTCCACCGTGAAATAAACTGGTAACGGCAAGTTTTTCGCCGCGATCCAGTTTTTCTTTAAGACGTTTGAGTCGTTCACGGATTTTGGTTTGCAGTTGCAATGCCGTTATGACAATGCGACCGTTTCGAATCGCAATCCGGACCTTCTCGTCATCCTCAAACACCTGGCGTATCTCATCACTGCGCAGTTGAAGGAGTGGATGCACCGTCCCATTACGCTCGCGCTTTGAGACAGTGAATGTGCTGCCGACAAAGTTAGCGGGTACTGCGACCAGCTCCAAGCGCCTAGCGGCTTTATCAGATCGAATTGTGTACTTATCTCCGATCCGCAGACCTCCGTGAGCAAGCTTTTGGCCTTCCATCCAGATTGAAGGTTTCTGGCGAGCCTCACCAATTTTCGCGTTAATAATGGTCGTCATTTCATGCTCCAGATTGCGGAGGCACGACCTCCCCTTACAGGGAGATCGCCCCCTGTAAGGGATTGCCACCCGTGAGGTGGCCTTTCAGATTTAAATCAAGAAGCCAGTCGATACACGCCGGGCTTTACTCGTTCAAAGAAGATTTCGTTCTGCAGGACCTGACGAATCTTCGCGGCCCAATGTTGGTTGTTCCTGGTCTGTGCGTATGGCTCTAAGGCTGCGTTTATTTCTTTCAAATGCAGCACCTTGCCCCCCTGCAGTACTCGTCGAACAGCGGCACGCCAAGTGATATTGACCATGGCCTCCGCGCGTTTTTCGATAGTGGCAAGGAAGAACAACGCCTCCTGTTGCTTACGAAAAACCAATAGTTTTTCATGAGCAATCCGGATTAAGCGGCCCCGATATTCTCTGGAGTCACTGACGCAGTTGTGTTGAACCTTGATTACCTCATCGATGAGACGTCCAGGGGAAACCCGTTCAACGAGCGACGAAAGGTTGAAGTACTCTCCTCCCTTCCGCAGATTGCCCATAAGAATTCCATACACACCACCGCGTTCAACTGCGTCGTGAATGTTCATCACGGCAAGCTCCAGGGCCTCTGTAAAGTCCGGGAGTCTCATCCGGGACATATCCCACTTGTTTGGCTCACCCCACTCAACACCGCTGTACTGAAGCATTCCGGCGTACGGAGGATGCCACCATGCCAAATGTGCCTCTTCGCCAACATGTGACTTGAGGTCGTCGACAAGAAGGTTGAAGCCTTGATGCAGATCAGTCCCAAAAAATCGCAGCCCCAGATCTCGAGCCACATCAGCACTTGTACCGCCGCCAACGCTTGGATCGATAACAAGACCATCTTTTCGGCGCTGGTAGGACTCGACAAATCCTTTGACGATATGACCAGTGCAGTTGCCGCGGTAATTGGACTTGCCCCAAGGGCCCCGATCGGGAAACGATACGACTGATGAATTGAACATGGTGCGCTCCAGTTTTTGAAGGACCATGCCCCAGCAGGGAATGGCCCCTGCATGGGTTTAGTGTTGGCCAAGTGGCCTTTAGTCAATGAATGATGTCGGGAGTGAATACGCGATTCTGCGTTTTCTCTCGGAAACGATTTACGAGTTCATCGAAGCTTTGATTGAGCTTTGATGGCGTTTCAAAAGCACCGCCGACGTTACGAAGGATGATGACCTCACCGGTGGAAAGCTCCCACAAGTGAACCTTTACCACTCCGCAGGTTGACCACGCTTTTCGTGTGACCTTCGCGTCGCCCTGAAGGCGCGCAGCGACCATTATCGGACTCATACTTTTCTCCAGGATTTCGCGGAGAAAAGCCCCAAGCGGGCTTACCCCGCTGGGTTGGTGTGTGGGTGTTTATTTCAAGTGCTCACCACGCACATTTCAAACCCGATCGCGCAGCGACCGAGCCAGAAATCTTTGTTGGCCAGGCTCATGGAACCAGCCCAACAAAGTATTCTGGAAGTACCACCCCCGTTTTACGGGGGGTGGATTTAAGCGACCTGTCTACGTAGTTGACTTCGCGCTTTTTCATCTCTCATTCGATGGGTTCTTCTTTCCATCCCAGCTATGTTGCTGCGAAGAGCATCATGATCGATGACGCCCCACTCAGTCATAGCTGTCCCTAACGCGCAGCAGGCTCTGAAACTGAAAGGACGGAGAGAATCATCGTTGATCCAACTCCAGATCTCCTCCCTCATTTCAACGCTAGCACGGCGGTCCAGAGCTGTTTGTAGTGCATCCCGAAGGATGCGGTCGTACATCACCTGGATATCTGCATCGGACCAGTTGATCCGAATGAAAACATCTTCTGGCATGGCCAGAATGTCTAGGAACGAAAACTGTTCCACATCGGCTTGATCTCGGCGCCGACGCTGCGGAACCTTGGCCAGAACGGCGAGTTGAATTTCACTCTCCGATGGCGCCTCAAAAAAACTCATTTGCATGCTGCACCTCCAGATTAAGCAGAGGTAGCAGCCCCAGTGGGGCGCTCCCCCCACTGGGTTATGGCTGACGAGTGTCAGGCCACTTTTGCTGTCAAAACGTTTTGCACGAGCTCAAACAAAGCCTGTCGGAGGTCGCTCACTCCGCTGATATAGCGGTAGTTGCTTCCAAACAACACTCTCAAGTTCGAGCTTTGCGTCCCCATTGCAATACCGAGCACTTCAACACCGCTATTGCGGCATCGTTCGATAATGTCAGTTGCGGACGTAACGTCGTCAGGATCACCGTCGGTCACCACAATGAGAATCTTGCGATCCTCACGTTGCCGCACCAGAAGCGATGACACAGTCCAAAGCGCTTGCGCTAAAGGCGTGGAGCCTTCAACGCTCACAGCGAACCGTCCATCACGCCTCGCTTTCTGGAACATCTCTCCGTGTTTGAGAATCGGCGCGATACCCAGTCGACCGTTGACGGTTACTGGAAACCGATAACCAGCAGGATTAACTCCCGGTAGGCCATCCATCGCTTGTAACAAGGACGCCACAGCCACTGTTGCCTGTCGAATCGTGCTCTGCATTGATGGCGAGTTATCCAAAAGCACTTGGAGGGCCGCATTGGTTTTGACGATTGGGTCTTTATGCCGAAAAATTCGGCTATCCCCAACCATCAGCCTTGCGATCCGAGTGCTATCAGGTGACCTGCCAGTACGTCGCAGTGAAGGTCTGGTATTTCTAACCCCCTGCATCAATCCATTCAGCACAGCACGTAGACCCATCGCGCTTTCAAATGCCTTGTCGGCAATCTCGTCGCTAAAGTCACTTTGTCTGGCTGGAACATCATGAAGATCTGCAGGTGTCGATTGGCTGTAGTCAGCATGCGACCTCAAAAGCTCTGAGGCCGCTTGACCCTTGTCCGATATAACACCCTGCAGATCTGCGTCAGTAGCATTCAATATTTGCTGGATGAGGTTGTCGTCGCAGGACGATATGTCACCAGCTTGCGGATCATCAGTTGCCTGTTGCTGAGATGTCGTAGAAGAATCTTCTCCGTCGTCACCTTGCTCATTGCTCGGTTCGGATGAACTACCTGGATCCGCGGTTGGCTTCGGTTCAGCATTTCCACCAGATTGATCATCCGGCTTATCAGAATTGTCCGATGTGTCTTGTTCATCCTCCTCGGGTTCTTCTTCAAGTACCGAGAGAAGTTTCTTTGCAAGTCCGAATGATTCAGCCGTCGATGAAAGACCACCAACGCTGGCACCTAGCAATCCCATGACTTTGGTCGTTTTGCCTTTTCCCAAGACGTCGACCATAGCCACAAGAGCTTGATCGGCTTCTTCGCGAATCGGCTGCCTGAGGTACCTGGCACATCCATTCAACAGGAGTCCATTCAGCAAAATTGCAGCTGGATGACTGTTCTGCCGAATGTCAGTACCTCTGAACAAGTGAACAGCCAAAGCATCAAGATCACGTCGACTACCTGGATACTCATTCATCATGAGCTGTTCGATCCGAAGATCTTCGACCAGGTTGGTCATTCGACTCTCAATCGGGGACGGCTCTGCACCACCATAAACATCAAGACTAAAGTCTGTGTGTTTCACATGTGATGCTTCGTGAGCTAAATACCCGTAGGCGATCTCTGCACCTTTGACATCATCAGGATCGATGTTCGGCAAGTTAATGACCTTGCCATCGGTACTTGCGATAACACCGCCAAACCGTAGCTTCACTCCCAAGTTGTCAGCAAGAGCACGTGCAACGATTGGCATAGCGCTGGTTAAAGTTTTCATGGTGCGTCTCCAGAAAAAGCAGGTGACACACCACCCCTAAAGGGGCGGTATGCCCCGTTAGGGTTGGTTTTAAAACCATACGACTGATTGCGACTGTGTCGGTGGCGCCGTAGAGGCCACTACCGGATCAGTCATCGTAGGTGTGATGGTTTCTTCTGTAGCCACCACTTCTGCAGCCTTTGTTTCGGCTGGCGTCGTTGATGGCTGGCTCAGGTGAGCCCATTCTTCAGCAGCTTCCGAATACATGATCGGCAGAGGATCTGCGCTCACAGGCATTACGGGAATCACCTCTTGAACATTAGAGGTCGGTTCAATCAGAGCATTGCTATCCACAACAGCCGCGATTTGAACCGGAGGTTCCGTTTCAAGCTCCGGTTCGTCATCAGCCATTTGCACGCCCATTGAGGCCGCGTGAAACCCCCTGGCCAGTTCAAGGATCTTCGTCTCATCTGACAGGTTCATCATCAGACTCAATACCAGCTGAAAATCCTGTCCCTCAACGTCTCCCTTGTCAGGGAGTCGCATCAACACATCGTCAAACGTCTGAGCGACAGTTGCGACCTGAGGATTTAGAAACGACAAACTTGCGAGCTTACTTTGCATTTTCTTGAGTGCGTTGACCGCACGCTGCCCAATGCTCTGTTTGCCCAAAAAGCTGCTTTCCAATGCCTCGCGAGCTGCTTGCGCAATTTCACGGAACAGCTGGCCAGCAAGACCGCTAACCTCCTTTTCCAAGCCTCGATTGAGGATTGGCTGATCGCCACCCGCGGGTGCCAACCGACACGCCGTGTAATGACAACCCAAGCGACTTTCAACCACCCCTACAGGCGTGATTGCGACTTCTAGCGCGCTTTTGAAGTTAGGATTTGCAACGATCCAGTCCTGGGCAAGCCATTCCTTGATATTTTTGTCGTAGTCCTTACAGAACACTGAACGCGCATCTACAAACTCACGCTCAATCACGTCCAATTTATCTGCCAGTTCAACGGACCTGGAAACAGGTACCGCATAACCACCGAGAAATCGAACTCCGACTTCTTCACATGCGCGAATCGCGCGGCGCTTCAGCCGATCGAACACCTTGGTTGTTTCAGGATCACAGATCCGTTTCGACCCCAAGCTGACCAACTGCTCGGGGGGAAGATCTACAACGCCAAGGTCTTCGGGTTTGAGCTTCTTACGACCGGACCAAATACTGATATCCAAACCGAAGAGCAGAACTTCTTGTAGGACTTTTACGTCTTGAATTTTCATGGAGCATCTCCGAAAAAGGTGCTCCTCCCTTGCGGGGTAGAGACACCCCGCTGGGTTTAGGTTTGAGCTAAAACCAAACCCCAGTAGGGACTTTGGTTTCAGCAAAAGCTGCTTGTAGGTTGATGCGTTTGGCTATTACGCCTAGCGCCTCAAGTGCATCAAGGTACAGCTGCTCATCTGAGCCAAGTGAAGGGTTTGGCACCAAGAACAGCGAACAGATCTGCTTTGAGTCGAGGGAGACTCCTTCGTCGCCATCTTCTCTAGAGAACAGCACCAGCTCGGTGCCGTTAGCCGTAAATAATTGCGAAAGCTTTACCAACAGGATGAGCTTCAGTCGTTGAGCACGGTTCTCGAGAAGAATCTCTCCAGAACCGAAGCCCTGGAGGTCAAGCTCTAGCTCGGCCCATGCAGGCGCCAGCTCCTCGTAAACCCTTAACTCGACTTCGTCCTCTCCCATACCTGAAAGAAAAATTGGCATTGCGTCCAACGCTTCCTGAGTATTCATTGCCACCCAGTTGACGTGATTCATGCCTCAGTTTCCTTCCAGAGTTGATCACCGAATATCTCTTCACAAATTTTGTGAATTGCTGTGCGCTGAAGAAAATCTGTGCGGTTTGTCAATGACTGCCTCATCGACACATATAGTGGCGACTCGCATGGTGTCTTCGACAAACCCGCTTGGATTTTCGCCCAGCGCACCAGGGTTCTGGTGCTCATGGTGATGGTTAACTGCCCGCGATCATCGGCGGTTGCGGATCCTGTGGTTCCAGGGTTCGCATTTGCGACAATACGGTGTCGCTCTTCTTGATCGCACCCAATAAACTGAGCGCGGATTTTGTTGGCGACCTTTACGAAGGGTTCCAAAATTCTTGCATCCACACCGGGCAACGCACTTTGCAACACCTCCACTTCGTCTTCCGGGTCCATGTATGGCACTCGCAAAACTCGATATCGGTCCATCGTTGCAAGGTTCTGTTGCTGAGTACCGCCGTACAGGCCAGTATCATCACCCTGCCCCACAGTGTTGGCTGTACCAACGAAGCGGAAGTTGGGGTGAGGACGGATTACGCGACCGCCATCTTCAGCGATCACCAGTGGACGCCCCTCCAATACCGCGTTAAGCGCGGAAGCAGTCGAGGGATCAAGAAAGTCCATTTCATCAAGGATGAAAATGAACCCTCTCTCAATTGCCATCGTCAGCGGACCATCGACAAAGACCATTTTCTGGTCGCCTGTGGCAGGTTCAACTGTTAGCGAGTGGTGACCGACTAATTCGGGCCACTCCAAGCGGCTATGGGCATTGGTTTGCAATGCAGGCCAGTTAAGACGCCCAGCCGCTTCAAGAACCAACGAAGTTTTGCCCGATCCTGTGGGACCGACCAAAAGCAACGAATCATCCATCGGGTCACTGAGCCAGGACAGAACGCTGCGAAGAAGCTCGCGGCGAAATTTGTAGCCGCTCGACACTTTCGGAATAAATTCCATATGGGCATGACCAGGCGCAAAGCCGGGCACGCTTACAGGAGCTTGGATTCCAAACGAAGTCAGCGGGATTTGAGCATCAAATTGCATGGTGTATCTCCAGAAAAAAGAGACACGCCAGCCCCAACGGGACGGTGTGTCCCGAAGGGTCGTAGGAAGGTGGGTGTTTGTTTTGAGTGATCACCAGACACTTACTAGCCAAGTCGTACCATGACGACAGAGCGAGATACTTGAAGCAAATTGCTTTGGTCAGGCCTGTGACCTCACCAAAACATTCTGCCTGTAAATTTAACGTAGTCAGCCATCACGGGCTACACGTCGCAAAGCAGTACCCCTGATAAGGGGGTGAATAGCAGAGGGCCCTAGGGCCCCCGCTAATTTTTCTTCAGAACCAGATGCCTCCTCGCATCTCGGCCAGCACTTCATCAATCGAAGCTGAATCAGTAGCCGCGTTGGCATCAACAGTCAACCGAACACGACCACCACCAGCTTTACGGTGCGTTGCATACTTCTCATCGGACAAGTCCGGATCGAGTTGCATCGCCACTGCCTTCCAATCGATCGAACCATCCTGGATATATCGCGTGATGGATATGCCATCAGCTTTGGCTGAAACATACCCCCCCATCAACGCCACCAGTTCATCCCGGATGGTCTCTCGTTGTTCCTTACAGACTTTGACCGTCTGCATGGCCTTGGCCAAATCAGCATCGACCCGTTTCAACTGATCCGCGAACGTTGCCCACTGCACTCTCACTGCATCCTCAGGGGTGTAGTGATCGCGCTCAGGATCTTTAAGTGGAGCTTTGCCAGTCTGAACCATCTCCCAGAAATCCAACTCGCGATCCAGCATCATGTCGATGAAAGAATCTTCTCGTTGAATTTCAAATACCACGGGAGAATGACTGGGGTGGTAGAACACCAGATACCCCATGTCCGCACCGGCTACAGCAATTTGGTGCTGAACCTGCGGGTAGTACAGTCTGTAACCCTTGCTGCCCATTCGATTGACTACAACGTCCTCGAAGTTACTGGTGCTCGGGCATTTTATCTCTAGAGGGCGTCCTTGATGTTGAATCCCATCGAACGACGCTCTGATGATCGAGTTAACAGATGACTCCGCACAAATGGGCAGAGCTATCGTGTCGTACTCCTCTTCAAACCACTGTCTTGCATAGGGCTCATGAACTATCCCGTGTCTGACCCAAGGGTTCTTGGACAGATCGTCGACAGGCAGCACTCCTCGAATTTCGCCCCATAAACGCCAAGGCGTTTTGAAAGGCGAGCTCCCCAGGATAACTGCAGCGTTCGAGGCCGAAACACCGCCCCGACGCCACTCATGCCACTGTGTTGTTCTTTGCCCAACATCAACGACTCGCATAACAGCCTCCTCGTGAGTTGGGGCTGCCCCAAGAGGGGAAAGCCCCTCTTGGGTTAATGGTTGATGATGAACCTCTCATCATGCTGATTGCTGTTGGGATGCGGCCTCGGACTGTGCCTTGTCAAGCTCACCCAGCGAATACTGTAAAAGCTCGCGAGAAAAACCTGACTGCTCTTCGAACCAATCTCGAGCAGCTTGCCAGCAACCTGTTTTGTAAGCCCGGTCAATCACTGACTGGATACGCTGTAACACCCTCGGAAGTATTGTGGCTGGGTCAAATTGAGGCTGAAGCTCAACATGTCCCATTTCCTCAAACTCAGCGTCCGCGACCACATGAGTATCCATGTGGGAAGTCACGAATGGATGATTGTGACCAGGGGCCTGAGAGCTCATTGGCACAACAACCGGGTCAGCCGCCGGAACAAGCATGGCTTGACCGTCGATCACAGCGTCAGGATCACCAGAGAAGCCCTCTCCGTTCTGAATATCCAGAATCTCCATAGCGGTATCCATGCGCGGACTGGACAATGGCCAATCCTTACGTGCTCGCTTGGTGATGGTTTTGAGGTACATCTCTTCCGCCCAGTTCATCCATGGTCCTTTGTCCTTCTTGAAGGCTTCGGAGGAATCACGGATCTGGAAAATCTTCTCAGCCCGTACAGGCGTCACGAGATGATCGCCACTAGGCAGTTTCGCGATGTTGTAACCGCCTCGAAACTTACCCCGCTCCTCGATCGATGCAAAAGCGTCGAACTCGTGAACGGGAAGCTGCGCAGGACCGCGAAATTTGAAGTGATCGTTGCTGTAAACCAACTCGGATTTTGACCAGGAAATACTACCGGTATCGGTAGCAATCTTGACCAACCCCCGATAGCTGATATCCAGCATGATTCTTCCATCTCGCGGCACCAGGTAGGCAAGTGCCAAGGCTGGATTCAACGTCAACCCTACAGCCGCGACGTTGATCATCGCCATGATCACGCTAGAAGGATTGCTTTGGGCAATCTTCAGAGCGAAATCCTTATTTTTTCCACTGAACTGTTGGACCGCATACAACGCTTCTGCGTTGAAATTGAGACCAACGTTTGTGCTTTGCACCATCTCAAGAAACTTCACCTCCGAACGTTTAACGAGGGAGGTAACAACCTGAATCGGGGATAAAGCTTGATTGGACATTTCACGCCTCCAAAAAATAAAGGCGCCACCCCAACAAGGGGTGGCGCCCCTTGTGTGGGTTGTGTATCTATAAATTATCGCTCTAAATAAGAATGATAATCATTCGGGCCTAGAACGGAATATCGTCATCAAAACTGTCAAAATCAGGAGCAGGCTGAGGTGCCGCCTGCTGCTGAGGTGCCGAACGTGACTGTTGTTGAGACTGTTGTGGTCGGGCTTGCTGGGGACGCGGTGCGGCATTAGATGGTGTCTGCTGAGACTGTCCGTTTTGAGGACGTCCGCCTAGTAACTGCATAGTGCCCTGCATGTCGACCACGACTTCAGTGGTGTAACGCTTGATGCCGTCTTTTTCCCATTCGCGAGTTTGCAGTTTGCCCTCGATATAGACCTGAGAGCCTTTACGCAGATATTCACCCGCGATTTCTGCAACCTTGCCGAACAACGACACACGGTGCCATTCAGTCTTTTCAACTTTTTGGCCGGTTTGCTTGTCGGTCCATGATTCACTTGTAGCAAGACTCAGGTTGGTGACGGCATTGCCGTTAGGCAAGTACCGCACTTCAGGATCTTGGCCACAGGTGCCCACGAGAATTACTTTATTTACGCCACGAGCCATGGGTTATTCCTCCAGGAACAAATGAAGGGCACGACTCGTCCCTGAGGGGCGTGGTGCCCCAAAGGGGTTGGGATTGGTGGGTGTATGTTTTAAGTGATCACCAGACACTTTTTCCGCCGCTCCGCATGGAGCTGGACGAGAAACTGGTAGGAAATATTTGGCTGAAAGTACCTTCCGCAAACAGGAGGCTTCCTGTCTCTGGAAGGCGCTTTCCGGAGAGGTTTCCCTCTCCGGTGCAAGAAGCGAC
>NZ_LHPA01000039.1:0-691 GCF_001297215.1 Pseudomonas sp. RIT-PI-o | reverse complement strand
ACCCGAAACCGACCCCACCTCCCCCTACGAATCCCTCGATTCCAAAAAACTCCACCAAGCCGCCGACCGCGCCCTCGATCACTACCTCTGCCCACCCGGCTCCAGGCCACCGCCCTTTAGCCCCCGAGCCATGTACGCCGTCACCGCCGACACCAAAAACGAAGACCTGCTGGCCAACGCCTGCGAAACCCTCGCCTCGGCCAAAACCATCGCCCAGGAATTCGCCGGGCTGGTCAAACCGTCGCAGCGCCGGACGCTGATGGGCATCGCGCAGCTGATCATGCTCGGAGAACTGGCGGTGAATCGGGTGCTGGATAATCTGGAATTGCCGGGGTAATGCGGGCCGGCTGAGTTATGCGATGCCCGTGCCGGCCTCTTCGCGAGCAGGCTCGCTCCTACAGTTTGAGCGCATTTCCTCTGGGAGCGGGCCGGTTCGCGACGACAACCGCTCGTCGGATATCACCGCACACCTGTCAAGTCTGACAGGTGTGCATTCACGCCAAGTCGCGTTAACTCGTTCCGTCACTTCCCGTCGGAGCCGTCTCCATGTCCAGCCCCCAAAAACCCCTGCTACTCGCAGAACTCGGCATCCCTGGTCGCAGCAAGGACCCGGTGTCGAAGGATCCCGATGTCTGGGGTATCAACATCGCCGCCGCGCTGGACAACTTTCCGTATCACGGCCTGCGGTGCG
>NZ_LHPA01000027.1:0-161832 GCF_001297215.1 Pseudomonas sp. RIT-PI-o | reverse complement strand
CGCCAACACCCCCCCACCCGACCCCCCCCACGACACGGACGCTGCCCCACCCCCACTGAGCACCGCGCGTCCACACGCCTCCCCCCCCCGCCTTCACGCCAGCAGCAACACTCCCTCCCCACTGCACCCACCCCACCCCTGCCCCATCTAACACCCCATACCCCATTGCGCAGGTGCCCCATGACCGACCAGCAAGATCGCCCGGACAACCACGACGACTACGAAACCGACCACATCGAACACACCTCCTCCGGCACCGGCCTGGCGCTGCCCGCGCAAAACCTGCCTGACAAGGTCTACATCATCCCGATCCACAACCGCCCGTTCTTCCCGGCCCAGGTCCTGCCGGTCATCGTCAACGAAGAACCGTGGGCCGAAACCCTCGAACTGGTCAGCAAATCCGAACACCACTCCCTGGCCCTGTTCTTCATGGACACGCCCCAGGAAGACCCGCGCCACTTCGACACCGGCGCCCTCCCCGAATACGGCACGCTGGTCAAAGTCCACCATGCCAGCCGCGAGAACGGCAAACTGCAATTCGTCGCCCAGGGCCTGAGCCGCGTGCGCATCAAGACCTGGCTCAAGCACCACCGCCCGCCGTATCTGGTCGAAGTCGAATACCCGCACCAGCCCACCGAGCCAACCGACGAGGTCAAGGCCTACGGCATGGCGCTGATCAATGCGATCAAGGAACTGCTGCCGCTCAACCCGCTGTACAGCGAAGAGCTGAAGAACTACCTCAACCGCTTCAGCCCCAACGACCCGTCGCCGCTGACCGACTTCGCCGCCGCGCTGACGTCCGCCACCGGCCCAGAGCTGCAGGAAGTGCTCGACTGCGTGCCGATGCTCAAGCGCATGGAAAAAGTCCTGCCGATGCTGCGCAAGGAAGTCGAAGTCGCGCGCCTGCAGAAAGAGATCTCAGCCGAAGTTAACCGCAAGATCGGCGAGCATCAGCGCGAGTTCTTCCTCAAGGAACAACTCAAGGTCATCCAGCAGGAACTCGGCCTGACCAAGGACGACCGCAGCGCCGACCTCGAACAGTTCCAGCAGCGCCTCGAAGGCAAAACCCTGCCGGCGCAGGTGCAGAAACGCCTCGAAGAAGAAACTCACAAACTGTCGATCCTCGAAACCGGCTCGCCGGAATACGCGGTCACGCGCAATTACCTGGACTGGGCCACTTCGGTGCCGTGGGGCGTGTACGGCGAAGACAAACTCGACCTCAAGCACGCACGCAAAGTCCTCGACAAGCACCACGCGGGTCTGGACGACATCAAGGATCGCATCCTCGAATTCCTCGCCGTCGGTGCCTACAAAGGCGAAATCAGCGGCTCGATCGTGCTGCTGGTCGGCCCGCCGGGCGTGGGTAAAACCAGCGTCGGCAAATCCATCGCCGAATCCCTCGGCCGGCCGTTCTACCGTTTCAGCGTCGGCGGCATGCGCGACGAAGCCGAGATCAAGGGCCACCGCCGCACTTACATCGGCGCACAGCCGGGCAAGTTGGTGCAGGCGTTGAAAGACGTCGAAGTGATGAACCCGGTGATCATGCTCGACGAGATCGACAAGATGGGCCAGAGCTACCAGGGCGACCCGGCCTCGGCGTTGCTGGAAACCCTCGATCCTGAGCAGAACGTCGAATTCCTCGACCACTATCTCGACCTGCGCATGGACCTGTCGAAAGTCCTCTTCGTGTGCACCGCCAACACCCTCGACTCGATTCCCGGCCCACTGCTCGACCGCATGGAAGTGATTCGTCTGTCGGGCTACATCACCGAAGAGAAAGTCGCCATCGCCAAGCGTCACCTGTGGCCGAAGCTGCTGGAAAAGGCCGGCGTGTCGAAAGGCAGCCTGAGCATCAGTGACACCGCGCTCAAAGCCCTGATCGACGGTTACGCCCGAGAAGCCGGCGTGCGTCAGCTGGAAAAGCAGATGGGCAAACTGGTGCGCAAAGCGGTGATGAAGCTGATCGACGACCCGAAAGCGGTGATCAAACTCGGCCCGAAAGACCTCGAAGCCTCGCTCGGCCATCCGGTGTTCCGCAATGAACAAGTGCTGTCCGGCACCGGGGTGATCACCGGCCTGGCGTGGACCAGCATGGGCGGCGCGACCCTGCCGATCGAAGCCACGCGGATTCATACGCTTAACCGTGGGTTCAAGCTCACCGGGCAACTCGGCGATGTGATGAAGGAATCGGCAGAAATCGCCTACAGCTACGTCAGCTCGCACCTCAAGCAGTTTGGCGGTGATGCGAAGTTCTTCGACGAAGCCTTTGTCCACCTGCATGTGCCGGAAGGCGCGACGCCGAAGGACGGCCCGAGTGCCGGCGTGACCATGGCCAGCGCCCTGCTCTCCCTCGCACGCAATCAACCGCCGAAAAAAGGCGTGGCGATGACTGGCGAATTGACCCTGACCGGGCATGTGCTGCCGATCGGCGGCGTGCGCGAGAAGGTGATCGCGGCGCGGCGGCAGAAGATTTTCGAATTGATTCTGCCGGAGCCGAACCGGGGTAACTTCGAGGAATTGCCGGATTATCTGAAGGAAGGGATTACCGTGCACTTTGCCAAGCGATTTGCCGATGTGGCGAAGGTGCTGTTCTAACCGGTCGCCCCTCACCCCAGCCCTCTCCCCGAGGAGAGGGAGCCAACCGAGGCGTCTTGAGTCGTCCATCGACCTGAAAGACCGGGTCGATTATGGATTCGGTGATGCGCGTTCATATCGGCGTATTTCGCCAATATCCCTCAGTCAGTCCCCTCTCCCTTTGGGAGAGGGCTAGGGTGAGGGCTTGGCGTCAGTTGGGTCAACGCGGCACCCGTCTGTCACACTTTGCCTCATCTTCAGTTATGCTCGCCGTTCGTCGTAACCGCCGGAGCTGCTGACCCATGTCCCCCACCCGCCTGTTTCTCCCCCTCGCCCTTTGCTTGCTGGCCGCTTGCGCCACGCAACCGAAACACAACGTGACCGTGGAAAAACAAAGCGAATGCCCCGTGCGGCTCACGACCGGGCAAAACCTGATCATCACCCTGCCGAGCAACCCGACCACGGGCTATCGCTGGGCAATCCAGGATTCCGCTGGCGGCGTATTGCGTGCGCTCAGCCCGGAGGTCTACAGCAACCCGGAAGACGCCGGCGTGGTCGGTGCTGCAGGTGTGTCGACCTGGCGCTTCCAGGCATTCGCGGCCGGCACCGGGCGCTTGCGCCTGACCTCGCAACAACCCTGGGCACCAGAAGTGCTGCCCGTGGAAACCTTTGACTGCGCCATTTCCGTGAACTGACGGCGGGATACAGCGCTGGCTTCTTCGCGAGCAGGCTCGCTCCCACAGGACACCACGATCCCCCCGCGGGAGCGAGCCTGCTCGCGAAAGCCATATACCTGACGGCGAGAATTACCCCCCGTTCGGTGCTTTATCAGACAACCCAAGCATCCGCGCCGCACTTTGGCTAAAATGCCGGCCTTTTCCACCGACACCCGCCGGAAACCGCCGTGAGCAAAGAACCCGATCGCATTTTCGCCCAGCCCATGGCCCAGGTGCCTGACTTCGCCTTCAATGAAGACGTGGTGCGGGTGTTCCCGGACATGATCAAGCGCTCGGTGCCGGGTTATCCAACCATCGTCGAGAACCTCGGCGTGCTCGCGGCGCAGTTCGCTCAACCGAACAGCGTGCTCTACGACCTCGGTTCCTCGCTCGGCGCAGTGACTCAAGCCCTGCGCCGCCATGTGCGCACCGACGGTTGCCGGGTGATCGCTGTGGATAACTCGGCGGCGATGGTCGAGCGTTGCCGGGAATACCTCAACGGCCAGGACTCGATGTTTCAGGAATTGCTGCCGGTCGAAGTGATCGAGGGCGATATCCTCGCGCTGGAGTTCCAGCCCGCTTCGGTGGTGGCGCTGAACTTCACCCTGCAATTCATCGCCCCGGATCAGCGCACCGCGCTGCTCTCGCGCATTCGTCAGTCGTTGTTGCCCGGCGGCGCACTGATTCTGTCGGAGAAGCTGCGCTTCAATGATGCCGAAGAGCACGCGCTGCTCACCGATCTGCACGTCGCGTTCAAACGCGCCAACGGCTACAGCGAACTGGAAATCGCCCAGAAGCGCAGCGCCATCGAAAATGTCATGAAGCCCGACAGCCTCGAAGAACACCGCGAACGCCTGCTGGCCGCCGGATTCTCGAAAGTCGTGCCGTGGTTCCAGTGTCTTAACTTTGCCTCGTTGATTGCCTTGCCATGATTGATCTGTCCCCCCTCGCCCGCCGTCTGGCCGGCACTCCGCTGGCCGAATGGGCCAACACCCTGCAGCGTCAACTCGACAAGAAAATGGAAAAAGGCCACGGCGACCTGGAGCGCTGGCAAAGTGCGCTGGATGCCTTGCCGAAGATTCAGCCGAGCGAAGTCGACTTGCTCAACGGCCTGACACTCGACACCGATTGCGACGACGACACTCGCGCACAGATGCGCACCGCACTGATGGGCCTGTCGCCGTGGCGCAAAGGGCCGTTCGATCTGTTTGGCGTGCACGTCGACACTGAATGGCGCTCGGACTGGAAGTGGTCGCGCGTGGCGCCGCATCTGGATCTGAAAGGCAAACGCATTCTCGACGTGGGTTGCGGCAACGGCTACTACATGTGGCGCATGCTCGGTGCCGGCGCCGACAGCGTGATCGGCGTCGATCCGAACTGGCTGTTCTTCTGCCAGTTCCAGGCGGTGCAGCGTTACCTGTCAGAGCCGAATGCCTGGCACCTGCCATTCCCGTTCGAAGACTTGCCAGCGAATCTGGAAGGTTTCGACACCGTGTTCTCCATGGGCGTGTTCTATCACCGCCGCTCGCCGATCGAGCATTTGCTGGCCCTGAAGGATTGCCTGGTCAAGGGCGGCGAACTGGTGCTGGAAACGCTGGTGGTCGAAGGCGACAAGCACCAGGTGCTGGTGCCGGAAGACCGCTACGCGCAGATGCGCAACGTGTGGTTCCTACCGTCGGTGCCGGCGCTGGAGTTGTGGTTGCGCCGCGCGGGATTCACCGATATTCGCTGTGTGGATGTCAGCACCACGACAGTCGAGGAACAGCGCGGGACGGAGTGGATGAAGTATCAGTCGCTGAGCGATTTTCTTGATCCCGCGGATCACAGCAAAACCATCGAAGGGCTGCCGGCGCCGATGCGTGCGGTGATTGTTGCGAAGAAGTAAGCGTAATTCCCTGATGATCGCGGTGAGCCTACCCCTCACCCCAGCCCTCTCCCCAGGGAGAGGGAGCATATCTCTGGGCTTTTCAAAACTTGAGTTCGACTCGGTATTTCAGGTCGCCGGACTTGGCCCATCCACCTCGGTCAGTCCCCTCTCCCTCTGGGAGAGGGTTAGGGTGAGGGGCTTTTGGCGCGGCGAGCGCGGAAAAACTCGGTCAACACTGCGCCACATTCCTCAGCCAACACCCCACCCTCATACAACACCCGGTGATTCAAAAATCCCTGGGTGAAAAACTGACCTTGGCTCTGCACAATCCCGGCCTTGGGCTCCAGGGCGCCATACACCACCCGCGCCACCCGCGAATGCACGATCAACCCGGCGCACATGCTGCACGGCTCCAGCGTCACGTACAGCGTACTGCCCGGCAGGCGATAGTTATCCACTGCCTGCGCGGCGGCGCGGATCGCGACCATTTCGGCGTGGGCACTCGGGTCGCTGGTGCTGATCGGGCAGTTGAAGCCGCTGCCGATGATCTCGCCGTCCTGCACCAGCACTGCGCCCACCGGCACTTCGCCGAGCGCCGCGCCTTGTGCGGCGAGGGTCAGGGCTTCGCGCATGAAGTCGCGGTCGCGGCTGCGGTCGATGATCGCCGCCGGGCGAATCTGGCGCATCACTTCACCTCGATCGCGGCCATCAGGCCGGTTTCCATGTGGTCGATGACATGGCAGTGGAACATCCACACCCCCGGGTTATCCGCCACCAGCGCCACTTGCGCACGCTCGTTCTTGCCCAGCAGATAGGTGTCGGTGAAATACGGCACGACCTTGTGCCGGTTCGACGCGATCACCTTGAAACTCATGCCGTGCAGGTGGATCGGGTGCTGGTATTGGGTCATGTTCTTCAGTTCGAAAATATAGCTCTGGCCGAGTTTCAGACTGGCGATCGGTCGATCGGCGCAGGTCTTGTCGGTGATGTCCCAGGCCTTGCCGTTGATCTGCCACAGGCTCGGCGGCTTGCCGTTTTCGGTGTTCACAGAGACCGAGCCGACCCATTCGAAATTGAAGTTGAGTTTCTCGGCATTGGCCAGGTCCGGCTCGGCCACCGGGTTGGCCGGCAGCGCTTTCGGCCAGTCCGGCGGCGCGTCCGTATTGGCCACCGAACGCAGCGTGCCCAGGCGTACCGGGCCGTTGCGCAGCGACAACTCTTCACCGGCCGCCGGCGCCTTGATCGCCAGGCAAATGCGCATGCCAGGGCCGAGCCAGTATTCCTTGCCCAATGGTCGTGGTTCGACCGGATTACCATCGAGCGCGTAGATCTTCGCTTCGACGCCGGGAATGTTGATGCGGTAGGTCAGGGTGTTGTCGAGGTTGAGCAAGCGCACCCGGGTGATCTGCCCGGCCGGCAGATCGATCACCGGCAATGGCACGCCATTGATCGTCGACAGACGCCCGGCGGTACCGCCACGGGCCGCTTCGCGGGGGATGCTGAATTCGACGAACTGGCCTTGCTCGTCGACATGCCAGTTCTTCAGGCTGAGGGTTTTCTCATACTTGAAACCGGTGGGCTCGCGCTCCTCGATGATCAGCGGCCCGACCAGCCCGCGTCCGAGTTCTTCGCTGCTGCTGACATGCGGGTGATACCAGTAGCTGCCGGCGTCCGGCACGCGGAATTTGTAGTCGAAATACTCGCCCGGCAACACCGGCAGCTGCGATACGTAAGGCACGCCGTCCATTTCCAGCGGCAGGCGGATGCCGTGCCAGTGAATGGTCGTCGCCACCGGCAGATGATTGATGAAACGCACCCGCAGCCATTCGCCCTGGCGCACGCGCAATTCGGTGCCCGGCGCTGACGGGCCGAACGCCCAGGCCTCGGTCTTGTGCCCCGGCACCAGCTCCACGTCGAGCGGTGCGGCGATCAGTTCATAGTCGTGCCCGGCCTCGGCGTCGGCCATCTTGCCCAGCCAGTAACGCGAAGCGCCTCCCGCGCCCACGCCAACGACAACAAGACCGGCCAGGCCACCGAGGATTTGGCGACGGGTAAAGGACATGAACTCAACTACCTCACGTATCAGCGACGGACCCCGAGGGATCCGCAAAAAGGCGAATACGATACACCCGCAGTTGAGAAACAGTAAGGGCGACCTGCGGCCGCACGACTTGTCAGCCCTGCGTGCGCAGCCCGGTGATCAGGTGCAGCACGCCGTCACCAAGCGGCATGACGCCAGCCACACCGGCGACACTCAGCGCCTGACGGTCAACACGCGCCGCGTCATGCAGCGCCACCCGCACCCGGGTCAGCGCCACCGGCTGCTGCGATTTGAGATTATCCACACCGCCCAACGCCGAGATCATTGCGGCGCTCAAGCCTTCGATCGGATTAGCGGCCACTTTGATTTCGTCCGGCACCAGATCCGGCGTCAATGCTTTCCAGAATGCCTGCTGCAATTTGTCGAACATGTTCAATTCTCCATTACCGGCAAGCCATCGACTTTCACCTCATGAAACCGCTGCAAGGCGTCGCGTACGTCGCCAGCGCTTTCCAGGTTTGAAACCTGTTCGGCGATGATTCGACAGTCGGCCAGATTCAACTCGCGCACCGCCGACTTGATCGCCGGAATCAACGGCACGCTCACCGACAGTTCATCCACACCAAGCCCCAGCAGCAACGGCACGGCCAGGCGTTCAGATGCCATCGCGCCGCAAACCCCGACCCATTTACCGTGCGCATGTGCAGCTTTCACCGTCATGGCGATCAGGCGCAGCACCGCAGGGTGGAAGCTGTCCGCCTGGCTGGCCAGACGCGGGTGATCGCGATCCATGGCCAGGGTGTATTGGGTGAGGTCATTGGTGCCGATGGAGAAAAAATCCACATGCGGTGCCAGCACATCGGCCATCAGCGCGACGGCGGGCACTTCGATCATGATTCCCAGTTTCGGCAAGTGGGTCAGCCCCAGCACCTGGGCCTCCTGCTCAAGGATCTGTCGTGCCAGACGCAACTCCGCAAGATGGGTGACCATCGGCAACATGATGTGCAGCCGCGTCAGCTCAGTACAGGCCAGGATCGCCCGAAACTGTTCGCGCAACAGTTGCGGTCGCTCAAGGCACAGACGAATGCCACGCAAACCGAGGAAGGGATTGCTTTCACTGTCCATCGGCACATAGGCCAGCGGCTTGTCACCGCCGACATCGAGGGTGCGCACCACCAGATTGTGCGCTGGCCCGATAGTGCGGGCGATGGCGCTATAGGTGGCGACCTGTTCATCGTGGCTCGGCGCTTGCTGGCGATCCAGATAGAGAAACTCCGAACGCAGCAGCCCCACGCCATTCGCGCCGAGTTCCATGGCCTGCGCGGTTTCGCTCTGCGAGGCAACGTTGGCCGTGACTTCGATGTGCTGACCGTCGCGGGTGCAGGCCGCCTCGCTGGCCTGCGCCAGCTCCTGCTGATGGCGCTGGCGCTGTTGCGCATGTCGCGTACGCAATTGGTCGATGGACTCGGCGTCCGGATGCAATTGCAACTCGCCCTTGTCGGCATCGAGCAGCACCCGCGTGCCGTTGTCGAGCGTCAGCATTTGCATCGGCATGCCGCAGATCGCCGGCAAGCCACAGGCCCGCGCGAGGATGGCGACATGACTGGTGGCACCGCCGCCGACCGTGGCGAAACCCAACACCTTGCGCGTATCCAGCCCTGCCGTCTGCGATGGGGTCAACTGGTCGGCGATGAGGATGGTGTCGTCCGCCAGCTCCAGCGTCTGCTCGTGCACACCCAGGATCAGCTTGAGCACACGCTGGCCGACATCGGCCAGATCCGCAGCGCGTTCGGCCAACAAGGCATTGCCCAGCGAACGGAACATCGCCGCCGTGGCTTCGGTGGAGGTCTTCCAGGCAAATGCCGCGCTTTTGCCCTCGTCGATCAAGGCCTGGGCCTGATCCAGCAGGCTCGGGTCGGCCAGCAGTTCCTGATGCGCCCTGAAGATTTCCGCCTGCGCCTCGCCGCTGGCGGTGTCGCGCAGATGCTGCAAGGCCATGTCGGCTTCGATCAGTGCCTGGCTCAACGCCTCCCGTTCGACCGGCGGCGCGGCGCCGAACTCGTTGACCATGAGCGTCGCTTCGACGATCTGCATGACCTGGCCCAGTGCCGAACCGGGCGAGGCACAGACACCGCGCAGGATGTTCGGCATTTCTGCGCCGACGACTTCGACTGGCGCCGGCGCTGTGACAGCTTCGCCGCAGCCTTCGGTCAGCAAGCGGGTCAGCGCTTCGACGGCGGCCTCGGCATCGTCTCCTTCGGCGCTGACCTGCACGCTGTCACCCTGGGCCGTTTGCAACGCCATGATTGCCACCAACGATTTGGCATTGGCCTGTGCTTGCAGTTTGTGCAGATGGATCGTCGCTGAAAACGCTTTGGCCGCTTGGGCAAATACTGCTGCCGGGCGCGCATGCAGGCCGTTGGGGTTGGGCAGGTTGATCGGCGGCGAGAAAACCGCATCACCTTGCGCCGCAGCGGGATTTTCGCCAGGCGATACGCCGACCCCGACATCCAGCACGGGCTGGCCAACCTCCACCAACCCGGTCGAGCCGACGAGCGAATCGAAGCGCTCGCCGCTGACCACCAGCATCAAGGTCAACAAACTGCGCGCATGCAGGGCAATGTAATCAGCATCGAAGTCGATCAGCGCCTGCCCCGCTGCGACCCGCTGCCCTGCCTCGACACGGCGGATGAACCCCTTCCCCGCGAGATTCACCGTGTCCAGACCGATATGCATCAGCACCTGCACACCCGCATCACTGGTAATGGTCAGCGCGTGCCCGCTGGCCTGCACGTCACTGACCACGCCGGCCAGCGGCGCGCAGAGCGTCGAGGACGTCGGGTCGATGCACAGGCCGTCACCGATGATCCGCCCGGCAAACACCGGGTCGGGCACCTCGTCCAGCGCCATCAGCACGCCGGATAAGGGAGCCAGCAGCTGCAATTGTTGGGGTGTGGCCATGACATCACCTGCGCTTGTATTGTCTGAATGAGCGGTCGCAGCCGCTTTGCTTATTTCCACCAGTATTCAACCTGCAAGCCGACATTGGCGCCGTGCCGCGCGTTGCCGAAGGCGCCCGTATCGGACAGCGCCGAGCCCTTGGCCAACAGGTTGGCGGCACGCTTGGCCGCCTGGTTCCAGCTGGCATAGGTGTAATACAGACGCACCTCGGGCCGCGCCCAGAATTCCGGGCCTTTGGGTGACCACGTTGGCGCGAAGGTGAACTTGCTCAGCTTGCGCGTGCCGTCCGCCGCCTCGACCTGATCGTGTCCCAGTTCGGTCACCAGTTTGAACTGCTCGCTCAATGCGTAGGCCGGGCGCACACCCAGCGAAAGCCAGTTCTGGTCGGCGCCACCCTGACGAATATCCTTTTGATACACCGCCTGCACTTGTCCGCCAAAACGCGGCGTCACTTGCCAGTCGAAGAACTCGACGATCCGATAGCTCTTGTTGCGGTCATCGAGCCTGACGTTACCGGTATAGCCCAACCCGGTGCCCGGCCCTTCGCCGTATTGCAGCGCCAGTTTGTTCTTGCCGCCGAAAAAATCCTGCTGCACGTGCTGAGTGGTGATCGCCCAGCCACGGTGGGCGTCGCGACTGTCGGGCTTGTCGATGTAGCTCAGGCCAAACTCCAGTTCACCGCCGGGGTTGCTGTTGAAACCGCCGACATTGAAGTCGTGCCGGTTGATGTAATCCTTCTGGTAAAGGTTGTCCTTGCGTGAAAAGGCGTAGCTGTATTTCAAGCCATCGATCAACACGTCTTCGATACCACCGCCGGTGGCGCTCTGGTTCCAGTAGTAGAAATCGGAAATGTGGATGTCGTTACGTTTGTAGTAGCGCCGCCCCGCCCACAGCGAACCGCCATTGAGCGCGGGCATCGCCGACCATTGTGCGTAGGCCTGGGGCAAGCGAATCGAGCCATTGTCCTCTTTGAATGTCGGGCTGCGATCGTAACGGTTGTACAGCGACGCCATGCCGTCGACGCTCAGCACCGAACCGTCGTCGAGGGTGTACAGATCCTGACGCAGCTCAAGCTCGCCGTACTGCTCACACTCGTTGCCAAGGCGATATTTGGTCTGCGCGCCGGGCAACTGGAAACACGACTGGCCACTGCTGTTGACCGAAGTGCCGACACCGCTGCGCAGATAGCCGCCAAACTCCAGCGCCTGTGAAGACGTAGGCATTGCCAGACAAAATCCGGCGACTGCCAGGCTGTAACTCATGGTTTTTTTCATATGCCACCCATTGTTTTTATTGTGTGGTCGCAGGAATTCAGCGCGCACAAATCCGCCGCGCAGCGTTCTGCGTGTTTTTTTCAAAGTTTGTTTTTCAGTTAGTGATCAGGGGTCGGTCAGGTGCAGAACGAAGGATTCGTAAGGTCGCAGGTGCAGCAACCGCGTGCGTTTCGGACAGTCCGGGTAGTTGCTGATCAACCGGCGCTGCTCCATGGACTCGTTGATCAGCGGCGGTAGCTCGACGTCACACGCGGTGCCATAGAAGTTGTTCACTACCAACAGACGTTCACCTGCGCCCTCGCGCAGGTAGGCCCAGACCTGTGGATGCTCCGGCAGCAGCTGACGATATACGCCGTCGGAGATCAGCGCTTCAGTGCGGCGCAAGGCGATCAGGCGTCGATAGTGATGCAATACCGATTCCGGGTCGTGCAACTGCTGCGCGACGTTGATCTGCGCGGCATTGGCCGGCAAGCCGATCCACGGTTCGCCACGGGTGAACCCGGCGTTGTGCCCGGCGTGCCAGTGCATCGGCGTGCGCCCGTTGTCCCGGGACTTCTGCATGATCGCTGCCATGTTGTCGAGTTCGCTCGCCCCGGCCTCGCGCTTGAGGCGAAAGATATTCAGGGTCTCGACATCGCGGTACTGCTCGATGCTCTCGAAACCGGGATTGGTCATGCCCAGTTCTTCGCCCTGATAAACGAAGGGCGTGCCCTGCAGAAAGTGCAGCGCCGTGCCAAGCATCTTCGCCGAGAGCTCGCGGTATTCAGCGTCATTGCCGAACCGCGAGACCACGCGCGGCTGATCGTGGTTACACCAGAACAACGCATTCCACCCACCGCCCGCCTGCATGCCGGTCTGCCAGTCGGAGAGAATCTGCTTGAGCTGGAGGAAATCGAAATCGGCGCGCACCCACTTCTGCAGATTCGGGTAATCGACCTTCAGGTGATGAAAATTGAAGGTCATCGACAGTTCTTGCGATTGCGGATTGGAGTAACGAATGCAGTGTTCGAGGCGGGTCGAGGACATCTCGCCGACGTTGATCAGCTCATACCCTTCGAAGACTTCGCGGTGCATTTCGTGCAGGTACTCATGCACGTTAGGACCGTCGGTGTAGAAGCGCCGACCGTCGCTGTCATCTTCGGGAAAGTCCGCCGGTTTGGAGATCAGGTTGATCACATCCAGGCGAAAGCCACCGACGCCTTTGTCGCGCCAGAAGCGCATCATCTTGAACACTTCGTCGCGGACTTTGGGGTTGTCCCAATTGAGGTCGGCCTGGGTGTGATCGAACAGGTGCAGATAGTATTGGCCGGTCTGCGCTTCGTACTCCCAGGCCGATCCGCCGAACTTGGATTCCCAGTTGTTCGGCTGGTCGCGCCAGATATAAAAGTCGCGGTAGGGATTGTCGAGGCTGCTGCGTGCCTGCTGGAACCAGACGTGCTCGATCGAGGTGTGGTTGACCACGATGTCGAGCATCAGCTTGATCCCGCGCTTGCCCGCTTCGGCGATCAGCAGTTCACAGTCGGCCATGCTGCCGTAGCTCGGATCGACCGCGTAGTAGTCGCTGATGTCGTAGCCGTTATCGCGCTGCGGCGAACGCAGAAACGGCGTGATCCACAGGTAGTCGACTCCCAGCCATTGCAGGTAATCGAGCTTGGCAACGATGCCGAGCAGGTCGCCGGTGGCGTTGCCGGCATGGCTGTGAAAGCTCTTCGGGTAGATCTGGTAGATCACCGAACGTTGCCAGTCTTGCATGGCGGATTTTCCTCTTGAATGTCAGGAACCGTGTCGGAGCTGCCGAAGGGTCGGGCCGCGATCGGACGATCTTTTGATTTCAGGCCACCCGGTAACCCGGCCGGACGATCTTCATGCTCAGCACGCAGGTCAGGGCAAACGGCACGAGCATGGCAATGAGCATCCCGATGACGAACATGGGGATGAACTGCGGCATGATCGAAATGAAACCGGGCAGGCCGCCAACACCGATGGCCGAAGCCTGGATCTTGTTCAGCGAGAGAAACATGCAACCCAGCGCCGAGCCGGCCAGCGCGGCGTAAAACGGAAACTTGTAGCGCAGATTGACGCCGAACATCGCCGGTTCAGTGATGCCGAAGTAGGCGGAAATCGCCGAGGTCGAGGCCATGCTCTTGTCCCGCGCATTGCGCGTCATCCAGAACACCGCCAGTGCCGCACTGCCTTGCGCCAGATTGGACATGACGATCATCGGCCAGATGAAGGTGCCGCCCTGGCTCGAGATCAATTGCAGATCCACCGCGAGGAACATGTGGTGCATGCCAGTGATCACCAAAGGCGCATACAACAGACCGAAGATCAGACCGCCCACCAGCGGCGCCAGATCGAACAGCATCACCAGCCCTTCGGTAATGTAGATGCCGATATGCCGGGTTACCGGGCCGATGATCGCCAGCGCCAGCACGCCAGTGACGACAATGGTGGTGATCGGCACAACCAGCAGTTGCACGGCATTGGGCACTCGCGCCCGCAGCCATTTTTCAATCACGCTCATCACATAGGCCGCCAGCAGGATCGGCAGAATCTGCCCCTGGTAACCCACCTTTTCCACCTGGAAAAGCCCGAGGATGTCGAAATACGGCAGTTGCTGCCCGTCCAGCCCGGCAACGGCCTTGCCGTAGTTCCAGGCGTTGAGCAGGTCCGGATGCACCAGCATCAGACCGAGAACGATGCCGAGGATTTCGCTGCCGCCAAAGCGCTTGGCCGCCGACCAGCCCACCAGTGCCGGCAAAAACACGAACGAGGTGTTGGCCATCAGATTGATCAGGCTCCACAAGCCATCGAGGTTGGGATAGGCATCGAGCAGTGTCTGCCCCTCGATGAACATGCCCTTGGCGCCGAGCAGGTTGTTGATGCCCATCAACAGGCCGGCAATGATCAGCGCCGGCAGGATCGGCATGAACACATCGGAAAACACCCGCACCAGCCGCTGCATGGCGTTTATCTTCTCGGCGCTTTTCTGTTTAACGTCGGCGATGGTCGATGCCGCGAGGCCTGTCTGTTGCCTCAGTTCGGCGTAGACCTTTTCAACGTCGCCCGGGCCGATGACCACCTGATACAACCCGCCGGTGAAGAACGAACCCTTGACCAGCTCGACGCCGTTGAGTGCGGCCACATTGACCCGCGCGGGGTCTTTCAACGCCAGGCGCAAACGCGTCACGCAATGCGCCGCCTGCTCGATGTTGTCGCTGCCACCGAGGCTTTCCAGCAGCTCCCTGGCGATGTTCGGATAGTCATGGCTCATGCTTGTTCTTCCGTCGTGGATTGTTGTTATTGGCAGCACGCCGAGAGGAAAAATACTCGTCTGTACGAGTTAATGCAACAACTCGTCTGTACGAGTTTGTGTGAGTGGATGAACGTCAGATCAGCAAGGATTTTTCCTACTCTGACTTAAGCCGTTTTCCGTCCTCCGCATGGACAAAGCCCTACCCTACCCTTAAGGTTCGGGGTTTTGAGCACCGTCGGCACAGAGCCCAGTCATGAGCAAATACAATCAGATCTACAGCGATTTGCTTGCCAGCATCACCACTCAACGCCTGGAGCGCGGCGCCCGGCTGCCTTCGGAAACCGAATTGATGGACACCTATCAGGCCAGCCGTGGCACGGTGCGCAAGGCCATCGATCAACTGCAGGAGCGCGGTTTCGCCCAGAAGATTCACGGCAAAGGCGCGTTCGTGCTGTCGACCAACCCGATCGAGTTCCAGCTCGGCGGCATCGTCAGCTTTCAGGAGACCCACCCGCGCCTAGGCAACGACGTCAGCACTGAAGTGGTGGAGATGTGCCAGGTTCCGCTGGAAGGTACGCTGCTCGAACACATCAATGCCGAGCCCGGCAGCCCGATCACCCGTATCAAACGGGTACGGCGCATCGACGGCAAACGCGTCATTCTCGACATCAACCATTTCGTCAGCACGGTGATTCCCGACCTGTCTGCAGACATCGCCGAACACTCGATCTACGCCCACATCGAACAGACCCTGCAACTGCAGATTGCCTACGCCCAGCGCACCATCGAAGCAGTTGCGTGCAGCAAGGACGATCAACAGCATCTGGACCTCGACGGCCAGAGCCACGTCATCGTGGTCAGCAACCAGACCTTCCTGCAGGACGGCCGCCAGTTCGAATACACCGAATCGCGGCATACGCTGGACAAGTTCTATTTTTCGGATGTGGCGCGGCGCTGACGAGAACATCTTTTGTAACGCAACTTGCGATAGCTGGCTAACACACCCCCCTTGGGCCAATCGGTCATGCTCAGTCTTTGTTCCTCAAGGATGAAAGAACACATGACCGCTCCCGAACGCCGTCTGCTGCCAAACGCAGCGGACAAAAACGCCCTCAAAACCATCGCCACAACGATCGTGAAGACCTGCCCGAGCCTGCTTGATGCGGCCCGGCAAGTGGCCAACGAACTGCTCGCGGACAAAGGTCTGTCCGGCCTTGACCCTGACGAGATCTATTTCCACCGTTTCAAAACGGCGCAGAGCAGCACGCTGACCTTTACCGGTTGGGAACACTTGCTGGAAAAGCCTTACGAAACGCTCACCCTCACGCAACTGGTCATCAATCGTTTTCGTGCCACCGACCAGGACAATGCAGACCTGCTCGGCCTCTACTGCGGCTTTTATTCGGATGGCCCGCAAGCAGAGAATTTCAATCAGAGCAATGAAGTGCGCTTGCTGGGCAGCGACGTGCTGAAGGTGTTTTGGGATGTCGACTTCAGCGCTCGCTACACCGGTCAATTGACGAAATTCTGGCAAACCGCGTCGGAGGATTTCCGTGCGTTGGCAAAGTGCAATTTCCTCAGCCAGGCCGTGCAGGCGCTGCAACAGGGCGACCTTGATGGGACCGATTTTCAGCGCATCGTCGATTCGGTAGTCGGCCCCGTTACCTGGCCTGTCACCCTGCCAATGCTCCGAGCGACATACCCGGTCGGCGCTGAAGTACGCGCGCTGGATCTCGATGGTCACGTCGCCACCAATGTGCTGCGTCTGGTAGAAACCAATGGTCGACAGACCCTCTATTTGCCCGGCGAGGCCCAGGCCTTTCGCTTGATGGACAACGAGGCCGATCTGCATTGGTGGTTGCTTGAGCAGATGAATGCCGAGGACAAGCGCCCCGCGTTTCTCAAGCACTTCGCGCTGGCCGACAGCAATCACCTGTCCGAAAACCTCACCGATCTGATGAATCGCCTGGTCCACACCTGGGGCCACAGCGATCACCACATGGTCAACCGCAGCAATGTCGCGATCAGCGGTGACGCATTCACTTGGTTAAGCGAATCGACTCGCAAGGCGATGGTTGCCGAAGCGCATCTGGTGCTCACGTCCAACAGTGACCTGCGCAAGAAACTCTGGATGGGTTATCTGACAGCCGGCCTCAAGGTGTTCGGCCCTATGGCAGCCGTAGGCTGGCCGGTGGCATTGCCCCTGATTGGCGCCAGCATCGCCAACATGGGCTTGAACATCGATCAGGCCATCAACGGCTCGACGGCCACCGAACGCAAAGCCGGCGTTACCGGCGCGGTGCTCAACGCTATCGAAATTGTCTTCAACGTCCCGTTCCTGATCGGCACGGGCGCGCAACTGGAGGTAGGTCCTCAGGTCGAATTTGCCGAAGCGCAGGAAATGCTCGGGCTGATCGAGTTCACGTCGGCTGACACGCCCTTGCTGCCGCCTGCAGAGCTTCCGCCTGCCATGACGATTGAAGCGACGACGGATGAGTTGACGAACGAAATACCCCGCGAGACGACATCCGTCACCGCCTCTGAGCACGTGAGCATGGCGGCGGCAAGGCAAGGTTCGGCGTTGCCAGGGATTCCCGGTCGTTATCGGTGCAACGAACTGCTTGCACAACGTTCCGCTGAGGCGGTCCCGGGAAAATTCGAAGGCATCTACCGCCTCGACAAAGAGCCGGCCTATGCCATCGAAATGGATGGCGTAGCGTATTACGTGCGCTATTTTGCCGACTCTGAAGGCACTGGCAACTGGGCCATCGTCAATCCCGAGCGCCCCAATCAGTTCGCTTACTCTTTGCCAGTACGTCTGGGCAGTGGCGGCAAATGGGAACGTATGCCAGCGCTGCGTTTGCGTGGAGGCGGCCAATGTGTGGGCAAGGCGTGTTTGCCGGAGGACGAACTGACCTCGACGCCAGCTTCGGCAACGCCGTCGGCGGAGCTGCCACTCGTCCAACCGGTTTCGCCGGTTGCGCGTCCGCTGCGTCTGGTGACGCCCCTTGACGACATCGTCGGGATGGACATGGCCAGAATGAGAAGATGGGCAATGAACTTGCCAGAGACTTTCGCCGAGCTCTCCAGTGCAAACCGGGGCAATCGTGCACCCGCCGACACGTATGCAGCCTATTTCAGCGAAAGACGCGCGGCACTGCTCAATGAAGCCAAGGAATATTACTCGGAGCTGAACTGGACCAATCTGCCCGTGCGGCCGGTCATTCCTCAGGTCAGCCCGCAAATGCAGACAACTCAGTTGATCGATCGCATCTTTGCCAATAGCCAAGGGCTGGTCGTCGGTGAAACCTTCGATCGTATCGCCAGCATGCGTTTCATGATCGAGAACATGCCCGCGTTCGCGCGGCATATCAAAACCCTGTACGTCCGTGGCTTGCTGAGTGACTTCGCCCAGGCAGATCTCAATGACTTCTACTTGTCGGGAGAGATGTCCGAGGATCTTCGTGTCTACCTGTCCAGCCTGGGTACCGACCCTGAAGGCCGGTTCGACCTCCTCGAACTGGTCAAGACCGCCCAGGCCAATGGCATCAGGACCCACGGCCTCGAGACCGTGCACAGCTACAAACTGAAGATACCGCTTACCTCGATCGAGGAGCAGATGATCCACGCCCGGCTCGCCTCGCAGATCATGTGGGGTGACGAAATCCTCAACGGACCGGGTAAATGGGCAGCTCTGATCGAGGCGACGAACATCAATACGTTCAGAAACCTGCCTGGAATAAGCGAACTCAGGGGCGGCATCGGTTTGCGGATTGAAGAGGTTTCGCCGAGCGAAGTGGCGGAGACAGGCATCGATCCGGGGTTGAAAGTCGCTCGCGGTCCGTTTGATAACGGAGCAACGACGCGCAACTCATCCGACGTGCTTTTCGCTGATCTGCGCTTGCAGATCGAAACACCGGTGCCGCAATGGACTGAGGCATCCCTGGAAAAGCTTCTGCATCGCAACGGTATGTTTCTGATCGAACAGGCACAAAACAACACGTACACGTTGGTGCGTCGCAACAGCGCGAGCAATATTGTCCGGACAGTGGTCAATCGCAGGAGGGATGGCCAAGTATACATCTGGGCCCAGTCGCTACCTCGCATCAGCGGCATCATGTTCCGCAACATCGCCGCACTGGCCGAGCGCCTGATAGAAATCGGCCTGACCCTGCAAAGTCGCTTGCCCACCTGACCGATTGGCCAACCCATGAAACGAAAAAACCCTTGGCTTGAGGCCAAGGGTTTTTCGTTAATCGAACCGCAGCAGGATTATTCCCACTCTATTATCAATTAGCCATAAAACACCAATATTCTCAGGTGAATATCAGTACGCTTTTACGCAGCACCATTGAAAATACCATTTAACTCTTGTTTATCGCATCCTCTATGGGAAGGAGCGCTAAATGGACGGTTTCCCGGCTAAACGCACGGTTCAACTGGCGCAAAAAAATTTTAAGCTCAGCTTCGCAGCCGTCCCGCTGCACCTCTCGAAGCAGCGCGGCGACATAGCGGGGGTCAGTGCGGAAGATTTCAGCCAATACCTCGTCATGGGACCGGTCTTTCATTCCAATGAACCTGTTATGTATCGAGGAGGAATAGCCCCTCCGTGCTGATGAGCATCCGCCGTCACCACAGCTCTCTCGCCATTTTACAGACCGGCGAGTAAGCTCAGCGCTAGAGGCCAAAAGCCATCCGAAAAGATAAGCGGCAAAGGACGAATGATTAAGGATGACCAGTGTACCGTCACCGTTGACCCCAGACCAGTTGGCCGCGCACTCCCTGCTATCCGAACTCCGGACCCGCATTGCCGTGCAGCCGCTACCATACCAATATGGGATTGAGACACGAGCATTGGAGAGCCTGTGGGAAATCTTTGGGCTGGCCAGAAATGTTATGAAAGCATTCCCTGGGTGCAAAGATTTTTCACAAATCACCACGGACATGCTGAACACTGAACTTCGCCCGGTGACGGCGAAGTGGCATAGGGCGCATCAAGCCGGAGTCCTGGACTCAAAAGACGGGGCCAATGAATTTCGCATAGACCTTAATTCACTAAGAGTGAAACTGATTGATTTCTGCGAACAGTTACAACTGATGGCCTATGGTGGAATTTGCAAGGATAAGATTACCCCTCCAGTAATAAATTTTGACGACTTAGAAAAATGCTTCATTCCGATAGAATTCGGCATTCCGAATGATACACTTGGAAAGGTACATAATTTCTGCGATATAAACACATCAGAAGCTGCAGAAATTCAAGCGCGCCGAAAACATTACAACATAAATAAAACTGAAAAAAATGACGCAGTTGGCTTATCGCTATCCGGAGGGGGTATCCGATCAGCGACATTTTGTCTCGGTGTCGTCCAAGTATTATCTGAAAAAAATCTAATGAAAGACTTCGACTATCTTTCAACCGTATCCGGAGGCGGATACACAGGAAGCTTTATTACATCAACGCTTAGTCAAAAAGAAGGCTACGAGGCAATAAGCAAGCCATACGGTCCAGACACAGACCCAATCCGCCATATCAGACAAAACGCAAAATATTTAAGCGCTGCAAATTTAAAGCAACGATGGATGATGGTAACGGGGGCCCTAGCAGGACTTATACTAAACCTATCAGCACCGATAGGCATAATTGCAGCTATAGCTTTAATTAGCAATTATACTTCTATGTTAAGCATCCCAAATTTTTGGCTTTGGATTGCTGGGGTTTCCGGCGGTGCTAGTATAGTCGGAATAATCTCCTATGGCATAGGTTTGCGTTTCGGATGGGGTGCCAAAGCCGGAAGCAGTATAGTTGCTGTAGGCGCAGGCACCATAATAATCGCACTATTAACTTTTATAGTAAGCAAGGGATATGATTCACTGGGGAAAATCACCTCCGACAACTGGCAGAGTGCAACTTACTTAGCCGCGCTAGCGTTTGCAATCCCATTGATAGCGAAATTTATACCAATATTTAATAGCCTCCGCGCTAAAAACATACTCCTAAAATATTCCTTAATTTTAGCTGCTGTTATAGTCCCCCTAGTCTCACTTGCACTACTGTACAGTTTCAGAGCAATGGGAAGCCTCTCCCAGGTTTCGACAATCTCTTGGCTTAGCGGGCAAGTGCTGCTTATATTAATTATTGCAACCTGCTCCATCATTTCACTATGCCTGAACGTAAATCTGACCGGCCTACACAAACTTTATAGAGACCAGCTCGCAAAGACATTTGTGGAAAATGATAAAAATTCTGACGATCTGCCATTGAAATTTGTCAACAACAGTCATAGGGCACCGTATCATTTAATCAACACTACTGTAAACTTACCCTCCAGCAAAAATCGCACTCTTAGAGATCGACGTGGAGACTTCTTTATTTTTTCAAAACATTGGTGCGGTTCAGCAGCGACCGGCTATTCCTCTACAAGCCAATGGAAAAGTAACGGTGCCGCAGTTGATCTAGCGACTGCAATGGCTATTTCCGGGGCAGCAGTTTCGCCCCAGATGGGCCCTAACTCTGTATCTAGTGTGTCGGCACTGATGACATTATTGAACATAAGGCTGGGCTATTGGATAAGTAATCCTAAAATAGCAAGCAAGAAATCTCCCGGCTTTTTATGTCTTCTCCGTGAAATGACCGGCATCGGCATGAATGAAAATAATCCTTGGCTGAACATCTCAGATGGCGGACATATTGAGAACATGGGCCTCTATGAGCTTCTCCGCCGCCGTTGTAAATTTATCGTGTGCGTGGACGGTGAGGCCGATCCGCGCTCAACATTTGAGGGACAATTGACATTAGTTAGGCACGCTCAGATTGATTTTGGTGTACGACTTGAACCAAGGCTTGATGACATCCGGCTTGATCCAAAGTCAACCCTTAGTAGAACTCACTCTCATCTTCTAAGAGTTCACTACCCTGACGCAGGGCCAGGGAAGCCGGAGGCTATTGGTCTGATGCTATACCTAAAACTATCGTTGACCGGAGACGAAACAGAACTGCTTAAGCGTTATCGCTCCATAAGCCCCGACTTCCCGCATGAATCTACTTTAGATCAATTTTACACTGAAGAGCAATTTGAAGCCTATAGACAGCTTGGGGTACACGTAGCGGAAGGAGTTTTCTCCAAAGCATTGCTGGACGAAAACACGACCCCTGCCGATGTCAGAGAGTGGTTCAAACAATTAGCTAAAAACATGCTCGAATCCGCTGATAATATTTAATCCAAAATAATGCCCGAGCAATCCCGGGCATTCGTTAAAAAATCATCCTAAAAAAACCTTAAACCGTCACCTTATTGTTTTCCGCCGAATAACGGGACTTCGCCAACTCGAAGTCATAAGGATCCCCATACAATCGAGTGGCTTCATATTCATGCTCTAGATAATCAATTAGAGGCTGCGCCTGATGAAGCGGAAATTTACGATGATCTCTTCCATTGGCGTACCCCAGATCCTTAAGTATTTTTTCTGGAATTACAACCGCACCTGCGCCAAAGTAAAAAAAATAATCCGAAATTAAAACAACATCAGTCTGCGTATCATTTTTTATATTGTGTGGATTAGGCGAGCCGTCTGGAAAGCTATGATGCGAGTTAAGCTGCTGCCAGTCACCATCTTTTTTCCAATAGATGTTGTCACCCACAATCATTTTCTTACTGCCATTCCTCAACGGTTTTTTATCTTTATATAAAGGATTACTCCAATAACCATCAAAAGTTTCCGACTGAGAGACCTTCATTGCAAAAATACACTTACCAGTAGCCCTTAGTCTCCCTCCCCCCATCCCGACGATCCAGTCACCCACCTTAGCAACTCTTCGAGTACGAGGCTTACAGGTAGCTAACGTACAAAGACCATGGAACGGATTCGGAGCAAAACCAAAATCGCGATCCACTACATACATATATACTTTCGTCATCGCTAGCACTCTGAGTTTGCTGCTCCATTAACAGTATCACGCACAGTTCCATCTGGATTTTGGAAAGCATTCTCCCCGGCATCAATAGCGCTCATAATACTATCTGAGTTCCAACCAACTATTGCGGACGCATACTTCTCTAAACTTGCGGGTATATCCGACTCTTTGCCTCCCTGCTCGTAAACCCCCACAATCCGCTTACCCTGAGCGTGCGCTTGATCAATTTCCCAATTCACCCAAGGGCGCTGGTGTGTCTGCTGGCCTATCAAAACAACAACTGTGGATGCCCAGGAGACTTTCATTCGAAGCAGCCGCTTTATTGTCGATTCCTTGACCATTCCTTTATCAAGTCTTTCTTGGTTAGCAGGTTTGGCACGAATTGAGCTATTACGAATATCCCAACCCTTCGACCCAAGCAATTTGGCAAACTTGTCAACTAGCGCGTCGTCACGGTGGTGGTGACTTATAAACAAATGCCTACGACTTCCAGATTTACTCATTACCGTACCCCTCAAGGTTATCCATAACTTAATAAACGAGGAATCAATAAAACAAGAACCGCTTTAAACCATGCTAGAGCCTACACCTTCAGCATAAGTTATAGACCTAGAATCCTGATCGATGAGTAATCGAGCACCATTAGATTTCAAAACTTTACGCCAAACTTCAAACCCGAGAAGAATAGCCTTCTGCCACTCTCCCGACGAGCGCGCCTTCACCTCCAAAAGAGAAGTAACGCCTTTGATAGTACGTAAGAGCTTATAGTCCAGCGCCGTTACCCCCTCAAGCCAATTGTGCTCTTTCGCATAATCGAACACGAGAGCAACAACAGCCTCATCTATAACCTGTGCGCGCCCTCCATCTTGCACTTCATCAATATCAGGTGCACTTTTTCTCTTACGCTTCATAAGACTACGGATCACGGGCGACCAACCCAGAACTGCGATATAGGCAAGATGAAATACATCATGAAATCGATAGCCGTCAGGATCATCTGCATTGTCAGTCAGATAATCCCCAATCTGCACATCGTTCATTAGCATTCTTATCTTAACTTTACCCTCAACGTTGACCTCATCCAACTTAATCTCAAATTTTCTAGGCAATTTTTCTTGTTCTGGAAAGCTTTCATCAAATACCGTCGCACTGGTGTCGCCGTGTCCCCAACGCCCATTAGCCTTGTCTAGGTTTTTCTGCGCCACATCTTCAAGACTGAGCCCGGACTTTTCGGCCACGTTCGCGATATACCAAAGCAAATCGCCCAGTTCCTCACAAATCTTTTCTTTAAACAGCAAATGCGAATCGCCGTCTCGCAGACGCTTTTTATATTCGCTAAGAAGCTCTCCTGTTTCGCCGGCCAAACCAAGCAACGGAACCATCAAGTCAATCCCCGCTGCTCCTGCACTCTTTGAAGGAACACGATCAGTTAATTGAGCAAGCCGCTGATAATAGTTAAAGTCCATTTTTAACACTCCAAGTTCAACGCTGCCTGGGTGGTAGCGCGAAAAGATGATCGGGCCTCCGAAAACTCAAGCGATCTAAAATCTGCCGCAACCCGGTCATTGATCCCCCATTTAGGTGGATACCACGGCATGTCTAACGAGCCAGTCGGAGAAAACTTCTGTTTAATACGAGTACGCCCTGAGATACCTAAAACCTCTGGATGAGCAACACGGGCGTACTTATCAACTTCGCAAAAAACGTTCTGACAATCTATCAGCTGAAGTGGTCTCCCCCACAATGAGTCAAACTCAATACCCAAGCGTTCAAATTCACGCTCCTGATTTTCAGCCATCAACCGTATTAGTTGAGCCTCATCGACCCCGGCTGTAGTTTTGAAGCATTTTTTTAAACCATCTAGAGCGCCAGGTCCAGGCATTACGAATTCCATTTCTGAAAAACATGTGACTTCAGAATAATTTATATCAGTCACAAACTGATATGCCAAAAAATTGCCGATAGTTGGGTAGCTTCGGATGATTTCAAACGCTTTCTGCATACTGCCCAAGCCATGCAAAATTTTCGGAAGTTTTTCATCCATCATTCGTTCAAGCAGCTTGAGATGATTTTGATGCTTCGATGGATATCCAAATGCGGAACTCCCCGGAGGCATGATGTATGCGGCCGAGTAAATCCGCCCCCCGGCCTGCATAGCTCGGGTTAGGACTCTATCGTATGTATCAAAATTATAACCTCGATACGTAATAGCTCCAATCTCTCTTTCCAGAAGCTCCCAAGTTTCGATCTTATTGAAAAACTTGAACAGCAAAATCCTGAAAACCACCTCCTCCGGAGAGTCGCAAAGATCGGTGCGATAAATTACATTCCTTATTAAATATTGGCTAACTCGATCTGAGGCGCGGTACGCGTTTGTGAACTTATGAGCCAAAATAACAGGATCAAAAGTCCAAGGCCCAGAAGATCCAATCAATCTCTTCCTAAAAACTTTTTGACGCTCAGCGGCAAACCTCCAATAGCTTTCATATACCGGAGTCACCTCAAGTTTTTTAGACACCTCAGATGTGCTACTTTGAACATTTGAGTGCAACTCAAAATACTTACCGTCGAACTCAATTGCAACCATCACGCGCCATCTCCATTGTGGTGGACTCGCCGTGGCGAATCGAGGCATCACCTACCAATATACTCTTCCCTGCATACAAGCGTGCGACGTAATCTGCAGCCCTTCCAGCCGAACCATCCCATCATGTGCGCCCTGTAAAAACAGCACGTAACTGCCTCAGCGCCGATTCACATCCGTTCCAGTACACCATCGCATTCGTTGCTGCATGGATGCCAGCTTCCAGCTCTCCAAACTCCACCATCACTAGCTCTACGTCAATCGCATTTGCGCCTTGGCTTCGCTTCTCTAAAAGCCGAAGCTTCAGCGGTCCAGTGCCCTGTCGGAGGTCGACATTAACCCTGGCCAGATCAGCCCCTGCGGTGTGGTCAACCACCGACCGGATGGGCGTGCTTAAACCGATAGCACGCAGGTAGCCCGACCAGGGCATACCAGCCTTGTATGCGTTTTCTGTGATCCCAGCCTTTTCCTCGGCATTTGCCGAACCTCAATTGGCTTGCCACCTCGGCAAGCCGTTGCCTTTTCTTTGGTGTCGGCTGTCAGGGTGCTTCTGTTGTTGCCGTTGCGGTTTTTCCCTTAGACGCGGCAGCGGCTGGGGCCTCGCAGAGCAAGATGCCGTTGAGCCGAAGGCGAATAAGGGGCGGTGTTGGGAGGGTGCGGGCTTGCCCGTACCCGTACAACACACATCTTGCCGTCCAGCTAGGCGCAAACATATGCGTATCTATGCGAACAGCTCAGAAGGCGCGACCATAAGCATATTTACGCATGTCTACGCTAGATTACGCATGGAAAATATACAACTTTATGCGCATACTTGCGCAACCATGCTTAGGCGGACTATGCGATGACAAAAACACCAAAAAAAGGGCCTACAGGTGCAGGCCGGGTCGCATTTTTAGCGCGTCTCGAGGAATTCCGTAGCCTGATCCAAGCGGGGTGGCCGGTCACGGTCGTGTACGAGAACCACGGTGGGGATAACACTGGTCTGAGCTACAGCCAATTCGCCCGATATGTCGGAAAATACATCCGCACGCCGACCAAGCGCGGAGACCAGCGCCCAAAGGTTGCAGACGAGACACTACTTTCTACGACGCCACTGGTAGAACAAACGCAGTCTGGCGCGACGATGCAGCCAAGCACCATGTCAAAGCGTCAACCTGGGTTCAGGCATGATCCTAGCAGTGGCAACAATCGTGACGACCTGATCTAACTTTGGCGGATGTGCGAGAGTTTCAGCGACCTCGACTCTCTCAAGCGTACACGGCCATTGACGACGCAAAGATTTGCCCCTCCCCCTGCATGCGACGCCGACTGATTGAAAATCACATTCCGTCAGCTCTTTGAGAGTTTTCTAGGAAACCTCATCGGCATTCGCCGCCAATCGGCGTCTTCCATGTCAACCTAATTAGCCAATCATTCCATCGATGCAACCGGCATATCGGGGCACGATCAAGCACGAATAATAGTGACTGATTGAGGTCGGCATATGTACCAAATAATCTCAAAGCCCATCAAAGACAGAACGCTGTCAGCTGATACTTCGCACAGAACGACCGCTTATGCGCTCGGGAAACTTATTCGCCAAATGGCCAACAGCGCCAAAATTCTCGGAGCCGTTTTTATAGGGATGGTATGCATCTCCCCTGCCCGTGCTTATGCAATCTATTGCTCGAATTGCTCGACGTTCTATCAGCAGATGTTCGGGTACGTCGAGCAGGTCAACACGGCATTGAATACCGCCGAGCAACTGCAAACGCAGATTCAGCAGTATCAAAACATGGTTTCGCAAGGCACGAGCTTGCCGAATTCGATGTTTGGCAGCATCGCGGCCGATCTGAAAAATGTGGCCAACATCTACAACCGCTCGCAAGCCCTAGGGCGACAAATCCAGGACATGGACTCGAAATTCAACACGGCCTTCCCAGGCTTCGAGTCTTACCTGAATCAAGCTGCGAACTTGGCACAAGCTCCGAACCGTGATCGCTATGAAAAGTGGTCCGTGCAGGGTCGTGACAACGTGAAAACGGCAATGAAAGCAGCGGATTTAAATACAGGAGCTTTCGAGTCTGAAGACGCTCAGCTCGCGCGCATGGTTTCACGTTCACAGTCAGCCGAGGGCCGGATGCAGGCGATTCAGGCAGGCAACGAAATCGCCTCACAAAATGTCCAGCAGTTGCAGAAGCTGCGCGATCTGCTGGCCACACAAATCAACATGCAGGGCAATTACATGGCTCAGCAGGTTGATCGAAAGGCTGCGGGCGAGGCAACGGAACAGCAGTTTGAAGCACGTGAAAACACACGCGGTGGCGTGAAGGGGTACTGAGAATGACTATTTCGAAATGGCTCATCGCGTTGATCTGCTCCGGCTCAGCACTAACCGCTTTTATGGTCACCCTGGCAGTTCAAAGCAACAGCGAATGTACCTCGGTGACTGAGCACCATCGGCGACAGAGTGACGCTGATACCTCGTTTGAAGCACGCCCGAATACCCGCGGCGGCGTTAAGGGGTACTAGCTATGGATACTCGCCTACTGTTGTTCCTCGCCTTGGCGAGTGCATTTGTGAGCGGAGATGCTATGGCCGCGACCGACCTTTCCCATGCCGACACATCGGTGCAGGGCCTACTCGACCTCGTTTTGCAGCAGTCGCACCAGTGGTCAGGAAAGCTGTATGACTATGCGATCAGATTATTCTGGCTGTTGGCCTCCATTCAATTCATTTGGACGTTCATACCTCTGATCATGAAGCAAGCCGACTTAGGCGAAATTGTCGGCGAGCTGCTGCGCTTCGTCCTGGTGGTCGGCTTCTTCCTTGCTGTTATGAAGTACTCGGTGGAGTGGTCATCTGCCATTGTCGATAGTTTCCGCGATGCGGCTGCGTCTGCGAGCGGCCTCGGGCGTGCATTAGAACCCGGCGATATGCTGGCGATTGCACTGGATTTTGGCCGCACTATGGTAAAGGGCATATCAGTGTTTTCTCCGGCCAAAGGACTTCTGATCGCAGTATGCGCAATCCTTGTATTGGCGTGTTTCGCCTTCATCGCTGCATTCATGTTCGTAACGCTCGTAGAGTCTTACGTCATCATCAATGCTTCGGTGCTGTTCTTTGGCTTTGGCGGCTCACAATGGACGCGTGATTTTGCGATCGCCCCAATGCGCTTCACCGTCGCAATCGGAGCCAAGCTGTTCGTCTTAACGCTAATCGTCGGCCTGATCGTTCAGTCCGCCAAGCAGTGGTTGGCCGCCTACACCAATGACGAGGCGTCGTTGATGACGATGGTCGGTCTGGCCTTGGTGTGCTGCTATCTGACAAAGACTATTCCCGACCTGATCGGCGGCATGATTAGCGGCACGTCGATGGGTGGCGGGTCAGCCATCGGTGGTATGGCGGCCGCCGGTGCTGCCGGTGCAGCGGCGGCAATCGCAACCATCGCCACGGCCGGGGCGGCAGCTCCTGCTGCTGCCGGTGCAGCGGGTGCCGGAGGCATCAGCGGCGGCGGGCTGGCAGGGGCGATCAACTCCAGTTTTACCGGTGCAAGCTCCGCTGGTGCTACCTCGCCAGTAGGTGGAGCTACATCCCCCGGCGTAGGGTCTAGCACTGGCGGCGGCGCAGCGGCCAAGGCGGCGAGCTCCGCAGGTGCGAAGATTGGCGGTGGTGCAGCCACCCCATCGGCTACGTCCAGCGACAGCGTCCAGCAGACCGCTAAGCAGGCCGGGAAGGCCGCACAGAGCGGCGGTGACGATGATCAGAAAGCAACACCGAAAGGGGGAGCTGTTAGTTCCGGCAGCGCACTGTCCCGAGCGGCCAATGGTGGTGCAAAAGCGCTTGGCGTAATTGCCTCGCTGACGGTGCCGGGCATGGAGAATGCGCACTCAGCGTCGTTTGGCGCTGATCTTCTACTGCCAGCTCCCATTGACTCCAGTTCGCCCACGTCCGCAGAGCCAACTGGGGAAGCCGCAGGCATGGAATCCAACGTCATTCGACCGGATACGAACACCAGCTCGAATTCCGGCCGCCTCGACGTTTCGAGCATAACCTCAAGCAACGACCAACCGGAGAAATAATCATGAATAGCATTCTAATGTTCGCTGGATTCGTAGTGCTCGCCTCCACCTTAGCCATTGGCATGTGGGCGTTCGGCCGTTGGCTGCGGAGCAAAGGCCACGGGCCATTGCTAGATAGACTGGATCGACAATGCACCGCGTTGCAGCTTCGAGTTAGCCCGCTGGCCCTTTCGGCTTCCTTTCACATGTTTTCTGGAGTGCAACATCTGAATCGCCTCCCTCTACTTGGTAGCAAGAGCAATGCCGCTCAAGCCCTGCAAATTCTGACGGCGATACGAGCGGCGCAGGAAGCCCAAAGGCTCGACTCCCCCGTCAACCGCTAACTCTACAATCCCCCGCCAGAGTGCGGGGGTGTTTGTTTTCCGGTGCCACCAAATCCAAGTAGTACGCACGGACTTGTCTCAGCTCGCCCCTTCAGACCTCCCGCACATAAGCGCAATCTCTTCCTGAGTTCAAAATTCGAGCCGCCGTATTACTTCGGAGCAGCACCCTACTGGCACTCCATCAGAACGACGATCCCAGACAGCCTTGATCCAACGCGCGGAAGGCTCCGCCATTAGTAATACGCACGGACTTTGAACACTTGGACCATCAGACTGGACGGGCCGCCGTCAAAGCGCGGGGGCTTCGCCATTAGTAATACGGACGGACTTGGTACACTGAATCTCCGACGTGTTTATGTACCTGGACACTGCCATAACTGATACACCCATTAGCTTAGCGATAGCCCGTACGCTCAACCCCTCGCGCCTTAGAGCCTGTGCCTGTGTTTGCTTGGCTTTAGCGGTATCAAGGTAGGTTTGTCGGTCTACTGAACCGGCAGCTCGCCTACGAAGCTCGTGGCGCCTCCTATCCCGTTCTGCAGCCTCGACCCGACTGACAATGGTCTTGAGCTGGTGTTGTTCGTCGGCAGTGATCCCGAACAGGTTGATAAGGGTGTCGTTCTTCGGCGTGTAGAGCGGCGCGTAGTCCTTGCCGCCAAAGCTGACTTTCTCCCCGGCCTCGTAGGCTTTGGCCTTGCTGAACAGGGTCATAAGCTCTTTCGAGCGGCTATTCCACTGCGGATCAAGTTCGCGGGCCAGCGCGGCCGCTTCGTGGTACATCTGCTTGCTGTTGGTCGCCCCGGACAGCAGCAGGAAATTCAATCGCCAAAACAGGTGCTGCATACGGCTGCCTTCACCGACACCACCGCGCAGCTCGGCCAGCTTGCGCAGGTCTTCCAGCCGATCCCACGCGAGCTGTCGGCCGGAAAACCCGCGCAGATTGTCAGCTTTGCTGCCGGGCACCAAAAGGAAAGGCTTTCTCGTTGCGCGCTGTTCGGCCTGTTTCTGTTGCTCCTGCCGTTGCTGCTCGATAGTCCATCGGGCTGCCGGTAGCAGGGCCTCGGCCAGATACTCGAAGTTGTAGCGGATCGGTTGGCCATCGTGGCCGCTCTGGACATGAACCACGCGGCAGACTTCGCCGCTCTTGCTGTTGACCGTCTCGACGGTGCGCAGCACGCGGCTGGCATCCTTAGCCATCGGGTCGGCCCCGACGTGCGCGAGGCGATCCACAAGGTAGCGTTGGCAGGCGTTCCAGCGGGGCAGGGCCTGTCGTGGAATCGTGCCATCCAGTAGCCACTTGGCCTGTATGCCCCGGCCGCTGTAGATCAGCACCGACGGCGGCGGCAAGCCCTCTTCGGCGCAGAAGTATAGGACCGACGCAGCCAGTTGATCAGGCGTACGCCCAGTTAGCCCGGGCACGCGGTAGGTGTCGAGGTCGGTGAACAGCAGACCAAGCCGCAGAAGATTAACGACTCGCCGATTGGGTCGGATGAACTCTGCTTGGGACATCCACGTGTCACGTTTTTTGTCCAACAAACTGAGCACTTTTGGCATATCAGCCAAACGATGAGAGGACTGGCGCTTTTCACCTTGGGAGTCGACGAGCAACGAAAAAAAACCGGCTCTCGTCCTATCGTGGTACATCTGCGCTTCGTCCTCAGAGCTGAAAAGCGCAAGCTGTAAACTTGCGCTTTTCAGCTCTACAAGGTCGTTTGCAGTTTCTGAGTAAGGACGCGATGTCGACCTTGTCTCAGGCCTGAACCCCACCGCTCAGACTGCCATTCCTGGCCTAGGAGCGGGGCCGGACTCCCTGCATGTATCAATCCACTCCTCTACCTCGGCTAAATCCCACACGACCTTGCGGCTACTCACCGCAATTCGACGTGGAAATTTACCCTTCATTTCAAAGTTATAGATCGTGCGCTCACACAGCGGGATCATCGCCAGGAGTGTCTTTTTGTCGATTAGTTTTTTGCTCGATGAATGCATAGCTAGGCCCTATCAGTCACAGCGAATGTGTGCCTGATCGTGCCTTTAGGTGCCTATTGCTTCGACAGAATGATTGGCTAGAATGGTTGACATGAAAAAACAGATGACCATAGCTATTTGGGAGGGGTGTGATGCCTCCGTCGCAGAGGCCCTTCACCGATTCCTTGATCGCTGGGAGCCCTACTCCACAGCATCTAAACGCTATCCGATCGTTCGTCTGGTCGAAGAGCTTATCGACCCTGTCGTGGCGTCATATGCCGAAACGCTTCCATCGCGTTATCAGGGCCATATACCCGGGGCAGGAACGAATGTAGCGTTCAGCGCGATTATCCAGCTTGTTGGCATTGCCGCTATGGTCCGCCTACAGCGTCAGCTGCTACGAGCTTTTGTTCTGACTCACGACAAGCAGTCGGGGGATGATCGCTGCTTCATTGCGACGCTTGAGACGTTGATAGAACTGGTGCTGGCATGTAAGCGCAAGCAGCCGTATACCAAGGATATGGACGGTTTGAACGGTCAACGCTTAAAGGGGTTTTGTAGATTCTGCGGCGCGCGAGCAGAGCTAGCATTGTTCGCAGAAGGTGAAGGTCAGCGTGACCTTGATGAACACCTACGCCTGAGCAACCTGTACTGCACCACCCACCGCCCAAAGACACCAGATGGACGCTGGAATCCGGCATACAGGCAAGCAATGAGATCGGTAGCGCAGTTCGACCTAGAGCTGGCCAGATTGAGCAGACAATGCGCGATACGAGCAGAGCCTAAGGCAAAGTCAGGTGACGAGCTCGTCGACGCTTATATCTTTCGATACATGCTTAGCCAAACCCTACACCTAGCGGACGAAGCGGAGCTAAGAAATCTCGCTCGACTAATGGTGGACATGAAGCTGACAGACCGAAGAAAGCAAATCCTCGTACTGCAAGAGTTCGGCTTCAACCAGTCAGAAATTGCTCGCAGATTGGAGATCGAGCGCCAAGCAGTATCCAAGGCTCTTCGCCATATTCCTGACTGCTTTCGATTTACGACAGCATGAGTGCGTCAAGATGAGTAATTGCTCCCCACATCTACACACGTTTGTATTCGACGAGTGCAGTTACTTGCATAGATCTGACCAGTGTTCGCATGGCCAACGGGCGAAAGCAGCCATCGACGACCGGTCGCTAGGACCTCAGAGCCACCCCTCACGGAGGACAGCTAACCGCCAAAAGCAGGCTGTCAGCTACATGTTGTCTTTGAAAGCAGTGTATAAGTCTGATTGCAAGGCGATTGAAAAAAGACTGAGAAATTTATACTGATTTTCATGGCGACAACACAACATTTGGTAATTAGCATTATTAACCTTAGAGGAGGCACTATTTTTATATGAGCGATTTTGAAACCAAGGATAAAACTACGGGTAGTCCAGCCCAGCCTGGAATATCGAACTTTTTTGATATTCCTACAGATACCTTGAGGAAAGAATTTTCACTGCAGGAACTTTCAGAAAAAATTAACTCCCTAGTCCTTCCAGACTCAGGATTTAAGGAAATTTCCTCATGGGAGGAGTTCGAGTCTATTCGAGGGATGCTTCGATTTCTTGCCAACTACAAAGAGCGAACAGAGAGCGAGTACTTTATTTCTCCCCAAGCGGAGCTAATCTACAACCTAGTTAACTTACAGGGTGAGGCTCAGCAAAAAGCTTTAGGCATCACCGTTGATCTGTATAAGTCAAACGCCAAGGCAAAAACTTGGCGGCGAAAATTGTCGTCGATTGTGCACCCTGACAAGTGTAAGCATTCAGGTGCCACGTCGGCTACAGAAGAGCTTAACCGATTGCATGAGGAGATGATTAAACATGGGCGATGAAGATAAGCAAATACGCCCACTTTTCAATAGTCGCCAAGGTATCGATTTCGACCTGAAGCAAAACTTGCCTGCCAATCTTAACCTCGGTGCCGCACGTCGCACATTTAATGCTTGGCAGTCAGGAACACTGACTGATTCAACGGGGCAGATTTGGTTAGATGAGCAGTGTCTAAGTGATATCTGGAGGACGGATCATGCAACTGCTGCATTTTTCGTAGGAGGCATAATACCTCGCGACAGAGCAAATTTTTCTGGTCGTCAGTGTGTGAGGTATTCAGCTGTGGTGTACAGACTTAACGAGATACTTCAAGGACCAATAACGAATAAGCGTCGCGAATACCTGCGCTTATCCGAAATCATCGGCCTGCACGCTCGGGACGCGAGTCAGGCCGAGGTGCTAAGACTGCAAAATTCAGAGTCTGTTAATGATGCCAAAAGGCGGTTGAAAGCGGATAGAATTCGAGCATACAACATTAAACTTGATGAACTTACTGGTCATACCTTGGAACTTAGCACTTGTGAATTTCACCATGTGCGACGACAGTCAGGACATTCCGATCTGATCGGTATGATTTGGAACGGGCTGATAATAAATAAATCAACCCACAACGTCATCACCAGCAATAATATTTCTGACGAACATCAACTGTACACGCTCTGCATTTCAATGGCCTGGCTTACAGATTGGTACGAGCATTATAAAAGGGATGTGGCTGCGCACTATTTTGGAGGTGGACGGTACTGAGCGTTCACATCCTCGTATAAACTTGCGGAGACCTTTTCCAAGGAATACCTGAGCTTATTCCGAGCCCAGGGATTCCCGCGCGAAGGAGTATCTGGATATAATCGTTCATCACCGAGAACTTTTACTTCATAACAGACTTTATTAAGATAGCTTTATCCAATTAGTGGCCAGTCGTGAATTACTGTTTTCTCCCTTCAGCTATGCGTACGATGGACTACATCGAATGCAAACGACTGGCAAATTGCAGAGCAATTTCCATCAAGCGATCCGCTGATATGAAGGGCGACTATGTAAGCTACCCATTGGTTTTCTGAGCTTTCTTAAGTGTCCATTCATCAATCATATCGGCCCAGTCCTGCAACATCGCACGACGCTGATCCCGGTACTCGGCCTTATTGTAGACTGCTCGAACACCTTTCTGCTCGTGCGCAAGACACTTCTCGATCCAATCAGAGTTGTAGCCCGCCTCATGCAACAGCGTGCTGGCCGTACGTCGCAGGTCGTGAGGACCGAACTTGCCTAGGGGCACCCCTTCCTTTTGGGCAAGGCGATAGGTCAGCGTCAGTACCTGGTTAATCGTGGCCGCACTCATTGGCAAATCAGAGTCGTAGCGTGACGGCAAAACGTAGTCTGAACCTCCTGCCAAGGTTTTCAACGCGATGAAGAAATCCAATGCCTGCTGGGAAAGAAACACCAAATGAGGGTTACGACGCTTCATCCGCTCTTTGGGGATCGTCCACAGCGCCTCGCTGAAATTGATCTCACTCCACGTCGCGTTGGTCAGCTCGCTCTTGCGCACCATCGTCAGCAGAAGGAGCTTTGCCGCAGCACGAACCGAAGTCGCTGTTCCGATCCGATCCATGTACTGGTACATCAGCGCAATTTCATCAGGCGTCAGCGCCCGATCACGTGGCTCAAATTTGGCGATGCTGGCAGACCTCACTAGATCCGCTGGGTTTTCAACCTTCTGGCCACGCTCAATGGCCCAGCGATAGACCTGTAGCACGATCTCACGGGAGTGGACAGCAGTTGCAGGCGCCCCCCGCTCCACTATCGCATCAGTCAGCGCCCGCAGATCCTCATGAGTGATTTCAGCCAGCTTCTGATTGCCAAACTTCGGCTTCAATTCGCGCTCGTAGACTGATCGGCGCATGTCGCGTGTCGAATCCGCCATCTGATAGCCGCGCAGCCATTTTTCAGCCCAATCATCAAATGTCTCAGCACCCTTCGTGCGCGCCTTCGCACGCGCCTTCTCCTTAGCTGGCGACTTACCCGCGGCGATCATCTTCTTCGCCTCCCCTAGCCTCTCACGCGCCTCTGCCAGGGTGATCCCGCCCAAGCCATAACGACCGAAGGTGACGGTCTCCTGCCGGCCATTGATGGAGTAGTTGTAGCGAAAGGAGATTGAGCCGGCCGGTGTAACCGCCACGTACAAGCCATCGCGGTCAATCACCTTGTAGAGCTTGTCTTGCGGCTTGAGGTTTCGAAGCTTGGTATCAGTGAGCATGGCTTCCATTTATTCCATGAAAAAATACCATGCTCTGAAAAGCGCGGAAGAATGGGGCTTAACCCCAGTAAAACCGGGCCTCTTGGCTATCCCGATACCATGTCCATCCTGAAACAGGGGACATGGTATCAAGTGTCATGCATGGCATAGGATGCAGTTGGTACCCCGTACCATGCCATAAAAAAACTATGCTTGGCGATGCAAAACGCTGCCTGAACTTGCCAGACCCAAAAAGCCAAAAGCCCGCAATTACGCGGGCTCCAGGGCATTTCTTGCTAGATCGTGCCCGGCAGTGCCGGACATAGGATCATTCCCACTCAATCGTCGCCGGTGGCTTGCTCGATACGTCGTAGGTAACGCGCGAGATGCCTTCGATTTCGTTGATGATGCGGCCGGAGACGGTTTCCAGCAGTTCGTAAGGCAGGTGTGCCCAACGTGCGGTCATGAAGTCGATGGTTTCCACGGCACGCAGGGCCACGACCCAGGCGTAACGACGGCCGTCGCCGACCACGCCCACCGATTTCACTGGCTGGAACACCACGAACGCCTGGCTGACCTTGTGGTACCAGTCGGCCTTGCGCAGTTCTTCGATGAAGATGTGGTCGGCGCGACGCAGCAGGTCGGCGTATTCCTTTTTCACTTCACCGAGGATGCGCACGCCCAGGCCCGGGCCCGGGAACGGGTGACGGTAGACCATGTCGTACGGCAGGCCCAGTTCCAGACCCAGACGACGGACTTCGTCCTTGAACAGTTCGCGCAGTGGCTCGACCAGTTTCAGGTTCATCTCTTCCGGCAGGCCGCCCACGTTGTGGTGCGACTTGATCACGTGGGCCTTGCCGCTTTTCGCGCCAGCCGACTCGATCACGTCCGGGTAGATGGTGCCTTGCGCGAGGTACTTGATGTTTTCCAGTTTGTTCGACTGGGCATCGAAGACGTCGATGAAGGTGCGGCCGATGATCTTGCGCTTCTTCTCCGGGTCGGCTTCGCCGGCCAGGTTGTTGAGGAACTGCTCTTCAGCGTTGGCGCGGATCACTTTGACGCCCATGTTCTCGGCAAACATGGCCATCACTTGCTCGCCTTCGTGCAGACGCAGCAGGCCGTTGTCGACGAACACGCAGGTCAACTGGTCGCCGATGGCCTTGTGCAGCAGCGCAGCAACCACCGAGGAATCAACGCCGCCGGACAGGCCCAACAGAACGTTGTCGGTGCCGACCTGGGCACGGATGTTGGCGATGGCGTCTTCAGCGATCTTCGACGGCGTCCACAGGGCTTCACAGCCGCAGATGTCGAGCACGAAGCGCGAAAGGATGCGCCCGCCCTGCTTGGTGTGGGTCACTTCCGGGTGGAACTGCACGCCGTAGTATGCGCGATCGTCGTTGAACATACCGGCGATCGGGCAGCTCGGGGTGCTGGCGAGGATGTGGAAGTCTTCCGGCATCTTCGTGACTTTGTCACCGTGGCTCATCCACACGTCGAGGCCGAACAGGCCGTCGGCGTCGATGTGGTCTTCGATGCCGTCGAGCAGGCGGCTCTTGCCGACCACGTCAACGCGGGCGTAACCGAACTCACGCAGTTCGGAACCTTCAACCTTGCCGCCCAGTTGCTCGGCCATGGTCTGCATGCCGTAGCAGATGCCGAATACCGGAACGCCCAGATCGAACACCGCCTGCGGGCAGCGCGGGCTGTTGGCTTCGTGAACGGACTCGGGGCCGCCGGCGAGGATGACGCCTTTAGGGGCGAATTCGCGGATCGCATCTTCGTCCATGTCGAACGGGTGCAGTTCGCAGTACACGCCGATCTCGCGCACGCGGCGGGCAATCAGCTGGGTGTATTGCGAACCGAAGTCGAGGATCAGGATGCGGTGAGCGTGAATGTCGAGGGCCATGACTCATTCTCATGTAGTGAATCAGAAACAACTCGGGGCTGAATGAACAGCCCCGGTGATTTAACGTTTTGCTGGAAGCCTCAACCTACGCGGTAGTTCGGCGCTTCCTTGGTGATCTGCACGTCGTGAACGTGGGATTCGGCCATGCCGGCACCGGTGATCCGCACGAACTCGGGCTTGGTGCGCATTTCTTCGATGTTGGCGCTGCCGGTGTAACCCATCGAAGAACGCAGACCGCCCATCAACTGGTGAATGATCGCGCTCAGGGTGCCTTTGTACGGCACACGGCCCTCGATGCCTTCCGGAACCAGTTTCTCGGCACCTGCCGAGGAGTCCTGGAAGTAACGGTCGGACGAGCCCTGGGCCTGGGACATGGCGCCCAGCGAACCCATGCCGCGATAAGCCTTGTACGAACGGCCCTGGAACAGTTCGATCTCGCCCGGTGCTTCTTCGGTACCGGCAAACATCGAGCCCATCATCACGCAGGACGCACCGGCGACGATGGCCTTGGACAGGTCACCGGAGAACCGGATACCGCCGTCGGCGATCAACGGAACGCCGGTGCCTTCAAGGGCAGCGGCGACGTTGGCGATGGCGCTGATTTGCGGCACGCCGACACCGGCGACGATACGGGTGGTGCAGATCGAGCCAGGGCCGATACCGACCTTGACTGCGTCGGCGCCCGCTTCGGCCAGAGCCTTGGCGGCAGCGCCGGTGGCGATGTTACCGCCGATCACCTGCACTTCAGGGAAGTTCTCTTTGACCCAGCGCACGCGGTCGATCACGCCTTTGGAGTGACCGTGCGCAGTGTCGACCACCACCACGTCCACGCCGGCGTTGACCAGTGCGGTCACGCGATCACCGGTGTCTTTACCGGTGCCGACCGCAGCGCCAACGCGCAGACGACCTTGGTCATCCTTGCTGGCCAGCGGATAGGCTTTGGCTTTTTCGATGTCGTTGACGGTCATCATGCCTTTGAGGGCGAATTTGTCGTCGACGATCAGCACGCGCTCGATGCGGTGCTTGTGCAGCAGTTCGCGTACGTCGTTCTTGTCGGCGCCTTCCTTGACCGTGACCAGACGCTCTTTAGGCGTCATCACTTCGCGGACAGTGGCTTCCAGACGGTTTTCGAAACGTACGTCGCGGGAGGTGACGATGCCGACCAGGTCGCCATCGTGCAGTACCGGAACGCCGGAAATGTTGTGCAGACGGGTCAGTTCGAACAGATCACGCACCGTGGCATCGGCCTCGATGGTGATGGGATCCTTGACCACACCGGCTTCGAACTTCTTGACCTTGCGCACTTCGGCAGCTTGCTGCTCGATGGTCATGTTCTTGTGGATAATGCCGATGCCACCTTCCTGAGCCATGGCAATTGCCAGACGGGCTTCAGTAACGGTGTCCATGGCGGCAGAAACCAGAGGAATATTCAGTTCGATGCCACGGGTAAGACGGGTCTTCAGACTGACTTCGTTGGGAAGCACCTCGGAATAACCGGGCACTAGGAGAATGTCGTCGAATGTCAGAGCTTCTTGGCTGATACGCAGCATCGCGGGGGCTCCCGAGCGGGAAAATGGAAGCGCGCCATTATAGTCAGACGCCCCCTGCTGTTCAATGTAAAACTCAGCCTAATTGATAGATGGAAAACCCCGCTTTCCGTAGGAGCTGCCGAAGGCTGCGATCTTTTGACTTTGCTTTTCAAAGGCAAGATCAAAAGATCGCAGCCTTCGGCAGCTCCTACAGGGATCAGAGCTCGACCTTTACCCAACTTACAGGTTGATCGAGCCAATCGGCGAACTCGTCGATAAAGCTCTGCTTGAACCCCGCCTCCAGCCAGTTATTGAAAATGAAACCGAGGTTGGAAAACGCGCATTCCTGCAAAAACAGGAAACCGTTGATGTCGTCTTCATGCCCGCATTCAGGGCAGGTGAAATTGTCGGTGCGTCCTGGAAACCAGTCTTCGAGGCTTTCGAACAGCGCCTCGCCCACTTCGCGGCGGCACTCGGCGCAACCGGCCTCTTCGAGAAAACCCTTGGCCGGGGTGTAGATGCAGCGTTTGGTGACGATCTCCAGGCCATTGATCGGCTCGCCGAACGGCAGCGCTTCGGGGTGCAGAACGACAGCGCGGGCACCCTCGGCGATGGCGTGGGCCATGCGGTTGCCGGTGCGGCCGCAAGTAGTCAGCTGTTCTTCGATGATGTTCTTGCGCACCAGCCAGCGCACGATCGCCCGCGCCCGGGGTTCGTGCACCGGCAGGGTGGAGATTTTCGGGACGATGATGCTTTGCGTGTTCATGGTCGAGCCTGCTGAAAATACCGGGATCCCCCTGTAGGAGTGAGCCTGCTCGCGATAGCGGTGGGTCAGACGCACCAATTTTGATTGATGCACTGCTATCGCGAGCAGGCTCACTCCTACAGGGAAACTGCGGCCGGCAGCTTAATCCCTGAAGAAATCCGGTCAAGTGCTGAAATAGCGCACGATCAAGGCAATCCCGCTGACCAGCACCAGCCAGGTCACCAGCCGCACAAATGCCTCGCGCGACAACCTCATGGTCAGCCGCCGGCCGATCCACAAGCCCAGCGCCATGGCCGGTAGCAGACACAGGGCCAGCATCAACAAGGGTAGCTCGGCATATACACCGGCGATGGCGAACAGGCTCAAACGCACCACCGTGCTGCAACTGATCAGCGCACTTTGCGTGGCCCGCGCCGCTTCCTTGGGCAGACGACTGTTCAGATAAATGGCATAAAGAAACCCGCCGCTGCCAAACAAAGCGCCGAACAACCCGCCGACCGCGCCCATCGGCACCGCCCACGCCGCTGACAACTGCGTCGGCCGGGCTTTGACCCACAGGCTGTAGATCGCATAAGCGCTGATGAACAGCCCCATCAACAACAGCAACAGATCGGATTTCAGATTCAGCAGGAAGATCACCCCCAGCGTGCAGCCGATCGCCATGCACGGCAGCAGCCTGAGCAATTCCGGCCTGGCGACGTCCCGCCGCGAGGGCAGCAGATTGCCGAATGCCGCGACGAAATCCAGCAGCACCAGCAACGGCACGATTTTCGACAACGGCATGAACAGAATCAGAATCGGCCCCGCCACCAGCGCCGTGCCGAAACCGGCGATGCCGAACACGATGTATGCCAGCGCAATGCCCAGCCCGATCACCGCCCAACCGCCAGCGCCCCACGACCATGTGCCCAACAGCTCCATCATGCTCATTGTCCGCATCCCTTATAAGACCGCGCTGACTCTACCATTCCCCTGTAGGAGTGAGCCTGCTCGCGATAGCGGTGTGTCAGTCGACAACAGCTTTGACTGACTCACCGCTATCGCGAGCAGGCTCACTCCTACAGTGGATCGGTGGTGATTGACGGGCAAATGCCTTTAAACTGCGCCCCATGATTAAAGATCCCTTTGCAAGACTTGGCCTGGACCGTGAAGTCCTGACCGTCAGCCAGCTCAACGGCCGCGCGCGGGTGTTGCTTGAAGACGTGTTCAGCAACATCTGGGTCGAAGGCGAAATCTCCAACCTGGCGCGCCCGGCGTCCGGCCACGTCTACTTCACCCTCAAGGACAGCGGCGCGCAGGTGCGTTGCGCGTTGTTCCGGCAGAACGCCGCGCGCGTGCGCCAGGCACTGAAGGACGGTCTGGCGGTCAAGGTGCGCGGCAAGGTTTCGCTGTTCGAAGGCCGCGGCGACTATCAACTGATCCTCGACACCGTCGAGCCGGCCGGTGATGGTGCGCTGCGTCTGGCCTTCGATGCACTGAAGGAAAAGCTCAGCGCCGAAGGCCTGTTCAGTGCCGAACGCAAGGTGCCGCTGCCCGCGCATCCGCAACGCATCGGCATCATCAGTTCGCCGACCGGCGCGGTGATTCGCGACATCATCAGCGTATTCCGCCGCCGTGCGCCGCAAGTGCAACTGACCCTGATTCCCACCGCCGTGCAGGGCCGCGAGGCCACCGCGCAGATTGTCCGCGCGCTGAAAATGGCCGATGCCCGTGGCTTTGACGCGCTGATCCTGGCCCGTGGCGGCGGCTCGCTGGAGGACCTCTGGTGCTTCAACGAAGAAGCCGTGGCCCGCGCGGTCGATGGCTGTGTCACGCCGATCGTCAGCGCCGTCGGCCATGAAACCGATGTGTCGATCAGCGACTTTGTCGCCGACGTCCGCGCACCGACACCCTCGGCCGCCGCCGAATTGCTCGCCCCGGATTCCAGCCATCTGATCCGTCAGGTCGAGAGCCTGCATCGCCGCCTGGTAATGCGCATGCGTGATCGCTTGATGCGTGATCGCCTGCGTCTGGAAGGCATGGCGCGGCGGCTGCGGCATCCCGGCGAACGTCTGCGCCAGCAGGCCCAGCGTCTGGACGATCTGGACATGCGCATGCGTCGTGCCTTCGAGCGCAGTCTCAATACCCGCCGCGAACGCCTGATCCGTCTGGAAACCCGCCTCGCCGGGCAACATCCGGGGCGCCAACTGGCGATGCTCCGTCAGCGCCTCGAAAGTCTCGCCGAACGTCTGCCCCGCGCCATGCGCGATGGTCTGAAACAGCGCCGACAGCAATTGCACAGTCAGATGCAGACCCTGCATGTGGTCAGCCCGTTGGCGACCCTCGGTCGTGGTTACAGCATTTTGCTCGACGAGCGCGGCCACGCGATTCGCAACGCTGCACAGACTCACACCGGCCAGCGTCTGAAAGCCAGGCTAGGCGAAGGCGAACTGCAAGTGCGCGTCGAGGACAATCACCTGACGCCCGTCACCCTTTCTTTACTGGACTGATCCATGCCGCGTTTTCTGGCTCCACTGCTGTTGCTCTGCCTGACCTTCAACGCCCATGCCGACAGTTACATCACTCGGCTGCTGAACAAACCGGTACCAGGCGGCGTCGCCGTGGTGGATCTGGGCACCGCCGCGCAGGCGCCGAAAGCCACCTATCAGGGCAAGCCGGTGCTGGTGGTCAAGGAGCAGAACAACTGGCTGGCGATCGTAGGCGTACCGCTCACGGTCAAGCCCGGTGGGCAGCAGATCAGCAGCGCTGGGCGCAATCTGCCCTTCACCGTCGGCAGCAAGAAATACCCGGAACAGCACATCACCCTGAAGAACAAACAGCAGGTCAACCCTAACGCCGACAACCTCAAGCGCATCGAGGGTGAACTGGCGGAACAGATCGCGGCTTACCGCAGTTTCAGCCCGAACACGCCGAGCAATCTGCTGCTGGACAAACCGGTCAACGGGCCGCTGTCGAGCAAGTTCGGTGTGCGCCGCTTCTTCAATGGCGAGGAGCGTAACCCTCATGCCGGACTGGATTTCGCGGTGCCGGCAGGCACGCCGATCAAGACCCCGGCGGCGGGCAAGGTGATTTTGATCGGCAATTACTTCTTCAATGGCAACACGGTGTTCGTCGATCATGGCCAGGGATTCATCAGCATGTTCTGCCATATGTCGAAGATCGATGTGAAAAACGGCCAGCAACTGGCCCGCGGTGCGGTGGTGGGCAAGGTCGGTGCGACCGGCCGGGCGACCGGGCCGCATATGCACTGGAATGTCAGCCTGAATGATGCGCGGGTGGATCCGGCGATTTTCATTGGTGCCTTCCAACCCTGAATACTGTGTTGAGGCCGCTGGCCTCATCGCGATCAGGCTCACTCCTACATTGGACTGGTGTTGTGAACACGATCAACTGTAGGAGTGAGCCTGCTCGCGATGGCGGCTTATGCTGTACTCAAACACCCCTGACACCCCATCGGTCTCAATTGCGCCCCAATCAAACCTCGCGCAAATATCACAACGATCAGCGGACTTCAGCGCAATAAAATCCCGCAAAAACTCTCTTTCCGGGTATTCCTCTCAATTTTTTCCGACTGCTTGCCATCCTTTCCCCTCGCGGTTAGGGTTGAAGCCATGAAAACCTCTCACACCCTCATTCAGCTTCGCCAGCACCGCAGCCTGTGCCTCGTCAGCGCACGACTGCCAGGCTGAATCGCTGCGCCTCGTCCCACGCTTTTCCAAGAACATTCGTTCAACCGGCAGGCCGCCTCTATTCGGCCCAGACAACAAGGAATTTCCCGATGAGCATGCTCAAAGACCCGTCTTCGAAATACCGCGCGTTTCCCGTCATCAACTTGCCGGATCGCACCTGGCCGTCGAAAACCATCGACGCCGCGCCGATCTGGTGCAGCTCCGACCTGCGTGACGGCAACCAGTCGCTGATCGAACCGATGGACGCGGCGAAGAAGCTGCGCTTCTGGAAAACCCTGGTGCAGGTGGGCGTGAAGGAAATCGAAGCGTCGTTCCCGGCCGCTTCGCAAACCGACTTCGACTTCGTGCGTACGCTGATCGAGGAAGGCCACATCCCGGACGACACCACCATTCAAGTGCTGACCCAGGGCCGTGAAGACCTGATCGAACGCACCTTCGAATCCCTGCGCGGGGCGAAGAAAGCCATCGTCCACCTGTACAACGCCACCTCGCCTTCTTTCCGGCGCATCGTCTTCAACCAGGACAAGGATGGCATCAAGGCCATCGCGGTCAATGCCGCCAAGCTGTTCGTCAAATACGCAGCCATGCAGCCAGACACCGAGTGGACCTTCGAATACTCGCCGGAAACCTTCAGCGCCACCGAGCTGGAATTCGCCAAGGAAGTCTGTGACGCCGTGATCGAGGTGTGGAACCCGACGCCTGAGCACAAGATGATCCTCAACCTGCCGGCCACGGTTGAATGCGCGACGCCAAACGTCTACGCCGACCAGATCGAATGGTTCGGCCGCAACATCAATCGTCGTGACAGCGTGATTATCAGCCTGCACACCCACAACGACCGTGGCACCGGCGTGGCCGCCACCGAGCTGGGCCTGATGGCCGGCGCCGACCGGGTCGAAGGTTGCCTGTTCGGCAACGGCGAGCGCACCGGTAACGTCGACCTCGTCACCGTCGCGTTGAACATGTACACCCAGGGCGTCGATCCTGAGCTGGACTTCTCCGACATCGACGGCGTGCGCAAGGTCGTCGAAGAGTGCAACCAGATCCAGGTGCACCCGCGTCACCCGTACGTTGGCGATCTGGTGCACACCGCGTTCTCTGGCTCGCACCAGGACGCGATCCGCAAGGGTTTCGCCCAGCAGAAACCGGACACCCTGTGGGAAGTGCCGTACCTGCCGATCGACCCGGCCGACATCGGCCGCAGCTACGAGGCGGTGATCCGCGTCAACAGCCAGTCGGGCAAGGGCGGTATCGCTTACCTGCTGGAGCAGGAATACGGCATCAGCCTGCCACGTCGCATGCAGATCGAGTTCAGCCAGGTCGTACAGCGTGAAACCGATCGCTTGGGCCTGGAGATGACTGCCAAGCAGATTCACTCGCTGTTGATCAGCGAATACCTGCAAGCCAACACCCCGTATGCGCTGGTCAGCCATCGCCTGCAGGAAGAAAACGGCAACAGCGCCGTCGAAGTCGAAGTGGCCAGCAAAGGTCAGGGCGAAACCAACCTGCACTGGCGCGGCAAGGGCAACGGCGCACTGGAAGCCCTGGTCGCCGGCCTGCCGATTCCGGTGGAGATCATGGACTACAACGAACACGCAATCGGCGCGGGCACCAACGCCAAAGCAGCGGCCTACATCGAGCTGCGTGTGAATGGCGAGCGTGCAGTGCACGGCGTGGGTATCGATGAAAACATCACCACCGCCAGCTTCAAGGCGCTGTTCAGCGCACTGAACCGCTCGTTGAGCCAGCCTGAAGCGAAAGCGGCGTAATTGACCACTGAAATGCGAAAGGCCCCGAAGTGCAAACTCCGGGGCCTTTTTTGTTGTAGATCAAAGGATCGCAGCCTTCGGCAGCTCCTACAGGATGTACGCCGTCCCAATGTAGGAGCTGCCGAAGGCTGCGATCTTTTGCTTTTCAAGTGAACTGGAAGGTATCGGCATCCAGGTTCGCCGGAAAGCGCTCCCGATAGGCCGCCAACGGCGCAGCTTCCAGAATCACTTTGAACACGCCATCCGCCTCCCCCGCCGCCAGCAAGGTTTCGCCCTGGAAATCCAGCACCTGACTGTCACCGGTATACGCGAAGCCCTTGCCATCGCTGCCCACCCGATTCACCGCCGCTACGTAGCAGAGGTTTTCAATCGCACGCGCCGGCAGCAGGCGATTCCAGTGCAGACGCCGTGCGCCCGGCCAGTTCGCGGTGTAGAGCAGCAGATCGGTGTCCTGCGCGTCGCGGCTCCACACCGGGAAACGCAGGTCGTAGCAGATCAGCGGACGAATCCGCCAGCCCTTGAGTTCGAACTGCACCTGACGCTCGCCCGGGGTGTAATGGTTGTGCTCGCCGGCCATGCGGAACAGGTGACGCTTGTCGTAATGCAGCACTTCGCCGTCCGGCCGCGCCCACAGCAGGCGGTTACGATGGCTGCCGTCAGCCGCCTGAATGATCACGCTGCCAGTGATGACCGCATCGAACTTCGCTGCCTGCGTCCGCAGCCATTTGCTGGTCGGACCGTTTTCCGCCTCGGCGAGGGTTTCCGATTCCATGGAAAACCCGGTGGTGAACATCTCCGGGAGGATGATCAGATCGGCACCACGGGCCTGCTCCAGCAATAGCTCGAAATGCTCGAGGTTGGCCCGGCGATCGTGCCAGGCCAGGCTCGTCTGGATCAGCGCCAGGGTCAGGTCTGGCAATGTACTCAGATCACGCATAGTTTCGCCGCCGCTTCACGCAGCGTCTCCTCGCGTTTGGCAAAGCACAGGCGTATCAGGCGCTGGCCTTGCGGTGGATTCTGGTAGAACACCGACACCGGAATGCTCGCGACACCGTGCTCGCGGGTCATCCATATGGCCATGTCGGCATCATTCAGATCAGGACGGATCTGCGAATAATCGACCAGCTGGAAATAGGTGCCGCTGACCCGGGTGAAGCTAAATCGCGACGGCGCCAGCAGATCGCAGAACAGATCGCGCTTGGCCTGATAGAAACCCGGCAACTGTTCAACGTGCTCCGGGTGCTCGGCCATGTAGTCGGCCAGCGCGTATTGCAGCGGTGTCACGCCACAGAAACTCACGTACTGATGCACTTTACGCAGCTCGGCCGTCAGGGCCGGCGGCGCGACGACGTAGCCGGTTTTCCAGCCAGTGACGTGGTAAGTCTTGCCGAACGAGCTGACCACGAACGCGCGCTGATACAGCTCTTCATGGGCCAGCACGCTGACATGCGGTACGCCGTCGAACACCAGGTGTTCGTAGACTTCGTCGCTGATCAGGTAGATGTCGCGATCACGGATCAACGCCGCCAGTTGATCGAGCTCGTCGCGGCTGATCAAGGCGCCGCTCGGGTTGTGCGGGGTGTTGATGACGATCATTTTCGTGCGCGGGCTCAGGGCCGCGGCGAGCTGGTCGAAATCGATGGAGAAATCGTCCGGGTTCAGTTGCACATGCACGCAACGGCCACCCGCCAACTCCGTGGCCGGTGCGTAGCTGTCGTAGCACGGATCGAACACGATGACTTCGTCGCCGCTGTGGATAACTGCCTGAATCGCGCAGAAGATTGCCTGAGTCGCACCGGGCGTCACTGTCACTTCGTGATCGGCATCGACATTCACGCCATAACTGCGCGCGATCTTCGCTGCGATCTGCTCACGCAACGCCGGCAATCCGGTCATCGGCGAATACTGGTTATGGCCACTGGCGATATGCCGCCCGACCGCATCACGCAGCGACTGCGGCCCGTCGAAATCCGGGAAACCCTGAGACAGGTTGATCGCGCCGGTCTGCGCCGCGAGCTGAGACATCTGCGTGAAAATAGTGATGCCGACATTCGGCAGCTTGCTGGTGATCATCGGGGGTTCTCTGCTCAACACCCGGCTCTGACGACGGCGCGGGAGAGCCCGAGGATAGCCCATCCGGCGCTCATAAAAAAAGGGCGCCTGAACGGCGCCCTTCTTCTTTGCCAGCACACCGAACTCTGTGGCGAGGGAGCTTGCTCCCGCTCGGCTGCGCAGCAGTCGCAAAGCAGCCCGATGCGTTCTGTCTGAACGACTACGGTTGCAGGCTTCGGGATCGCTTCGCGATCCAGCGGGAGCAAGCTCCCTCGCCACAAAAGTCCCACTCCAGACAGTCAATCACTTCTTGTCGCGGCGCTTCTTGCTGGCTTTCTTGTTGTGCGACATCAAGCGACGCTTCTTGTTGACCTGGCGGTCGGTCAGCGTGTTCTTGTTGCCTTCGTACGGGTTCTCGCCGCCCTTGAACTCGATGCGGATCGGCGTACCGACCAACTTGAGTACACGACGGTAAGTGTTTTCCAGATAGCGCACGTACGACTTCGGCACTTTCTCGATCTGGTTACCGTGGATCACGATGATCGGCGGGTTCGCGCCACCCAGGTGAGCGTAACGCAGCTTGATCCGGCGGTTGTTGACCATCGGTGGCGCGTGCTCGCCTACCGCATCTTCCAGAATCTGGGTGAGACGGTTGGTCGGCCAGCGGGTAACCGCGGACTTGAACGAGTTCTGCACCGAGGCGTAGAGGTTGCCCACGCCAGTACCGTGCAGCGCCGAGATGAAGTGGATGTCGGCGTAGTCAACGAAGAACAGCCGGCGCTGCAGCTCGACCTTGACGAAGTCGCGCTCGCTCGGCGTCATGCCGTCCCATTTGTTGATCGCGATGACCAGCGCACGACCGGATTCGATCGCGAAGCCCAGCAGGTTCAAGTCGTGATCGACCACACCCTCGCGGGCGTCCATGACGAAGATCACCACGTTGGCGTCTTTGATCGCCTGCAGGGTTTTGACCACGGAGAATTTTTCGACTTCTTCATGGATCTTGCCGCGCTTGCGCACACCAGCGGTGTCGATCAGCGTGTACTTCTCTTCATTGCGCTCGAACGGAATGTAGATACTGTCGCGGGTGGTGCCGGGCTGGTCATACACGATGACGCGGTCTTCACCGAGCATGCGGTTGACCAGAGTCGACTTGCCGACGTTAGGACGGCCGATGATGGCGATCTTGATCCCGTCTTTCTCGCTCGGGCCAGGAATGCGCTTGGCTTCCTCGCCTTCGGCGACGACTTCTTCCTCTTCACCTTCAGCCGGCTCGTCATCATCGCGCGGGAATTCGCTCAGGGCGGCTTCCAGCAGTTGCGTGATGCCACGGCCGTGGGCGCCGGCGATCGGGATCGCGTGGCCCATGCCCAGCGGGGCGAATTCGGCGCGGGCCATTTCCGGGTCTATGTTGTCGACCTTGTTGGCCACCACGTGGGAACGCTTGTTACGTTTGCGCAAATGCTCGGCGATCATCTGGTCGGCAGCGGTAAAACCGGCCTTGGCATCTACCAGAAACAGCACCACATCGGCTTCTTCGATGGCCAGCAGCGACTGCTCGGCCATTTTTTCGTCCATACCATGTTCGTCACCGGAGATACCGCCGGTGTCGATCAGAATGTAGGAACGCCCTTGCCACTTGGCCTCACCGTACTGGCGATCACGGGTCAGACCGGACAGGTCGCCGACGATGGCGTCACGAGTCCTGGTCAGGCGGTTGAACAAGGTGGACTTGCCGACGTTCGGTCGGCCCACCAGGGCGATTACGGGAACCATGCGGCTCTCCACTGCGTTATTTCAGAAAATACAAAAGCCGCTGCGAGGCAGCGGCTGGTGCTCGGGGCAACACCCGGGGGCGCTGCAAAACCCTGCTGATGCAGGGCCGCTTGGGGATGAACCCCAAGCATAGTTGTTACTTGATGGTCAGGGCTTCCAGTTTGCCGCTGTTGCCATACACATAAATCGTGTCGCCCACCACCAGCGGACGGGCACGCAGGCCGTCGCTGTCGATGCGTTCACGGCCGACGAAACGACCGTCGACCTGACTCAGCAGGTGCAGATAACCTTCCAGGTCACCCACAGCTACGTAGCTGGAGAACACTTCCGGTGCCGACAGTTGACGGCGAGCCAACGAATCGTTGCTCCACAGTGCAGTGGTCGAACGCTCGTCGACGCCTTCAACGGTGCCCGAGGACAGGCTGACGTAAACGCTGCCGAAACCCTGAGCGATACCGGCGTAGCTCGACGCATCGCGCTGCCACAGTTGGCGACCGCTTTCCAGGTCCAGTGCCGCCACGCGACCCTGATAGCTGGCGACGTACAGCGTGCCGCCGGACAACAGCAGACCGCCGTCGATGTCGACCACGCGCTCCAGTTCCGAACGACCCTGTGGAATGGCGATGCGTTGTTCCCACACCGGCACGCCGTTGGTGATATCCAGCGCGACCACTTTACCGGTCGACAGGCCAGCTACCGCCAGACGATTGGTCACCAGCGGAGCACTGGTGCCACGCAGGGTCAGGACCGCCGGGGTGCTGTCATACACCCAGCGCTGGTTGCCAGTGGCAGCGTCCAGACCGATCAGACGATCGTCCTGGGTCTGTACAACCACCACGTCGCCGTTGTTGGCCGGCGGCGCGAGGACTTCACTGTTGACGCGGGCACGCCACTTCTCTTCACCATTGCTGGTATCGAGCGCGACAACTTCGCCACGCAGGGTACCGATCAGTACCAGACCGTAACCCACGCCAACGGCGCCGGAGACAGGCAGTTCCAGATCCTGGTCCCACTTCACGTCGCCGTTGCTGCGATCCAGCGCCATCACCACGCCAGTGACATCAGCGGCGTAGATGGTGTCACCGTCGATCGCCGGCACCAGCATGTTGTAGGTTTCGCCCTGACCGTCACCGATCGAGCGGCTCCACTGCTTGTGCAGAACCACTTCTTCTTTGAAGTCGGTCAGTTCGGCCGGTGGCAATTCTTTCTTGCTGTTGCTGCTGCAACCCGCGGCCAGAAGGGCCAGAGCCAGCAATGCTGCATGCTTCCAACGGATCACGTCACGCATCCCCTTTGGCCAGGTCGTCGAGCTTGATTTGAAGGCCACCGACCGCCGCTTCATCCGACAGTGCCGCCTTGGCTTTTTGATACGCCTTGTTCGCGTCATCGGTACGGCCCAAGCGCACCAGCAGGTCGCCCTTGAGTTCTTCGCGAGTGGCCAGGAACGCTTTGTCGGCATCGCCGTCGAGCAGTTTCAAGGCGTCTTCAGCCTTGTCCTGCGCGCCCAGCACCTGCGCCAGACGCTGACGGGCGATTTCGCCCAGCGCCGGGTTGGCCGGTTTGTCGACAATGGCTTTCAGCTCGGTCGCCGCGTCGTCCAGCTTGCCGCTGTCAACCGCTACTTTGGCGACGAACAGGCTGCCGTACTGCGCGTAGGCCGAACCGCCGTATTCGCTGTTGAGCTTGCCGGCCAGATCCGCAACACGGGCGGCATCAGGCTTGCCGTCAGGCGTCAGGGTGGTTTCCAGCAATTGCTGATAGAGCACCGAGGCGCCTTGCGACTGGTTGCTCTGGTATTTGTGATAAGCCTGCCAGCCGAACACGATGACCAGCGCCAACAGGCCGCCGGTGACCAGAGGTTTGCCGTTGCGTGTCCACCAGTCCTTCAAATCCGCCAACTGTTCGTCTTCGGTACTCGACACCCCAATACTCCTTAATCGCTAAATCGGCTGTTAAGACAGCTTCAACCCTGCACGACGCAGGTGGCCAGGTGAGCGGCGAGCGCATCCCAGGCAATGCTTTGTTGTTCGCCCTGGCCACGCAGGGGTTTGAAACCTACCACTTGCTGGGCCATTTCGTCGTCACCGAGGATCAATGCGTACAGCGCACCGCTCTTGTCGGCCTTCTTGAACTGGCTTTTGAAGCTGCCGGCGCCGGCATTGACTTGCAGGCGCAGGTTTGGAAGTTGATCGCGAACCCGTTCGGCCAGGGCCAGACCGGCCAGCTCGGCTTCTTCACCGAAGGCGCAGAGGTAGACGTCGACCTGACGGGAAATTTCTTCCGGGATCTGCTCGAGGGTTTCGAGCATCAGGACCAGGCGCTCGATGCCCATGGCGAAACCGACGCCCGGGGTTGGCTTGCCGCCCATCTGCTCGACCAGACCGTCGTAACGGCCGCCCGCGCACACGGTGCCCTGGGCGCCGAGCTTGTCGGTGACCCATTCGAAAACGGTTTTGCTGTAGTAATCGAGGCCGCGCACCAGTTTCGGGTTGAGCACGTAAGGAATGCCGACGGCATCCAGACGCGCCTTCAGTCCTTCGAAGTGAGCACGGGACTCGTCGTCGAGGTAATCGGCCATTTTCGGCGCATCGACCAGCACGGCCTGGGTGTCGGCATTTTTCGTGTCGAGCACGCGCAGCGGGTTGGTTTTCAGGCGACGCTGGCTGTCTTCGTCGAGCTTGTCGTGGTGCGCCGAGAGGTACTCGACCAGCGCTTCACGATAGCGGCCACGGGATTCGCTGGTGCCGAGGCTGTTGAGTTCGAGCTTGACCGCATCACGGATGCCCAGCTCGCCCCACAGGCGCCAGGTCATGATGATCAGTTCGGCGTCGATGTCCGGACCGTCGAGGTTGAACACCTCCAGACCGATCTGGTGGAACTGGCGATAGCGGCCTTTCTGCGGACGCTCGTGGCGGAACATCGGGCCGATGTACCAGAGTTTCTGCACCTGACCGCCGCCGGTGATGCCGTGTTCGAGCACTGCGCGCACGCAGGCCGCGGTGCCTTCCGGACGCAGGGTCAGGGAGTCGCCATTGCGGTCTTCGAAGGTGTACATCTCTTTTTCGACGATATCGGTGACTTCGCCGATCGAGCGTTTGAACAGCTCGGTGAACTCGACGATCGGCATGCGGATCTGCTTGTAACCGTAGTTATCCAGCAGACGCGCCACAGTGCCTTCGAAATAACGCCACAGCGGGGTCTGTTCGGGCAGGATGTCATTCATGCCACGAATGGCTTGTAGAGACTTGCTCACAAAATTTCCTTAATTCGTTCGATCAGCCGCGCGCAATAACGGCAGCGTCAGCTTCGACCTTTTCGGCCGCTTTCTGGCGGATCAGCTTTTCCAGCTCGTCCACCAGATTGTCATTCGTCAGCTTCTGCGACGGCTTGCCGTCGATGTAAATCAGGTTTGGCGTGCCGCCGGTCAAGCCGATATGGGCTTCCTTGGCTTCGCCGGGGCCGTTGACCACGCAACCGATGACCGCGACATCCAGCGGCACCAGCAGGTCTTCGAGGCGCCCTTCCAGCTCGTTCATGGTCTTGACCACATCGAAGTTCTGCCGCGAGCAGCTCGGGCAGGCGATGAAGTTGATGCCACGGGAACGCAGATGCAAAGATTTGAGAATGTCGTAACCGACCTTCACTTCCTCGACCGGATCGGCCGCCAGCGAGATGCGGATAGTATCGCCAATCCCTTCGGCGAGCAGCATACCTAGGCCCACGGCGGATTTCACCGTGCCCGAACGCAAACCGCCAGCTTCGGTGATGCCCAGGTGCAATGGCTGAACGATTTCTTTCGCCAGCAAACGGTAGGCTTCGACAGCCATGAACACGTCGGAGGCCTTCACGCTGACCTTGAAGTCCTGGAAATTCAGGCGTTCGAGGTGCTCAACGTGGCGCAGCGCGGATTCGACCAATGCGGCCGGGGTCGGCTCGCCGTATTTCTTCTGCAGGTCTTTTTCCAGGGAACCGGCGTTGACGCCGATGCGGATCGGAATGCCGCGATCACGGGCCGCATCGACCACGGCACGCACGCGGTCTTCGCGACCGATGTTGCCCGGGTTGATACGCAGGCAGTCGACGCCCAGTTCGGCCACGCGCAAGGCGATCTTGTAGTCGAAGTGAATGTCGGCCACCAACGGCACTTTGACCAGTTGCTTGATCCTGCCGAACGCCTCGGCGGCGTCCATGTCCGGTACCGAGACGCGAACGATGTCGACGCCGGCAGCTTCCAGACGATTGATCTGCGCCACGGTCGCGGCCACGTCATTGGTGTCGCTGTTGGTCATGCTCTGCACAGCGATCGGCGCGTCGCCGCCCACCGGTACGTTGCCGACCCAGATCTTGCGCGATTCGCGACGTTTGATTGGAGATTCGCCGTGCATGACTTATTGACCCAACTTCAGGCGAGCAGTCTCGCCACTGGTGAACGGAGCGATATCGACCGGTTGGCCGTTGTAGCTGACCTGTGCCGCGCGGGCAACGCCCAGACGTACAGCGAGCGGCGGCTTGCCGGAAACACTCACGCTGTCGCCTTTATGCTTCAGACCACTGAAAATCACTTTGCCACGGCCATCGGTCACCTGTGCCCAGCAATCGCCAGTGAACTGCAGTTGGACCTGACCTTCGCCGGCAACCGGCGCGGCCACTTCAGCGGTTGGTGCTGGAGCCGTCGGAGCGGTCACGGTCGGGGCAGGTGTCGCTGGGACATTCGGCGCTGGAGTGGCCGGAGCCGCCACCACTGGCGCAGGCGTCTGTGCCGGTGCGCTTGGCGCAACTGCCGGGGCAGCTGGCTCGGTCGCTGGCGCAGCAGATTCGGCGCCGGTCGATTCAGCACTGGTTTCCGACTGCGGCAAGGCCAGCGAAGTCGAGTTGTCAGCCTGATTCTCGGCGACAGCCTGATCTTCCGGCTCGTCGATCGGGTGGATCTGCGTGGTGCCGTCAGCGCCTTCGACTTCGACGTGCTCCGGCGCGAGGCTGGTCAGATCGCGGGTGCGCTGCGAGGTCTGATCCTGCCACCAGACGAAACCGCCGCCGATGACCGCGATCAGCAGCAACAGGCTGACGATACGCAAAATGGTGTGGGAAACGCGCACCGGCTCTTCGATCCGACCAAGGGCGTGAACGTTGCTGCCTTGGGAGTCGGTGCCGGTGGACTGGTCGAATTGCTGAACCAGAACGGTCTGGTCCATACCGAGCAATTTGGCATAGGCGCGAATGTAACCGCGAGCGAAGGTATGCCCCGGCAGCTTGTCGAAAGCGCCGGCTTCAAGATTGCTCAGGGACGTCACGGTGAGGTTGAGCTTGAGGGCCACTTCGGCCAGCGACCAGCCATTGCTTTCGCGGGCCTGGCGCAGGGTCTCACCGGGATTAACGCGATTCGCTGCTACAACTTCGGGATGCGCCGCTTTCATCATTGCTCCGACAGGTATTGCTGATATTCCGGCGTACCGGGATAGAGTCGTTTTAATTGCAGACCGTAACTGGCTGCCTTGTCGCGATCTTCAAACACTTTTGCCAGCCGAACGCCGAGCAATAGACTACGTGCATTTTGTTCGGTCAGCTGGCTGAAACGGTCGTAATAGTCACGCGCGGGCACATAATGCCTGTCTTCGAAGGACAACTCAGCCATTTCCAGCAATGCGCGCGGTTGTTGGCGGTTCAGGCGCAGGGCTTTTTCCAGCTGTTGCTGCGCCAGATCACGCTGGCCCAGCTTGGCGGCCGTCATGCCGAGGTTTTCGAAAACCCGCGAACGCTCAGGATACAGGGTATCGGCGGCCGCTTGTTCAAAACGCTCGTAGGCTTCCTTGTAGCGTTGTTGTTCGTAGAGAAAACTGCCGTAGTTGTTGAGGATGCGCGCATCGGCGGGACGGGAAGACAGGGCCTTGCGAAAGTGCTCGTCGGCCAGTGCAGGCTCCATTTCGGCCTGAAACACCAGACCGAGGGCCGCATTGGCGTCAGGGTCGGATCCGTCCAGCTCCAGCGCTTTCTTCAAGGGCACCTTGGCCCGCTCGGTCATGCCCTGCTGCAGGTAGCCCAGCCCCAGCTGCACGTAGGCAGCCCGCGCTTCATCGCGGCCCTTGCTGGTCTTCATCGGGTTGTAGTCACCCGACAGGACACAACCAGCGCACAGGCTGGCCAACAGCAACAGCAGCGCAAAGCGCAGGGACATAGAGATCCTCTCTTAGTTAGTGTTCGCGGCGTTCTGTGCCAGATCGCTGTCCGCGCTCAACTCGCGCACCGCGATGTAACGTTCGCTGCGACGGGTGCGATCCAGCACCTGCCCTACCAATTGACCACATGCGGCATCGATGTCTTCACCACGAGTGGTGCGCACGGTGACGTTGAAGCCGGCCTGATGCAACTGATCCTGGAAGCGGCGGATGGCATTGTTGCTCGGCCGCTCGTACCCGGAGTGCGGGAACGGGTTGAACGGGATCAGGTTGATCTTGCACGGGATGTCTTTGAGCAGCTCGATCATTTCCACCGCGTGCTCAAGCTTGTCGTTGACGTCCTTGAGCAAGGTGTACTCGATGGTCAGCACACGTTTCTCGCCAAGGGCGGACATGTAGCGCTGGCACGACTCGAGCAGCATCTTAAGCGGATATTTCTTGTTGATCGGCACCAATTGGTTACGCAATGCGTCATTTGGTGCGTGCAGCGACAACGCCAGGGATACGTCGATGTGCTTGGCCAGCTCATCGATCATCGGCACCACACCCGAGGTGGACAGGGTCACGCGGCGCTTGGAGATCCCGTAGCCGAGGTCATCCATCATCAGATGCATGGCGGCGACGACGTTGTCGAAGTTCAGCAGCGGCTCGCCCATGCCCATCATCACCACGTTGGTGATGGCGCGGTCGACGGTGGCCGGGACGCTGCCGAAAGATTTGTTGGCAATCCACACCTGACCGATGACTTCGGCGGCGGTGAGGTTGCTGTTGAAGCCTTGCTTGCCGGTGGAGCAGAAACTGCAATCCAGGGCACAGCCTGCCTGGGACGAAACGCACAAGGTGCCGCGTTTGCCCTGGGGAATGTACACGGTCTCGACGCAGCTGCCGGACGCCACGCGCACCACCCATTTACGGGTGCCGTCGCTGGAGATGTCCTCGCTGACCACTTCCGGACCACGTACTTCAGCAATGGCCTTGAGCTTGTCGCGCAAGGCTTTGCTGACGTTCGTCATGGCATCGAAATCATCGACGCCAAAGTGGTGAATCCATTTCATTACCTGACCGGCACGGAAACGCTTCTCCCCGATTGAGTCGAAGAATTTTTCCATTTCCGGCTGGGTCAGACCCAGCAGGTTTGTTTTAACAGTCGATGTAGTCATGGATTCACCTTCACTCTGCAAGCAATGCTTAGCGAGTGGTTACTTCAGTAGCTGCGAAGAAGTAAGCGATTTCGCGAGCGGCAGCAGCTTCGGAGTCCGAACCGTGAACGGCGTTGGCGTCGATCGATTCAGCGAAGTCAGCACGGATGGTGCCGGCAGCAGCTTCTTTAGGGTTGGTAGCGCCCATCAGCTCACGGTTGCGAGCGATAGCGTTTTCGCCTTCCAGAACCTGAACGACAACCGGGCCGGAAGTCATGAAAGCAACCAGGTCACCGAAGAAACCGCGCTCGCTGTGCTCAGCGTAGAAGCCTTCGGCTTCGGCTTTGGACAGTTGCTTCAGTTTCGAAGCTACAACGCGCAGGCCAGCGTCTTCGAAGCGAGTGGTGATCTTGCCGATCACGTTTTTAGCAACGGCGTCAGGCTTGATGATGGAGAAAGTACGTTGAACAGCCATGGTGTAACTCCAGAAACGGTAATTTGCGAAAAATTAAACCCGCGAATTATACGCGGGTTCTTGGGTATTGCCTAACCTGCGAGACGATCAGTCCGATTCTGCGGCCCAAAGCTCCTGAACCGCTTCAAGCACCTTCTCGCCGACCCGGCCAGAAGTAGCATCGAAGTCAGGCAGCTCAAGGATCATCTGCTGCAGACGGACAAAACCTACAGAGTATGGATCGAGCCCCTCGTGGGCCTCGGCCAGCTCTTCGGCAATGCGTTGAACATCATTCCAACCGTAGCTCATGACAGTCTTACCAGTCAGTGCGGCGCTTCGGCCGCATGGTTAAGCGAATATTTCGGAATCTCGACGGTGAGGTCTTCCTCACCGACGATGGCCTGACAGGCCAGACGCGATTGCGCTTCAAGGCCCCAGGCACGATCGAGGAAGTCTTCTTCCAGCTCGTCAGCCTCTTCCAGCGAGTCGAAACCCTCGCGGATGATGCAGTGGCAGGTGGTGCAGGCGCAGACACCGCCGCAGGCGCTTTCCATCTCGATGTGGTGTTCGTGGGCCAGTTCGAGAATCGATGTGCCGGGCGCAGCCTCGACCACCATGCCTTCAGGGCAGAACTTCTCGTGGGGCAGAAAAATGACCTGCGGCATCAGATATCCTCGATTTCATTCAGGTTGCGCCCCGACAGAGCGGCTTTCACCGTCAGATCCATGCGGCGGGCAGCAAAAGCATCGGTCACTTGCGACAGACGCTTGGTCTGCTGCTCGATGGCGTAACCATCGGTACCTTTCATCAGTTCGGCCAGTTCCTGCATCTGCAGTTCGATGACCATGCGCTCTTCGGCGTCGAGCAAACGCTCGCCATCGGTATCCAGCGCACCCTGCACGGCTTCGAGCAGGCGCTGGGCATCGACTTGCTGCTCGCGCAGAACGCGGGCGACCTTGTCGTCATTGGCGTGCTGGAACGAATCCTTGAGCATCTTGGCGATTTCGCCGTCGGTCAGGCCGTAGGACGGCTTGACCTGAATGCTCGCTTCAACGCCCGAGCCCAATTCACGGGCAGACACGCTGAGCAGACCGTCGGCGTCGACCTGGAAGGTCACGCGAATCTTCGCCGCACCGGCCACCATCGCCGGAATGCCGCGCAATTCGAAGCGCGCCAGCGAGCGGCAGTCGCTGATCAGCTCGCGCTCGCCCTGCAAGACGTGGATCGCCATGGCCGACTGACCGTCTTTATAAGTGGTGAAATCCTGAGCGCGGGCGACGGGAATGGTGGTGTTGCGCGGAATCACCTTCTCCATCAGACCGCCCATGGTTTCCAGTCCAAGGGACAGCGGAATCACATCGAGCAGCAGCAGCTCACCACCATCACGCTTGTTGCCAGCCAGGGTATCGGCCTGGATCGCGGCACCGATGGCCACCACTTGATCCGGATCGATTTCGGTCAAAGGCTGACGACCGAAGGCTTCGGCCACGGCCTCACGAACACGCGGCACGCGGGTCGAACCGCCGACCATGACCACGGCGTGGACGTCTTCCAGCTCGATACCGGAATCGCGAACGGCGCGGCGGCAGGCTTTCAGGCTGCGCACGACCATCGGCTCGATCAGCGCATCGAATGCTTCACGGGTCAGTTGTGCTTTCCAGTCGCCGTAAGCCACTTCCACACTGGCCGCGTCGGTCAGGGCTTCTTTGGCCGCACAAGCGGTTTGCAGCAGATTGCGTTGTGCGCCCGGATCGAGATCGGCGGACAGGCCAGCGCTCTCGATGATCCAGCCGGCAATCGCGTGATCGAAGTCATCGCCGCCCAGCGCGCTGTCGCCGCCAGTGGCCAGAACTTCGAAAACGCCGCCGGTCAGACGCAGGATCGAAATATCGAAAGTACCGCCACCCAGGTCGTAGATCGCCACCAGACCTTCGGCGTGCTGATCCAGACCATAAGCCACGGCAGCAGCGGTGGGCTCATTGAGCAGACGCAACACGTTCAGACCGGCAAGCTTGGCGGCATCTTTGGTCGCCTGACGCTGAGCATCATCGAAGTAGGCAGGAACGGTGATCACCGCGCCAACCAGTTCGCCGCCCAAGGTCGCTTCGGCACGCTGACGCAGGACCTTGAGAATATCGGCGGACACTTCGACCGGGCTTTTCGGGCCTTGCACGGTGTCGATGAACGGCATGTGCGATTCGCCACCGACAAAGCGGTACGGCAGTTGCTCGCCCAGTTGCTTGACGTCGGAAAGACCACGACCCATCAAGCGCTTGACCGACAGCACGGTATTCAGAGGATCGGAGGATGCAGCGAGCTTGGCCGACTCGCCGACTTCGACGCGGTCAGCGTGATAACGCACGGCGGACGGCAGGATGACCTGCCCGTTGGCGTCGGCCAGCGGTTCGGAGAGACCACTGCGCAGCGCAGCGACCAGCGAATTGGTAGTACCCAAGTCGATCCCCACAGCCAGACGACGCTGGTGCGGTTGAGGACTTTGGCCGGGTTCGGCGATCTGCAGTAGAGCCATGGTGATCAGGTCTTGTCTGTCTGTCAGCGTGCAATCAGGGCAGCGCTGGGTTAATCGTCGAGGCGCTCTTCCAGCTGGCGCACTTCGTAGGTGAGCTTGTCGAGGAACTGCATGCGCCGCATCAGGCGTTCGGCCTGCTCGCGTTGCGCTGCATCATCCCAACAGGCTGCGAAGCTTTCGTTGAGCTGCTCCTGAGCTGCCTTCAAGCGACGCTTGAATACCGCGACACCGTCGAGGTCGGCACTGTCCTGCAGATCTTCGAGCTCTTCGCGCCATTGCATCTGCTGCAGAAGAAACTCGGGATCGTGGACGGTGACTTCCATCGGCACTTCATGCCCACTGATTTTCAACAGGTAGCGTGCACGCTGGGCCGGGCTCTTGAGCGTCTGGTAGGCGTCGTTGAGCCGCGCCGATTGCTCGAGCGCCGAGCGCTGCTCGCGCTCCGAAGCGTCGGCAAAACGGTCGGGATGGACGCCGCGCGCCAACTCACGGTAGCGCGTGGCCAACTGCTCGAGATCCAGGCGGAAGCTCGGCTGCAGCTCGAATAAAGCGAAATGACAAGGAATACCCACGACCAGCCTCAGATGTTGAAGCTTTCGCCGCAGCCACACTCACCGCGCACGTTGGGGTTGTTGAACTTGAAGCCTTCGTTCAACCCTTCCTTGACGAAATCGAGCTCGGTGCCGTCCAGGTAGGCCAGGCTTTTCGGGTCGATGATCACTTTTTCGCCGTGACTCTCGAACACCTGATCCTCCGCCACTACCTCGTCGACAAACTCCAGCACGTAGGCAAGGCCGGAACAGCCTGTGGTGCGAACACCCAGACGAATCCCTTCACCTTTGCCGCGCCCGTCGAGGGAGCGCCGCACGTGTCGAGCAGCCGCTTCTGTCATGCTGATAGCCATCGGTGACTCCTTACTCGTCGCCAAATCTTGAAAGTCAGATCAAGCCTTTCTTCTGCTTGTAATCGCGAACTGCCGCTTTGATAGCGTCTTCTGCGAGTACGGAGCAGTGGATTTTCACTGGCGGCAGGGCCAGTTCTTCGGCCAGCTGAGTGTTCTTGATGGTTTCGGCTTCGTCCAGGGTCTTGCCTTTCATCCACTCGGTGGCGAGGGAACTGGAGGCGATCGCCGAACCGCAGCCGTAGGTCTTGAACTTGGCGTCTTCGATAACGCCCTGATCGTTGACCTTGATCTGCAGGCGCATCACGTCGCCGCACGCCGGAGCGCCGACCATGCCGGTGCCGACATCAGGATCTTCCGCGTTCATCTTGCCGACGTTGCGCGGGTTTTCGTAGTGGTCGATGACCTTTTCGCTGTAAGCCATGATTCTCAATCCTCACTCATCAGGGCCGCTCTTGAGACCCTGCAACTGCGCTGCGTAAACCGCCGCGTCGCTACAGGATCTGTATCCGGCGGCTTCTATAGTTAGTGTGCCGCCCACTCGATTTTCGAGATATCGACGCCGTCTTTGTACATGTCCCACAGCGGCGACAGAGCGCGCAGCTTGGTAACGGCCTCGCAGACTTTCTGAGCGGCGTAGTCGATTTCTTCTTCGGTGGTGAAACGACCGAAGGTAAAGCGGATCGAGCTGTGTGCCAGTTCGTCGTTGCGGCCCAGGGCGCGCAGTACATACGAAGGCTCCAGGGACGCCGAGGTGCAGGCCGAACCGGACGATACCGCCAGATCCTTGAGCGCCATGATCAGCGACTCGCCTTCAACGTAGTTGAAGCTCAGGTTCAGGTTGTGCGGAACGCGGGCGGTCAGGCTGCCGTTGACGTACAGCTCTTCCAGATGCTCGACCTGCTGGTAGAAACGGTCGCTCAAGGCTTTGATGCGCACGTTTTCAGCGGCCATGTCTTCCTTGGCTACGCGGAACGCTTCACCCATGCCGACGATCTGGTGGGTCGCCAGGGTGCCCGAACGCATGCCACGCTCGTGACCGCCGCCGTGCATGGTCGCTTCGATGCGCACACGCGGCTTGCGGCTGACGTACAGCGCGCCGATGCCTTTAGGGCCATAAGTCTTGTGGGCGGAGAACGACATCATGTCGACTTTCAGCTTCTGCAGGTCGATCTCGACCTTGCCAGTGGACTGAGCGGCGTCGACGTGGAACAGCACACCCTTGGCGCGCAGCATCTCGCCGATGGCGGCGATGTCGTTGATGGTGCCGATTTCGTTGTTGACGTGCATCACCGACACCAGGATGGTGTCTTCGCGCAGGGCCGCGTCGATCATTGCCGGCGTGATCAGACCGTCTTCGGTCGGCTCGAGGTAGGTCACTTCGAAACCTTCACGCTCCAGTTGGCGCATGGTGTCGAGGACAGCCTTGTGCTCGATCTTGCTGGTGATCAGGTGCTTGCCCTTGGAGGCGTAGAAATGTGCCGCGCCCTTGATCGCCAGGTTATCGGATTCGGTGGCACCGGAGGTCCAGACGATTTCACGCGGGTCGGCATTGACCAGATCGGCCACCTGACGACGGGCGTTTTCGACGGACTCTTCAGCCTTCCAGCCGAACACGTGGGAGCGGGACGCCGGGTTACCGAAGTTTCCGTCGACCAGCAGGCATTCACTCATCTTCTGCGCAACGCGCGGATCAACCGGGGTGGTTGCAGAGTAATCAAGGTAAATCGGCAATTTCATGGACTATCTCCTAAATCAGGGCTGGCGTGCCGCGGGTAGCTCTTCGGCTGTCATTCGACGGCGGACGCTTCAATCTTGTCCAGGCGTGGCGCCTTGCTGCTGCAACGGCGCTGGTCCTGACGCTGGGCCACTTCTTGTACCTCACGGCGAGTCACAAGGTCGGCCAAGCTGATACCGCTCAGAAATTCGTGAATCTGCAGGCTCAAGTCGCACCACAGATGATGGGTCAGGCAGGTATCACCGGAATGGCAATCGCCCTGGCCCTGGCACTTGGTGGCATCGACCGATTCGTTCACCGCATCGATCACCTGGGCGACCTGGATGCCCTGCATGTCGCGGGACAACTGATAGCCACCACCCGGACCGCGAACGCTGGAAACCAGGTTGCTGCGGCGCAGCTTGGCAAACAGCTGTTCGAGGTAGGACAGGGAGATGCCTTGGCGCTCGGAGATATCGGCCAGAGACACCGGCCCGTGCTGCGCGTGCAACGCCAGATCGAGCATGGCGGTCACGGCGTATCGGCCTTTTGTAGTCAGTCGCATGGACAGTTACCACGGAGTTCGGAATGGGCGGGAGTATGCAATTCCCGAGCATTTAAGTCAACTATAAGACCTAGTGCTTTAGTCGGGTTTACCCGCAAAAGAGCGCGCGCATGATAGCAAAGGCCTGCGGCGTACAGCCAGCGGAACCGCGTTATCGTTATTCGCGAGCAGGCTCGCTACCACTATTGGAATGCATTCATCTGTGGGAGCGAGCCTGCTCGCGAAAAGCAGCGCTGCGGTTCAGCCGGCTTTCGATTCATCCTTGCCTTGCACACTGGCGAAGTCTTCTTCGCGCAGCGAAGGCAGATCTTTCGCACAGTAATTGCTGCCCAGATCCTTCAGCGCGCCGCACATGCCTTCCAGACGCCCGTCCACCGCCTGCAGATGGTCGAGCAACTGGCCGATGGCGCGGGCCACCGGGTCGGGCATGTCTTCGCTGACACCATAGGCATCAAAGCCGATCTTTTCTGCCATCGCCTTGCGCTTGGCGTCCTGCTCTTCGTCGTTCTTGACGATGATCCGCCCCGGAATCCCCACCACCGTGGCGCCCGGCGGCACTTCTTTGGTGACCACGGCATTCGAGCCGACTTTGGCGCCGGCACCCACCGTGAACGGACCGAGCACTTTGGCTCCCGCACCGACCACCACGCCATCACCCAGCGTCGGGTGGCGCTTGCCTTTGTTCCAACTGGTGCCGCCGAGGGTCACACCTTGATAGATGGTCACGTCGTCGCCGATTTCGGCGGTTTCACCAATGACGATGCCCATGCCGTGGTCGATGAAGAAACGCCGACCAACCTTGGCGCCCGGATGAATTTCGATTCCGGTCAGCCAGCGACCGAAGTTCGACACCAGCCGCGCCAGCCATTTCAGCTCGTTGCGCCAGAGCATGCCGGCCAGACGATGAATCCAGATCGCATGCATGCCGGGGTAGCAGGTCAGGACTTCAAAAGCGTTACGTGCCGCCGGGTCTCGATGGAATACGCTCTGGATATCTTCACGCAAACGCTCAAACATCATTCAATCCTTCCGCTTTAGAAGCTCGCCACGGGCCGCTTTCTGGGTTTCCGTGAGGATGCCACGCAAAATATTCATTTCCGCCCGGCTGACCGAGCTGCGTCCGTACAACCGGCGCAGGCGCGCCATCAAGTGCCGTGGCTTTTCCGGGTCAAGGAATTCGATGGCGACCAGCGTCTGCTCGAGGTGCTCATAGAATCGCTCCAGCTCATCCATGGTCGCCAGCTCGGCGCTCTTCACCGAGGCCACTTCTTCTTTCTCGACCTTGGTCGGCTGACCCTGTGCGGCCAGCCAGGCCATGCGCACTTCATAACTCAACACCTGCACCGCCGCCCCGAGGTTCAGCGAACTGAACGTCGGGTCGGAAGGGATGTGCACGTGAAAGTGACATCGCTGCAGCTCTTCATTGGTCAGGCCGGAATCTTCGCGACCGAACACCAGAGCGATCTCGGCGCCCTGCCCGGCTTCCTCGACCACTTTGTTCCCGCATTCGCGCGGATCCAGCAGCGGCCAGGGAATACGGCGGTCCCGAGCGCTGGTGCCGAGCACCAGATTGCAGCCAACCAAGGCGTCTTCCAGAGTGGCGACGACTTGTGCGTTTTCAAGGATGTCACCGGCACCGGAGGCGCGGGCGTCGGCCTCGTGATGCGGGAAGACCCGCGGCTCGACCAGCCCCAGTCGCGACAGCCCCATGTTTTTCATGGCGCGCGCGGCCCCGCCGATGTTGCCGGGGTGGCTGGTGTTGACCAGGACGACACGAATGTTCTGCAGCAAGGGAGGCGCTCTCGGACACAGGAAAGGGGGCAAATCTTACAGAACAGCCTACCGTTAAGCTATGAAAGCGAACAGCGTCCTTCACCTGAAGAAAAGTTCTGATAGAATGCGCGGCTTTCTTTAACAACCTTAGGTGACACATCCATGCAGCCCATGCTGAATATCGCGCTGCGCGCCGCCCGCAGCGCCAGTGAACTGATCTTCCGCTCCATCGAGCGCCTGGATACCATCAAGGTCGACGAAAAAGACGCCAAGGATTACGTATCCGAGGTCGATCGCGCCGCTGAACAGAAAATCATCGATGCCCTGCGCAAGGCTTACCCGAACCACTCGATCCAAGGTGAAGAAACCGGCCTGCACGCCGGCACCGGCATCGAAGGCGAAGAGTACCTGTGGATCATCGATCCGCTGGACGGCACCACCAACTTCCTCCGTGGCATCCCGCACTTTGCAGTGAGCATTGCCTGCAAATATCGTGGCCGCCTGGAACACGCAGTGGTGCTGGACCCGGTCCGCCAGGAAGAATTCACCGCCAGCCGTGGCCGCGGCGCCCAACTGAACGGTCGTCGTCTGCGCGTCAGCGGTCGCACCAGCCTCGACGGCGCCCTGCTCGGCACTGGCTTCCCGTTCCGTGACGATCAGATGGACAACCTCGACAACTACCTGGGCATGTTCCGCGCCCTGGTTGGCCAGACTGCCGGCATCCGCCGCGCCGGTTCGGCGAGCCTGGACCTGGCGTACGTGGCTGCCGGTCGTTTCGACGCGTTCTGGGAGTCGGGCCTGTCCGAGTGGGACATGGCTGCAGGCGCCCTGTTGATCCAGGAAGCTGGCGGTCTGGTGAGCGATTTCACCGGCGGTCACGACTTCCTCGAGAAAGGCCACATCGTTGCCGGCAACACCAAATGCTTCAAGGCAGTACTGACGGCGATCCAGCCGCACCTGCCGGCTTCGCTGAAGCGCTAAGCTTTCCGCGAAACGAAAAAACACCCTTCGGGGTGTTTTTTTATGCCTGCAATTTGCCTCCCTGACACACCACAAACCATGTAGGAGTGAGCCTGCTCGCGATAGCGTCGTATCAGTCACCACCCGCTTTGAATGATGAATCGCTATCGCGAGCAGGCTCACTCCTACAAGGGAATGCGGTGCAGCCAAAAAACGCGGGTATAAAAAAAGCACCCCGCAGGGTGCTTCTTTTCAAAACGCTGAAACCTTACTGACCCGGCTCATTCTGCGACAGGATCAGCTTGCCTTCCTTGTCGACCGGAATCTGGTTGCCCGGATCACGATCCATCCGCACTTTGCCTTCCTTGCCATCGAGCGAGTAACGCACGTCGTAGCCGACGACCTTGTCGCTGATGTCATTGACCGTGTTGCAGCGGGTTTGCGTGGTGGTGTAGGTATCGCGGTTCTGCATACCTTCCTGCACCTTGTTACCGGCATAACCGCCGCCGACTGCACCGGCCACGGTGGCAATCTTCTTGCCGTTACCGCCGCCCACCTGATTACCCAACAAACCACCGGCTACGGCACCGATCGCCGTGCCGAGAATCTGGTGTTGATCCTTGACCGGCGCCTGCCGGGTCACGGTTACATCCTTGCATACTTCACGTGGAGTCTTGATCTGTGTCTTGACCGGCTCAACGGCTAATACTTGCGCATACTCAGGGCCGCTTTTAACCAGGCTGTAGGTGGCAACAGCACCCCCGGCTGTGACACCGACAGCACCCAATACCGCACCAACCAGCAACGACTTGTTCACATGAACCTCCTGACCATCACATGCGGGACGCGCCCGCGCTTCTCCCAGCCTTGGAGCACAAAAAAAGGCGCGAGTTCAACTCGCGCCTTTTGTCGACTGACAGCCGGGAAATCGCTGGCCGTTATGGACGGTCATCGACTTCCTTCTCAGTGTTGGCCGGAGGAATCAGATCCTCGGTGGTCAGGTTCAGCCAGATCAGCACCACGTTGGCGATGTAGATCGACGAGTAGGTACCCGCCAATACACCGATGAACAGCGCGATGGAGAAGCCGAACAGGTTGTCGCCGCCGAAGAACAGCAGCGCCGCGATCGCCAGCAGCGTGGAGATCGACGTCGCCATGGTGCGCAGCAGGGTCTGGGTGGTCGAGATGTTGATGTTCTCGATCAGCGTCGCCTTGCGCAGCACGCGGAAGTTCTCACGGACCCGGTCGAAAACCACGATGGTGTCGTTCAGCGAGTAACCGATGATCGCCAGCACCGCCGCCAGTACCGTCAGATCGAAGGTGATCTGGAAGTACGAGAGGATACCCACGGTCACGATCACGTCGTGGATCAGCGAGACAATCGCGCCGACCGCGAACTTCCACTGAAAGCGGAACGCCAGGTAGATCAGGATCCCGCCGAGCGCCAGCAGCATGCCGAGGCCGCCCTGGTCGCGCAGCTCTTCACCGACCTGCGGGCCGACGAACTCGACACGCTTGACCGTCGCCGGGTTATCGCCGCCGATCTTCTGCAGCGCTTCGGCAACCTGATGGCCCAGCTGTGGATCTTCACCCGGCATGCGCACCAGCAGGTCAGTGGTGGCGCCGAAATTCTGCACCACGGCTTCGTGATAACCGGAGGTCGCCAGCTGCTCGCGCACCTTGGTGACGTCGGCCGGACGCTCGTAGGTCAGCTCGATGAGCGTACCGCCGGTGAAGTCCAGACCCCAGTTCATGCCTTTGTGGAACACGCTGAACAGGGCAATGACCGTGAGCAGCACTGTGACGCCGAACGCTACGTTGCGAACGCCCATGAAGTTGATTGTACGTAACATGGCAGCCCCTTAAATCCACAACTTCTTGAAGTCACGTCCGCCAAAGATCAGGTTGACCATTGCGCGGGTCACCATGATGGCCGTGAACATCGAGGTAAAGATCCCGAGGGACATGGTCACTGCGAAACCCTTCACCGGGCCGGTGCCCATGGCGAAGAGAATGCCGCCGACCAGCAAGGTGGTCAGGTTGGCGTCGAGAATCGCGGTGAATGCCCGGCCGAAGCCTTCGTTGATTGCCCGCTGCACCGTCATGCCAGCGGCGATCTCTTCACGAATCCGCGAGAAGATCAGTACGTTGGCGTCGACCGCCATACCCATGGTCAAGACGATACCGGCGATACCCGGCAGGGTCAGCGTAGCGCCCAGCAACGACATCAGCGCCAGCAGCAGCACCATGTTCACCGCCAGCGCGACGGTGGCGATGACGCCGAAGAAGCGGTAGATGGCGATGATGAACAGCGACACGAACAGCATGCCCCACAGCGACGCATCGATACCTTTGGTGATGTTGTCAGCACCCAGGCTCGGACCGATTGTGCGCTCTTCGGCGAAGTACATCGGCGCAGCCAGACCACCGGCACGCAGGAGCAGCGCCAGTTCGGACGACTCGCCCTGACCGTTCAGGCCAGTGATGCGGAACTGCGCACCCAGCGGCGACTGGATGGTCGCCAGGCTGATGATCTTCTTCTCTTCCTTGAACGTCTGCACCGCGACGTCTTTCTCGACGCCATCCACCACTTGCTTGGTGTAAGTGGTGACAGGACGCTGCTCGATGAAGATCACCGCCATGCTGCGACCGACGTTGGAACGGGTCGCGCGGCTCATCAGCTCGCCGCCGTGACCATCCAGACGGATGTTCACTTCAGGCGTGCCGTGCTCGCCGAAACCGGCCTTGGCGTCGGTGACCTGGTCACCGGTGATGATCAGACCACGCTCGATCTGCGCTGGTGGACGGTTGCCTTCACGGAACTCGAACGATTCGGAAGTGGCTTTCGACGCACCCGGCTCAGCGGCCAGACGGAACTCGAGGTTGGCCGTCTTGCCGAGAATTCGCTTGGCTTCGGCAGTGTCCTGCACGCCCGGCAGCTCAACCACGATGCGGTTGGCGCCCTGACGCTGCACGATCGGTTCGGCAACACCCAGCTCGTTGACGCGGTTACGTACCGTGGTCAGGTTCTGCTTGATGGAGTATTCACGGATTTCCGCCAGCTTGGCCGGGGTCATCGCCAGACGCAGCACCGGTTGACCGTTGAGGTCGGCCGGAACAATGTCGAAATCGTTGAAGTTCTTGCGGATCAGCGCACGGGCCTGTTCGCGGGAGTCTTCATCGCTGAAGCCCAACTGAATGGCACCGCCCAGTTGCGGCAGGCTGCGATAGCGCAGCTTCTCTTTACGCAGCAGGCTCTTGACGTCGCCTTCGTAGACTTTCAGGCGCGCATCGAGGGCTTTGTCCATGTCCACTTCGAGCAGGAAGTGCACACCACCGGACAAGTCCAGACCCAGCTTCATCGGGTGCGCACCAAGGTTGCGCAGCCATTGCGGAGTGGTCTGTGCCAGGTTCAGCGCGACGACGTAGTCATCACCCAGTGCCTTGCGTACAACGTCCTTGGCCGGCAGCTGATCTTCAGCCTTGCTCAGACGGATCAGACCGCCCTTGCCACCTGCGGTCAGAGTGGCCGCCTTGACGTTGATGCCGGACTCTTTCAGCGCTGTGCTGACGCGAGCCAGATCGGCATCATTGACCTGCAGGGCCGTGCTGGCGCCGCTGATCTGAATGGCCGGGTCATCGGGGTAAAGATTGGGAGCGGAATAAATCAGACCGATCGCCAGCACCGCCAGGATCAGAATGTATTTCCACAGAGGGTATTTGTTCAGCATCACGCCGCCCGTTATGAACGCGGGGCGCCTTGCGCGCCCCGTCGATTGAGTAGAAATTGTTGCTCTTAGATCGCTTTCAGCGTGCCTTTTGGCAGCGTGGCGGCGATAGCGCCTTTCTGGAACTTCATTTCCACGGTGTCGGAGACTTCCAGGACGACGAAGTCATCGGCAACTTTGGTGATCTTGCCGGCGATGCCGCCAGTGGTCACGACTTCGTCACCCTTTTGCAGGCTGCTCAGCAGGTTCTTCTGCTCTTTGGCGCGCTTGGCCTGTGGACGCCAGATCATCAGGTAGAAGATGACCAGGAAGCCGACCAGGAAAATCCACTCGAAGCCGCCGCCCATTGGGCTTGCAGCAGCCGGTGCAGCTGCGTCAGCCATGGCGTTAGAGATAAAAAAGCTCATTTAGCACTCCAGTTGCAAATGTTGAATCTTGGGGTCAGAAAACTCAGTCCAAAGGCGGGACGGGAAGTCCGCGTTTGGCGTAGAAGGCATCGACAAAGGCGGCCAATGTACCCTGTTGAATAGCCTCGCGCAAACCAGCCATCAGCACCTGATAATGGCGCAAGTTATGGATGGTATTGAGCATGCTGCCGAGCATTTCGCCGCACTTGTCCAGGTGATGCAGATAAGCGCGCGAGAAGTTCTGGCAGGTGTAGCAATCGCAGGTCGGATCCAGCGGCGATTCATCATGGCGATGGAACGCGTTACGGATCTTCAGCACACCGGTATCGATGAACAGATGCCCATTGCGGGCATTACGGGTTGGCATCACGCAATCGAACATGTCCACACCGCGGCGCACACCCTCAACCAGATCTTCCGGTTTGCCAACGCCCATAAGGTAACGAGGTTTGTCAGCGGGCATCTGACCCGGCAGATAATCCAGCACCTTGATCATTTCGTGCTTCGGTTCGCCCACCGACAGACCGCCGATGGCGAGGCCGTCGAAGCCGATCTTGTCGAGGCCTTCGAGCGAACGCATGCGCAGGTTTTCATGCATGCCGCCCTGGACGATGCCGAACAGCGCTGCGGTGTTGTCACCGTGAGCATTCTTCGAACGCTGGGCCCAACGCAACGACAACTCCATCGATACGCGCGCGACGTCTTCGTCAGCCGGGTACGGCGTACATTCGTCGAAGATCATCACGATGTCGGAACCGAGATCGCGCTGCACCTGCATCGACTCTTCCGGGCCCATGAACACTTTGGCGCCATCGACCGGAGAAGCGAAGGTCACGCCCTCCTCCTTGATCTTGCGCATCGCGCCAAGGCTGAACACCTGGAAGCCGCCGGAGTCGGTGAGAATCGGGCCTTTCCACTGCATGAAATCGTGCAGGTCGCCGTGTTCCTTGATCACTTGAGTGCCAGGACGCAGCCACAGGTGAAAGGTGTTGCCCAGAATGATTTCCGCGCCAGTGGCGACGATGTCGCGCGGCAGCATGCCCTTGACCGTGCCGTAGGTGCCGACCGGCATGAACGCCGGGGTTTCGACGGTGCCACGGGGGAAGGTCAGGCGACCACGGCGAGCCTTGCCATCGGTGGCCAACAGCTCAAAGGACATTCGACATTCGCGACTCATTCTGTTTCCTCTGGGCCCGACTGTTCAGGGGCAGTTGGAGCGGGATTGCGGGTGATGAACATCGCATCCCCGTAGCTGAAAAAGCGGTAACCGTTTTCAACGGCGGCCTTGTAGGCGGCCATGGTTTCGGGATACCCGGCAAACGCGGAAACCAGCATCAACAACGTGGATTCCGGCAAATGGAAATTGGTCACCAGGGCATCGACCACATGAAACGGCCGGCCTGGGAAGATAAAGATGTCGGTGTCGCCACTGAACGGCTTGAGCACACCATCGCGCGCCGCACTTTCCAGCGAACGCACACTGGTGGTGCCGACCGCGATCACCCGACCGCCACGCGCGCGGCATGCCGCCACGGCATCGACCACATCCTGGCCGACTTCCAGCCACTCGCTGTGCATGTGGTGATCTTCGATCTTCTCGACGCGCACCGGCTGAAACGTTCCCGCGCCCACGTGCAAGGTAACGAACGCCGTCTCGACGCCCTTGGCAGCAATCGCCTGCATCAGCGGCTCATCGAAATGCAGCCCCGCCGTCGGTGCCGCCACCGCGCCCAGACGCTGGGCATACACGGTCTGATAACGCTCGCGATCCGAGCCTTCATCCGGGCGGTCTATATAAGGAGGCAACGGCATGTGCCCGACGCGGTCGAGCAGCGGCAACACTTCCTCGGCAAAACCCAACTCGAACAACGCGTCATGACGCGCGAGCATCTCGGCTTCGCCACCACCGTCGATAAGGATCTTCGAACCCGGCTTGGGCGACTTGCTGGAGCGCACATGAGCCAGCACGCGGTGCGCATCGAGCACGCGTTCGACAAGAATTTCCAGCTTGCCGCCGGACGCTTTCTGCCCGAAAAGCCGCGCCGGAATCACCCGGGTATTGTTGAACACCATCAAATCGCCCGGGCGCAAATGCTCAAGCAAATCAGTGAATTGACGGTGTGCCAGGGCGCCGCTCGGCCCATCGAGGGTCAGCAGGCGACTACCGCGACGCTCGGCCAACGGATGGCGGGCGATCAGCGAATCAGGAAGCTCGAAAGTAAAGTCAGCAACGCGCATGATGGGGTTCGTCTAGCAGGGCCGGAAAGTCTAGCGGAAATATCAAAAATTGACCATGAAACGTGATTGACCAACGGTAATCACCTCTCTATACTTCGCCGCCATTGAGCCCTGATGGCGGAATTGGTAGACGCGGCGGATTCAAAATCCGTTTTCGAAAGGAGTGGGAGTTCGAGTCTCCCTCGGGGCACCATATAGCAGTATCTGAAAGTCTCTACCAGACTTTCAGACCCAGAGAAACCGGCCACTTGGCCGGTTTTTTTGTGCCTCTCTGTTCATGCCTGTCTCCCCCTATCCGTTGTATCCCTGTATCCCTGCTTGTATCCTGAGAAAAATACCGAACTTTGGGATACAAGGATGAAGCGCGCAGACATCAAGCGCCGCCCTCTCGCTGACACGACACTCGCGGGATTGGAGCCGGAATCAAAGGAATACCGAGAGCTGGACGGAAACGGCCTCTATTTCAGGGTCAAACCTGATGGAGGCAAGTCTTGGCAACTTCGCTACAAACGTCCGGCGGGCAATTGGGCTTGGATGGGGCTCGGGGGTTACCCGGAAGTAAGTGGCGCGCTGGCACGAGACAAAGCCGCTGATCTACGCAAAGTAGTTAGTAGCGGCGCCGACCCACTTGAACAAAAGAGATCCGCGAAAGCTGCTATCGACGCGGCCAAGACTCGAACCTTTCGAGCTGCCGCTGATGCCTGGCTGAAGGCAAAAGAGGAAAAGGGACTCGCACCCTCCACTCTCAACAAAATCCGCACCTACCTCGACAAAGACATACTCCCGGCACTGGGAGATAAGCCGCTAGACGAAATAACCCGTACCGACTGCGCAGAACTCCAAGCATCAATCGAAGCCCGAGACGCACACAACGTGGCGGAGAAGTGCCGCACATGGATAAATCAGATATTCGGGCGGGCCATCGGCTTGGGTCTTACCGAAAACGATCCTGGCAGTCGCCTTCGCGATATTGCGGCCCAAGCCCCAAAGACTCAACAGCACCCACATCTGCTGGAGCCTGAGCTGGCTGAATTTCTCCAAGCGCTCAAAAACACTCCAAGTAGGCTGACGGCCCGCACTGCTGCATGGCTTTGTGTATGGACGGCATCAAGGCCGGGGATGGTCCGCCTGGCTGAATGGAATGAGTTCGACCTTGATAAAGCCATTTGGACCACACCAGCCGCCAAGATGAAGATGCGTCGGGATTTCGTATGCCCCCTTCCTCACCAAGCTGTTACTGCGCTTAAAGAGCTGCACTGCTTAACAGGACGGAGTCGCTGGCTATTCCCCGGAGTCGGAGCGAAAAATCCAACCATCAGTGAAAACACGATCAACAAGGTCTTCGCCACCATTGGCTATAAGGGGCGCCTTGTTGGGCATGGAACTCGCCATACAGCGAGCACATTGCTTCGAGAACATGGTTGGCCGAAAGAACATGTTGAGGCACAGCTTGCTCACAAAGAAGAAGGAATCTCAGGCGTATACAACAAAGCCCAATATCTTGAGCAACGCATAAAGATGATGCAGTGGTATGCGAATCATCTTGATGCATTAGAGGCAGGGAATGTATCGCAGGTACAGTTTGGAAAGGTTGTATGAGAGCAAAAACACGTACCCCTCCTAAAACAGGTGTAACCAGTGTTACGCGTGTAACGCATCACATCAACCCATTGAAAACATTGAACTTATATCGAGTTACACCGTATCTGACGCCCCCATCAACCGCGTGTTACGTCAGCGGGATGTGTAACGGACGCGGAGCCACATGCTCCCTGTCGGCAACCTCTTTCCAGGGCATTGCTCGCAGGGTCAGTCATTCTTTGAGGGGGCGAGGGGCGCTCTGATGGAACACACACTTGGCACCAGAGATTTGGAAATTGAAATCGCCGGAGTAGATGTGACCAGTCTCCTTTGGGATTTTGACGAGGTCGAGCAAGCCGTCCGCGAGCTAGCGTTGTATAGCCATTTTGCTGAGAGCTTTCGCGACGCTTTTGCGTGTATCGATAACGCAACCTTCTTCTGGTTAGAGGATGGTCGGTATGCTGATTGCGCTGATTCAGTGACAAAAGCAATGTTTCATCTCCGCGCCACAATTGAAGAGCACTTCAGTTTTTCCGAAACCACGTCACTGCCGAGAGTCGTCCGCCGCTTCCTCGGGATTGATCATCCGGCAAGCGACACTCAGCTCGTAGCGACATACGCTCTCATACAAGCAGTTCAGGCGGTCGAAGCCCTTGCAAACTGGCTATTTGATTTAGAGCTATCTCTATACGACTTGGATGTCGATCTGATAGAGCAGCTAAGACAAACTGATCCTCAGCAGTACCTTGCACTCGTAACACGAGCGCGAAGACGAGATAGCAGCTCAGAAATCATTGCTCGGGAAGACTTCGCCATTTTCAATGGCGAGGCCTCCAAGATCTTGATGCTAGCGTCTCTCTATCAACAGGCTGATTTCAGCGATGGTCTGCGTAACGATTTCGCGGCATCAAGCTTTCTAAGAAGTGCATTGGATAAGGCCTTTGCGGCTAAAGCTTCAGCAAGAGCCCAAGCTGCTGGAAAGGCGAATAGAAATCCAGGCGCAATAAAGCAGGAAAACAGCCACAAACTTTTCGAGGAAATTAGTACAGCCGCGAGAAGCCAAATATCCAGCAATCCAAAAATATCCGAAACCGAGCTAGTCAAAACGATAGTCGCGCAGGGCAAAGCATCTGCGCCGACCGTGAGGAAGCACTTAAGGAAAGGTGGATTTATTCCTCGATAATTTTTCAATTTCACAAAAAGCAAACCATGTTTGCTTTTTTTTCGCCCCCTAGTCTGTGCCTGTCTCTCACCATAAAGGCACGACTATGACTATCTCTATTGCTACCGAAACAAACTCCCTCTCCCATCGCGACCCGGCCACAACCCTGATCAGAATATCTGAGGTCATGGCCATCATTGGCTTAGCTCGCCCGACCATCTACAAGCTTATGCAGTGCGCTGAAAGCGGCTTTCCGCGCCCCGTAAAATTAAGCATGAGCAATGCACGCGGCGCTCCTGTCGCGTGGGTACTTGGCGAAGTTCAAGCTTGGGCACGTAGTCGCATTGAGGCACGTGACCAGGTGGCCGCATGAAGCGCAATTACTGCCCTTTCAAGGGACCATTCTTCGATTCGTACAGCATCGGATTCCGGCTCTATCAACCTGGTGAAATCAACTGGCGTCATCGCACCATTGCGGGCGTGAGCTGGAACGGCGAAGAGCAAGAAGCGTTCTTTTTCAACCCTGACGGTCTCGTACTTCCACTGAAAGCCAACCCTTGGGAGCTGCCAGAACTGATCCGCAAAAATGCGGTACGCAGAGAGTTTTCGAGCGTCCACGGTTCCGGCTATTTCGCTATGAGCGAAAGCCGCCTCGCCTCGTTGAAATCGCGCGGCATGACCGACTGGGTTACCTACTGGCTCGTCGATCAATCAGCGGGATTCGCGAACGATCAGGCCGTATGGCAACGCATCACGGATGAGGATCTCGCCGTCGAGAAGAGGACAAGCGAGCGCGCTCATCAAGATATGCGCTTGACCTCCGACCTGAACGGTTATGTCGAGGAGTGTGTTGCACAACGCCGCGAGCAAATGGCCGTTGTTCAACGTCGTCGCTGTGTTGAAGACAGCAAGATCCTCGCCTGGCTCAAAGGCGAAACACCGCCTCCATTGCTCGCTAATGCGCAGGAGGCAGCATGAATCGCAAGATCGCTGATAACGCCTTGATGCATCCGTTCTCCGTACTGCGCCGGATCGGATTTTCCACTCGCCTCATGCAGCGTCTTGAACGCCACCGCAGCCGACAGGAAAAGCGAGGCCGCGTGGTCAGCGTACTGAGTTGGGCCGACGGCACCTGGTGCGCCCTCTCCCTCCACTGCGAAAAAACCGGCGCGGTGATCGTCGACGAAGGCCAGCAAACCCAAGCCTACGAAGATGCCCGCTCGATGCTGCGCGGCGGCTTCCTACCCCTCCTATCCCTGCGCTGGGAAGCCCATGCCTGAAACGAAAACGCCTCCGGGGGCGATCCGGAGGCGTTGAGGTCAATCTACATGCACGAACAATTTATGCCGCACCTGAAAAAACCGCAAGCCATCAGCGCAGTTGCACTTTCGAAAAACGGACGTTACTCTCTGACCGTCGCTGTAAAATCAGCGACCGGGCGTGGAAACCCGTTTGAAAACTTGGCGCACAGGCGCCCCCATTACGATTGCAGGCGTCTTTTTTTACGCCTGCGATTTCGAGTTATGGCGGCTGTGTGTGGGCAGGCTTCGGCCTGGCCGGGTTCCAAGTTTCCCGGTATTTCCACCCCATGCACAGCTGCCACCCAATCCCGTGGAAAGGATCGTGGCAGTTCCATAGTCAAAACTTGGAGCGCCACTCATGCACGCCCTCAATCCGTCCAAAATTCGCGCCTCTGCACATCGTGCAATGGCTCTCGCCGCTTTACACGCCAATTCCAGCCTCGCTACACGTCTCTCCCGTTACAACGCCCACATGGCCAAAGCCCGCGCACTCGAAACCGCAGGCGGTGCCCAATGAATAACGCTTTGAGTTTGGCCCTGCCCGAAGACCTGCTCTGCGTGAATCCGTCCGCAGAAGCCGGTGTACCCATCGACGCCATTACCTGTGCCATTGCTCGTGCCGACTCGGTTCTGACGCTGCTTGAAGAACACTTCGAAAACGACTCCTCGCGCCTCGCTAATCATGTCATCGCCGCCGTCCTCTGGGACGTGCGCGGCACTCTCGGTTTGATTAAAACACTGACCTTACACGGCGACTCGACTTCGACACCTGCTGCGCAGAAAGGCGGTGCGCTATGAGCACCTCCACCACCCTCGGGCATGCCACCTTCACTCGCGTGAACGCCTCCGATTTGAAGTTGTTCCGGGTAAATGCCGGAGTGCCGGTCGAAGACGCGCTGGAGATGGTTTCCCTGCTGCAGCATCACGCCAATCAACTTAACTTCGACGCCGCCATGAGCGACAGCGGTGAGCGTTTCAGCTGGCCTGCTCTGTACCTTGGCGAAATGGCTAAAGCGCTGATCGATGACATCAACGACGCGCTGTTTTTGCCGAGGGCTGACGCATGAGCCAACGCCCGAGCACCTCCGCAAAACGTCCAAGCTTCGCCGACGTGAAAGCCGCCGCGCTGAAAGACATTGATCGCGTTCTGTCGCACTGGCTGCCCAATGGCAAGCGCGTTGACGGAGGCAAGGAATACACAGCACCCAACCCAACCCGCAGCGATAAGCGCGCCGGTTCGCTCAAGATCAATCTGAGCAAGGGCACATGGGCGGACTTTGCTACCGGCGACAAGGGCGGCGACCTGATTGATCTGGTGCGCTATCTGGACGGCGGCACTGACGTCGAGGCCTGCAACAAACTCGCAGACCTATTGAATGTTGCGCCCGGCACCGCCCAGGCGAAGACAGCGCCTGCCAAGACAAAAAATCCTGAGTGGGTTGCCATTCAGCCGATACCAGCGGAGGCCATGAACAAGTGCCCTGCCAAGCATAGGCAGCACGGCGTGCCGTCGATGGTCTGGATCTACCGTGATGCGCAAGGCCAGCCGCTAATGGCGCTCTATCGCTTCGACTTCGCCCCTGACGAGGACGGTAAACCGAAGAAGGTTTTTGCACCCCTAACATGGTGTCAGCGCGCCGATGGCCAGACCACGCAATGGCGCTGGCAGGGTCTGCCCGATCCACGTCCGCTGTTGCGACTTGATGAACTCGCTCAGCGCAGTGACGCGCCAGTGGTTTTATGCGAAGGCGAAAAAGCTGCCGACGCTGCCGCCGAACTGCTGCCGAGCCACGTGGCCACCTGCTGGCCGAACGGTTCCAACTCTTGGCACAAAGCCGACCTGACACCGCTGAAAGGGCGCGATGTACTGTTGTGGCCTGACAACGACGACAGCGGCAAAGCCTGCATGAACACCATCGCCGAGAAGCTGCTCGTAATCGGCGCCGCGTCGGTAAGGCTCATCGCGCTGGAGGTATTCAAGCGCAAGCCCACGCAGAAGAGTGGCCGCGCCGCCTTCGCCAAAGGTGGTCAATGGAATGACGGTGATGACGCTGCCGATGCGCTCATCAAGAATTGGACAGCCGCCCATTTCGCCGAGCTGCAAAGCAGCGGCGAGCTGTATGGTTTGGTCAAGGAAAAACCAACCACGGAGCAGACTCAAGCAAAGCCGGAAGCGAGGACGAAACCCGCAGCCAAGCGCCCGACAAAATCGAAAAACGATCTGATGCCCGGTGGCTTTCGACTCACGTCCGAAGGTGTGTTTTATGCCGGTGACGACGGCGAAGCGCGTCCGGTGTGCTCGCCATTGGAGATTCTCGCCCGTACTCGCGACGACAAAGGGCAAAACTGGGGATTGTTGGTCGAATTTGACGATCCCGACGGCGCCAAGAAACGCTGGAACATTCCGGCGCGCACCATGACGGGTGACTTCGGCAAAGACGTACTCGGCCCGCTGGTAGACATGGGCCTGCGGCTTGCAGGAAGTCGTTCAGGACGCAATGCACGCAATGACCTGCAGAGTTACCTCGGCGGCTTTGACAGCGCCCAACGGGCACGACTGGTCACGCGCTTGGGCTGGCATGACACCGCCTTTCTACTGCCCGAGCAGCAAGTCGGCGCGCACAGCGAACACCTGCACTTCTACGAGGCCGGTTCTCAGCTTCCGCCGATCAGCGAAGCGGGCACGCTTGAACAATGGCAGGAGCAGATCGGCGCGCTGTGCGTCGGCAATCATCGCTTGGCGTTTGTCGTCGGGGTGGCCTTCGCAGGGCCGCTGCTGCACATGCTTGGTCATGAATCGGGCGGCTTTCACTTGTACGGCGATAGCTCCGGCGGCAAGACCACGCACTTGCAAGTTGCCGCCTCAATCTACGGCGGACCGCGTCTGGTGCGTTCGTGGCGGTCGACCGATAACGCGCTCGAATCCATTGCCGCCGCGCATTCCGACGGCCTTCTGGTCTTGGATGAAATCGGCATGTGCGACCCGCGCATCATTGGCGAGACGGTGTACATGCTCGGCAACGGCACAGGCAAGGCACGCGCCAACGATCGAGGCCAAGCTGGCCGACAGGTACAGGAGTGGCGCCTGCTATTTCTCTCCACCGGCGAGAAGACCTTGGCCCAGCACATGGCCGAAGCGAACAAGGAACTGAAAGCGGGTATGGAAGTGCGCATGCTCGCTATCCCGGCCGATGCCAGCAAAGGCCTTGGCATGTTCGATGTGCTTAACGGTTTTGAGGATGCGGCGGCACTGTCCGACGCGCTCAAGGCTCGCGTAGCGAAGTATTACGGCACGCCGCTCACGGCATTCCTGACGGCGCTATGTGAACCCGGTAAGCGTCACGGCTGGGCAGCCATTCTGCGCCGCACGCTGGAAGGTTTTATCGCCCAGTCGTTACCGGCGTCGGCCAGTGGACAAGCGCACCGTGCCGCCGCTCGCTTCGGTCTCGCCGCTGCAGCGGGCGAGTTGGCCACCGCGATGGGGATCACCGGCTGGCCCGACGGAACCGCCACCACTGCCGCCCGTGTGTGCCTCAACGCATGGATGAACGAGCGTGGCGGCGCCGGTAACTTCGAGGGCGATGCAATCGTGGCGCGACTTAGACAGATCATCGAGCGCTTCGGTGAAAGCCGCTTTACGCGTTGGGAATCGACGGCGGCAAAGATCGACGAACACGGTCCGCGCACCATCGACCGACTCGGTTTTCGTAAGACGTTGGAACACGGTCTGGGGGATTCCCTGCACACCACCAACACCTACTACGTGCTTCCCGAATTATGGCGCTCGGAGATCTTCCGAGGCATGAACATCAACGCGGTGAACAAGGAATTGCTGCAGCGAGGTGTTCTAGAACCCGGGAAGGACGGTAAGGCGTCGAGCCTCATCCGGCTACCCGGCCTCGGCACGCAACGTTGCTACATCGTGAAGACGATTCCGGGAATGGATGAGAGCGAGGCTCGGGCTGCCTGAGGGCATCTCTGCAGATCGAGGTAGCGCCGGCTAACTCCCGGCCTCGCCAGCCACTCAACAAACCCATAATCGAATTGAACAGAGACTAAACACATGAACGAGATTCAAGACCTGAAAGACCGTCGCGATCATCTGCGCAGCGAGGCAAAACAGCTGCACGCCGAAATGCTGCCCCTTGAGGCGGTGCTGGAAAGTGAGGAAACCATCGAGCCGGCTCAGGAGCGCGCACTGCGCGACACGTACAACGAGCTAAAACGGAATTTCGATTCGCGCAATCTCAATGCTGACCTTTTGGATCGGAGGATCAGTCGCAGTGAAAACCTCGCCAATTGCGAATCCTTGATGACGGGGTACATCGAGACAATGGATAACTGGAAGGCTGATGAGCAGGAGCTGAACGAAAAGCGCCAAAGCCTGAGCACCCGCCTGGAGCAGATTCAAGTACAAGCGGAAGAGGACATGGCCAAAGCCCGTCAGGCTGAAACGGACGCTGCCACTGCGTACGCGCAGGCCGTTGCATGGGGCGATACCGAAGGCGAGAAAACCGCGAACGTCGACGCACAAAAGGCCGCAAAGAACCTGACAACTGCCGCCGAACATAACCGTCGGCAACACTTGATCATGGCCGCGCTGGAGCAGGAGCTAGTCACCGTAGATAAATACATCGCAGAAGCTCAGGCAAAGCATGAAGAGATAGAGCGCACCGCCCTGTTGCTCTCGCAGACAGTGCTCGAAGAGAAGTGGAACGAGGCTGCTAAAGCGTTGTTCGAGGCGGGCGGAAAACTGTGGGCGAACTACAACCTTCTTGGCCGCGACCAGATTGGACTCATGAAGCTGGTGGTTCCAGAGCAAGGCGAGAACTTTGGGAGATGGACATGGGAAGAGCTATCAGCTCGGTCGCGCCAGTACCGCGCGCGGGACTTAATCCTGCTCGACGGCATACCGACACCGCTCCAACCTGAAGTCATGAGCAACCTAGAACAACGTAAGGATGATTGCAATGAACAACCCGATACAGAACAGCGCCAGTTGGTCTGACACGCTCAAAACTCGGAAGGCCCATCTCAATGCCCTCTTGAAGACCATCAACGCAAGCCCGGGCAAATCCAGTCCAATACAAACGCTGACGATTAAGGCGATCAAATCAGAAATGACGCACATTGACAACCAACTGAACCGTCGAAAATAGCGCTGAACTATAACCAACTCGTTTCATCTTAATAACTAAGAACGACCACTTCGGAAAGGGAAAGACAATGTCCAAACTCGCAGAGTACCGCCAGCTGGAAAAACACCTCGCTGAGCAGCTCCAGGCACTGGAAGCACTGAAAGGAGATGATGGACTGAAGAAAGAAATCGAGTTCGAAACCAAGCTGCGCAAGCTGCTCGAACACTATGGGTTCAGCCTGAAGCACATCATCAACATTCTAGAGCCGCAAACCACGGCGAGGCGTCCAGGTGCAACTCTGGCTGCGAGCACACGTAAGCCACGGGAACTCAAGGTCTACAAAAACCCAAATACCGGTGAAGTGATCGAAACCAAAGGTGGCAACCACAAAGTTTTAAAAGAGTGGAAAGGGAAGCACGGCGCAGACGTTGTCGAGGGATGGCTGACGAAGTAAAAATAGCTTCACATGAAAAAGGGCCCGCTGGGGCCCTTTTTGCTTGCGGTCCTGAACCCAAAACATCAGCAGACAAGTCGAAGAGGAAATGGCGAAAGCCCCCGGGCAGCCGAGTATTTTAACAAAAAATTTGATGGCTGACTTTTCGACCTCAAAGAGAAGCCAAACCCCCCAATATACAACTCGAGGCAATCACATATGCTAGGCCCTATGAAATCTAGCCGAGCTCACGCAACGGATGATATATACTTCCGGAAGAGACCACCGATGAGAGAATCAACAATACGGATGGCCCTGCCCGACATTATATTAACAAGCGAAAAACTCGTGGAGTTGAACTGACAATGAGAGATTCGGACATAATTCTGACAAAAGAAGAGCAAGTGCTATTTTTGTCGATCAAGTTCAATTGGAAGAGTCATGAAGAATTGCATCACTCACTTGAGCCGATGAGGTTACTCGCCGAAAGCCTTCTTGAAAGAGGCGCAATTCCAGCCGTACGTATATCCTATTTCACTGATCCAGATTTTAATCCAGGCGGAAGGGGTAAGTCGCGCAAAGAAATTTTTGAGCGCAATGGAACCTCTGGAAATGAAATTCTCTGTCATCCCCACTTTCTGAAACATCTTGAGTACTTTGTGTGCGGGCCTAAACTCCCTGCTTTGGCAATGGAGACCTTCAAAAGGGAGACTTTATGCTCAGGTTATTTGTCAGGTGGCGACATCAATGATTTAACGCCTTTCGCAAGATCATGCGTACGAACAAACGGTTTAGATCCTCACACCGCTGCGGAGGAGTTCTTTAAACTCGCTATTGAATGCGGTGCATTGCCTACCTATGCAGAAACTGTACGTAAATCAGTTCGTGCCATAAAAAAATGAAAGCAGCTCACTGAAACGTTTCATTGCAGCAGTCTCCATAGATGCAGCGGCGTGGGTAGCCACGCTATATCGTTAGCATGACCGCTGCCATGGTCGTCCTTCAGCTACTTACATGGGCATCTGGACAGAGTTGTGGCAAAGCTGTAGCGTCTCTGACTTGCGTGGGTCTGTGCTTCAGCTAAAGTTGCCGCACACTTCACCTCTTCTGATAACCGTGAGTAGAGTTCGCCTAATGAGCTTAGATTTCTTAGAAACGCGATTCGACAAGGTCAGCTATCTTCAAAACCTGCTGATCGCTCAGGCTACAGGGAAGCCTGCTGACTCAAGTGAATATCAACAACTCCGGAACGAGTTGCTTAATGACAACGATATTGCCAGTCGGCTGCCTTCATGGCTAAAGCACCATAGAGATCTTGAGTCATTCTGGGGCTTTATTCAGCCTAAATTCAGCACATATGCCGAAAGACGAACTTATCTATCGCAACAATTTACAGCGTTACTTGACGAACTAGAATTTGGAGCGACGCCATCAACAAACCAAAAAACTTCAGCTTTCAACCCTCCACCACTTCCCCAAAACTTGAATACCACTCCAACTTCCAACATTTCAGCTAATACCACGACTGCTAGAAACAAGCGGAACGTGTTCATTGTACATGGGCGGGATAACGAGGCTAAACAAGAAGTCAGTCGCTTCATTGAAAGCATCGGGTTGAAATCGATTATTCTTCACGAACAAGCGAGCGGTGGACGAACCATTATCGAAAAAATTGAGCATTACTCTGGTGAGGCCGACTTTGCCATTGTGCTCTATACTGCATGCGACCAAGGCCGTGGGCATCATGAAAAACAAATAATTGGCCCAAGAGACAGAGCACGACAGAATGTTGTATTTGAGCATGGCTACTTGATGGCGAAGCTTGGGCGGGAAAATGTTTGCGCCTTAGTCAAGGGAAACATCGAAACACCTAACGACATCAACGGTGTAGTTTATGTAAATCTAGACCCAACAGGTGCATGGCAGCGAGAAATCGTTAAAGAACTTAGGGCGTGCGGCTATGAAGTTACCGGCTGGTAGTAGCCAATTCAATTGAAATAATTACAAATATAGGTTTTGAAAATCGACCATTTCTGTACCCACAGCGTCAGCTTTCGGCTATCAATCGGGCTTAGCTCGATATCGAGATAAAGGCCTAAGACCTCTTGAAAATAGACAGTCGGACAAATGCTTTGAAACGCAAATGCCCTGAACTGATTCCCATGAGGCAGCCATGAGCTAAAATCCTAACTAGAGATAATTATATCTCCATCTAAAACGGTTTGGAGTGCAACCCCTAACTCTTCCAGCCTATTGATTGAGCAATGCCTTGCCAAGCGAAACATCAAGCTTTCAGTGGAGGCAGAGTTTCCTCCTTTGTAACGAATAAACATATCTAGCATAGGCAGCAGGAAATCCTTGCCAGAAACCATGTCAATGGTATGGAGATCTTTTGAATTTTCACGAATCTGCTCAATAGTTGAAAGCCATATTGCTTCCGTTGTGAATTGTAACGATTGATTTTTTATCTCTTCAGCCAGTTGAGCGATTTTAGCTAGGTCGGGCTCAGGGCCCCTTTTTCTAACTTTTTGCGTGGAGATACTTTGGTAACCTAGAGATACAGTTTTGAGCGTGGGGGCGAGAAGTCTAGCGGTAGCAAATACTAAAAATAACTCTCGAAGCGGGTCGCTCGCGTAATTGAAAAACGCCTCCCACTCCTCAGAAGTTAAAGCTTTATCTGGCATTATCTTTCCTGAAGACTCGACTATTATTTGTCTTGACCCAGCCAGGCAGAACAGGTAGTTCTCAATACAGTAAGATTTAAGCTGGAATAAATTTTTCAATCCAACCTCTCTAACTTTTAGTATTAGATCTAAGTCACCATCGATTAAAAACAATGCCGGAGAAGGGTCGTTATACCGCTTACATAATTCGACCACGTTGCCGCGCCCATTTAACGGTATTACCTTCTTTATTTTTTTACCATTTGGTATTAATCGACCAAGCAACTCCAGATAAAACACTTCTGAGTCTTTATCCTCAACATATACCTCTAGGTCCTGTAGTGGACGATATAGTAGTCCAACACTCTCCAATGCCGATGACGGCCAGACTGGCACTCCACCGATCATTGGCCATCCCCTTTATAAAGAGGTATGTAAAATTTATTGCGGCCTCCTATGATTGCTGGAGAGTGCGTAGCCAGTATAATCTGCAACTCTGGACTAGCTGTTTGGACTGCCTCAACGAACATTTCTTGCCATGCAAGATGCAAGGACAATTCCGGTTCATCTACGATGAATATTCCGTTTTTTGGCAAGCTTGAATTAAGGCAGAGATGAGCAAGGATAATTAAAATTTGCCGTTCCCCAGATGACATTACCGTGAGCGTTCTTTCGGCTGAGGCGATGAATATTTTTATCTCCCCTCTGTTCGTAACAACAATTTTCTTGCTTGTTTGCTCGAAGAAAGAGTTAACGAGAAGTGCAAACTTCTCAATTTCAAAGTTGATTTCTAGCTGTTCTTTTTCATATTCATCAATTAGTTTTACGAGTCTATTTATCCTGCCAAGCTGATGACTATTTACGAACCACTTTGCAAGAACTCTAGAATTCTCCTCACTATATAATTTTTTCTCCATCTTCTGAGGAGGGATAGAATCTATTTCCTTGGTTCTATGTGTCGCACTGTTTTTTGAACTTGGACGAAATGAGCTGGAACTGGGGTTCAAGGTTGCAAGGGCGCTCTTCGCTAGAGAAGTTAGGTTGGCAAAGAAACCATCCAGAAGGCTTTCAAACTCTTCAGTCTCGAAATCTAAATTTTTCAGTGTTTTTTTGATGGTGGCTTGCTTAGCTTTTAAGGTGAGAATCACTCGCTTATCTGGAAACGGCATTTGCTCTTGTATGCCATTTGCAGCAGCAAAAGAATCGAGAATTATTTTATTTCTGAGCTTTTTATCTGCTGCGGCTTGCTTTTCTTTCGCCTCGGCACTTTTTTTGGACACGATCGCGAGGGCATCTTTCATGCTGCCATCTAACTCGCTGGTAAAGTTCTTTGGCTTGGGCATCATCCATCGAAAATCTAGCTCTTCGGGTTTTGCATCTTGAATAAAGCGACGATCCAAACTTAGGTACATTGGTGGAATAATAGAATCAATTCGCTTAAAAACTGAATTCGATCTAAGTCTGTTAGTCACGGCTTTATCATCTGAATATAAAACTTCAGAGATATTAGCCGACATCCACTCATTGGAATCAGACGTATTAAAAAAAATTGAATCACCGTCTTGCAAACATCTAATGGCAAGCCTGGACTGAATTAACTCATCAAAAAGAACCACAGTTAAATTCTCAAACTTAATTTTCGCCAACTCCTCTATCGATGGCGTAAGCAAAAAATTTATTAAGTTGAGAGCGGTTGTTTTTCCAGAGCCGTTAAGACCGGCAATGAAATTTAAATCCTCATTAAAGTTAATATTGAAGTTTAAAAACTCGTGTACGGCATTAGCCTGAAAGCTCAGTATTTTCAACTCTATTCCTTTAGATCAAAATAATAGGTCGGTTGCGAAAAGTGAAAAGGCCGAACCACCACATGCGTTGCCCTTCCCACCCACTATTATGTGCCAACTTACGCTAGCAAGGTTGCGTTACGCCGTCTACATGCTTTCCGCATTTGAGCGAAATCGGTTATAGGAGAGGGTGCCATTCCGTCACGGCGAGTATTTCCTCCAGGAAAATCCGCAGTCGATCCAGCTTTTTTATGCCACGCTCTCTTATGTCGATAAGGGGGGAAGGTAGACAGCTATCGCTGACTGAACGGTTGCTTCTGGCGGGAAACAGCTTGTTGCGGCTACTGGATGATCGCTAGCAAAGCTGACGGACCTATGATTACAGACCGCTAACCGTATTTAGCAGCTACGCAGGAAGCGGGATCTCTCTCCTCGTGTGCCCTAGGCGTGACTGCATCTACTCCGCTTCATACATCAGAAGCGTTACACCAGATGGCTCAGTTACACGCTTCATGAGCGGGATGCGAAGGCGGTGTAACATTAATAATATCCAATAAATACAATAGTTTACAGATACCCGTTACACCAGTTACATCAGTTACACCAGATTTGAAAGGGATATACATCCCCCACACCCCGTAAGCATCAATTCCATCAGCGAACATCAGGGTTATCTTACGCCGGATGGTCCGGGCCCCTGAGCATTACTGAATGGCACGGGGCGTAAAACCCGCCGGACTTTGTTAGCGAACAGTTGCCCAACTTAGTGAACAGGTGAACCGGGTGAACACACGGTTCACCAGTGCAATTGCACAGATGTGAGAGGTTGCCGGGGACCCTGAGCATTTCTGATGACACGGGGCACAAAACCCGCGTGATCTTGGCAGTGGCTGATTTTTGTACATTGGTTGACAGGTTGACTTGGTTGACGGCCCAAGGTGTCCATAATCATCAACACAAAAGGCCATCGTTACCGCTGCGGTAACGATGGCCTTTTTTCAGCAGAATTCTTTCGATTTCAACGCCTGAAATTTCAGTAACTTTGAAATCCTCCCACTAACACAGTCCTGCGGGTTTCCGACCCCGTGTAAAAGGGAAAACCTCAGGGGCCCCGGCTTGAATTACGATAGGTGTACGACAACACGACTCAAGGATGTGACATGTTTTGGAAGAGAGACAATAGAGTTCAAGTGGAGCTGGTGACGCCTGTGATGCTCACCACTCATGGATGCGCGACCTCTCAGAAGAGCGAGGCTCCCGCTACAGTCATACGAACCGTAGACAAAGACCTGGCCTTCAAGCTGGTGGCCAGTTTCGCAATTTTCCTGCAAACAGCTTTGACCGTTTACGGGTATCTGGAGCTCTCTGCGTTCTATGAGCAATTCGGCATTTATACCAGCGAGCTTGAGCTCGGAACTCCAACCGTCTTGCTTGCCGGCTACAGCTACAGTTTTTCAAGCATCATGAATTCAGTGGACGACGTTCCTTTTGTTGGCCCTGCCGTGCCTGGATTCATCTCCTTCACGATCGCTCTTGCTTTCGTAACCTTGCTGATGAGCGGGGTTAGGAAAATGGCCGACAACCTTTTGATGGCGGTCGTTGGCGCAGTACTCCTATTGATGCTGTTCGTCGCTCCAGTTTGGGGAGTCGTGCACGGTCTTGAGCGAGGGAAGATTGGACTTAAGTCAAATACGGGATTGGACTGGAGCAAAGGTGTCAGCAAGGAGTACAGCATCGTCACAAAAGACAAAAGACGTCTCACCGGCCATTTGGTTGTGGCAGACACGAAGAGCACGTTCATTCTTGTAGGCACCACTGTCTACAAGATCGACAACAAGACCAACCTGGTGGTCCGGGAAAATACACTGACACCGAAGACTGAGAGTTCGCATTAATGGGGTTGCACCCTGCGTGATAACACCGGCACGCCGCAACACTAGTCAGGTGGTTGCGTAACGTCCGTCTCCAGCTAATCTCCAGACCTGTTGAGTGCCTACCGTATAGGTAACGTTCGGCGGTGCGCTCTTCTTGGGTAACGACCATCTCCCACATGGAAGCGAGGCCGCACAGATGCAGACCTTCATCATCAATCAAAATCAGCAGTCCAACGGTGATCACGAAGTACACAACACAACAACCGGTTGCATTTTCATGCCCCTGCTGGACAACCAAATACCCTTGGGAAGTCATTTCACCTGCACAGGAGCAGTGACGGAGGCAAGGCGAAGGTTCGCAGACGCTAGGATCAATGGCTGTTACTTTTGCTGTGCTCCATGCCATACGACATAAGTCAAAACTTCAGGGGCACCATGAGCGATCTGTTTGCCTTATAATTGACCATCGAACCTGCAGGGCTGGTTAGCTTGTATCCCTGCATGTATCCCGAGCCATATGATTCGCCTGCAAGCCACGGATTATATAGAGCACTACAGTCTCCCTCGGGGCACCAACACAGAGAAAAAGGTCTTGCGAAAGCAAGGCCTTTTTTTTCGTCTGGAGGAAAGTGGGGCGTTGATTTTTTGCATTTGTGAGACGCCGAGGATTGCGCTCAACAGCGGCCTAATCCCCAGACGCTGAAAGAAGCAAGGTGCTGAGCAAATAGCGCTTGATGACCTTTTCAGGAGCGTTATCAACCGGCAGTAGACGGCAGGATTACAAGATAGTAGCGTCGCGCCACCACTCTCAGTCATGTAAAGGATTACGTCATGCTTCTCTCTGTCGTTCGGTGTGCTGCATTTGCCAGTTTGCTATCAACGCTCGTCGGGTGCTCCGCGGTAGGCGTGGTAAGCAGTTCGGACCCTCATCAAAAGCTGGCCGATGCCAATGCTTTGGTCGATCAGAATAGACCGTTGCCTGCAGAGCGGCTCATTGTCGAGACGCTGACGATCTGCCAGACCACGGCGGATCAGCTTTGCTTTGCCGATGCGTACCGAAGTTATGGTTTGTTTTTCATGTCGCCTACTTTGGGTGGTCAATGGGCGAATCATTACACCACCAACGGCTTTCTTGATCGCACAGCTACCTACAGTGCTCGCTACGAGAAGGCCAACGAGTACTTCGAAAAGTCACGGGCAATTTATGCGCAGGCCGGCAAGTTCGATGTCGTGACCAATATCAATCTCAACCGTGGTTTCGCTTATGAGATGGCGGCGAACAAGCCGTCCGCTTGCAGTGCCTACAACGACAGCCTGGCGGCCAGCCATGAAAATCTACGGCTACAACCGGGAGCCGTGATTCGAGTGCCGGAAAAATACGGCACGTTTGAGAATTACATCGCTTTGCAGAAGAAACGCGTGGGATGCGATAGCCAAGGCTGAGCCCATTAGCGAACAATCTTTCAGACCACCTTCAAGCGCGAGGAGCGGCGGGACACGCGGCTCCAGCGCAGTGCCTGCCTGAACTGGTTCCAACGTCGTGAGTCAAGGCGCGCTATCAAAATGGATGTCGAGGTTGTGCCAGCCTGTGACGCCAGTTGCCCGATCGCTTGTTGCCCCCAAATGCGATCACCGCCCGTATAATCACGCCCGCACAACAGACCTCCACCGGCATTTTGCGTATTGGTTTGAAGCCCCCCTTCTACGACAGACATCCCCATGGAAACCTCACTGGAAACCGTCGCCCTCTTCTCCCTAAAACTCGCCTACGAAGAAGAAGGCCTCAGCCCGATCCTGCGCGATGACATGGTCATGGGCGACTACCAAAAAGACGTTTTCGAATTGCTGGTGAAGCGCGGCGATGTCGAGTCCATTCAGTTCAAGCTGAACGAATGCCTGAACCTCGCGCTGGATGCGCTTGGCGGGGTCGAGAAGCCGTTGGGGCGGGAGTTGCGCAAGTTGTCGGCGGAGTTGGCTCAGGCGCGATCCGTGGAGCAACTGGGTCAGCCGCTCCTCGCACTGAAGGGGTATTTGCGCGACATTCTTTGAGTGCCGCGCGGTGGGTTCTTACAGCAGGTAGCTGGAGATGTATTTGGAGATCTCCACCATCGAGGTCTTGCCGGTGAATTCGAATTTCACTTTGCCCAGCGATGAAAAGTAGATCTCCAGTTCCGAATCCAGATCGAAAGTGCCCGAAGTTTCCACGGAGTAGGCGACGATGTTTTTGTAGGGCAGTGAGGTGAAATCCTTTTTGCTCCCGGTGATGCCCTGGACGTTGACGGCGATGATGCGCTTGTTGGTGAAGACCACGCCGTCACGCATGGCTTTGTAGGAATCGATGACTTGTTCGCCTTCCAGTAGTAGTGCGGTGACGCGCTCGGCGTACTCATCGTTCTGCTTGAGTTTGAAGAAGCCCTTGTTGTTGAAGTCGATCATCTGTCCATCCTCTGAGTAAAAAAACTCCCGGTAAAGCTTTGGCTCAGTGACGCGCCCTTAATGCAAAAGTGGCGCGATGCCAGTATTTTGTTATCTTGCGCCCAAATCTTTCGAGAGGCACTGACGCCTACCCGATCAAAGCGTTTTTCTGGAGTGGATTGCAATGGATGGGTGGCTTTTTGTACTAGCTCTGGTCGTGACGTGGGTATGGGTTGTAGGCGAACGAGGTGATTGGAACCTGGTGACAGCCAACCTCGCCGGATGTTTCGCTGGCTGGGTTGTCGGTTTGGTAGTGAAAGCGGTGTACGAGGGTTTCGTGGGCGGCACAAGCATGCAATCGTCGCCACACGTCGTGCGATCCCTGCTGATGGTGCTCAGCAGCCTTGGCGCGTTCGCCGGCGTTTGGATTTGGGTGGTGCACCGCAAACGCCCCACGAGCAAGTTGACACGCCATATCATTGGCGCTGCTTTTGGCATTTTTGCCGGTTTCGATACGCTGATGCTGCTCACTCGGTTCATTCCTTTGAGTGCCTGACAGGGCGGACCGACAGGTTTGCTATCGTGCAGCCCTGTTGGAATGATTCGTGTGTCATCTAAAGAATTTCAAGGTTTGAGGAAAAGGATCAAATGGAGTTTCTGTATTTCCTGTTGTTTTTGCTCGTCTGGGGCCTCATGTGGCGCTGGGTGATGAAAAACCGCGGCAGCTGGAATCTGTTCTTTGGCACGTTCGCTGGTGTTCTGGCCGGGTTCATCGTCGCCCTGGTGGTACTGTCGATCACCCTCGCCTTATTCCCTCTGGCGCCGCGCTCCCCTGTCGAACAAACGCAAAGCAACGAGGCTGAAATCTCCTCTTCTTCCCCCGCGCCCGTTACACAAACCGTGTCCAGGTTGATGCCGGTGATCGCCTCCACGCCGGATACTTCCGACAACCTTGTCGACTATGTCGCCAGCGCACCTCAGAACGAGCCCTCTCCGCCCGAGTCCGCGCTGTTGCCGAACTACAGCGAACGCCTGCCCTCTTCGCTGCTCGAAAGGGATTTCAAGGACATCATGGGCAATGACTTTGTCGTGTCGCGCCGGCTGGCGGGCAGCAATGCGAATGCGGACAGATCGCTGATGGCGTTCATGATGTGCGACCCCTTCATCAAGCGCGCCATGCGTTTTGCAGCAGCGACTTCCATCGCAGGTGCCGAGAGCGCCAGCAGCCATCGGTTCAAAGATCAGACTTACAGCATTAACGGCACCCTGACCGCTCGCAACATGTTGGGCGACGATGTCCCCTATGCCTACGATTGTTCAGTTCAGCAAGTGGACGGCAATAATCCTGACAAGGCCGCATGGCGACTGCTCGGCCTGAAGTTGAAAAAGGTCGACTCTTAAGACTCATTTAAGGGATCAAGGTGCCGGCTGCGCTATCATCGCCGGCCTGTGCGCCTTGAGCTTTACCCTGATGTTTTCAACACCCGATGACCCGATCTCGCTGCCTCCTGTACTGGCCGGCCCGCTGCTGCGACGGCTGGAGCCGACGCGCGTGGTGCTGTGGCTGGTGGGCTCGCGTGAACTGTCGCTGACCTTGCGCCTGCAGGGTGTAGGAGATATTCCGCTCGACTCGGAGAAATGCACGGTCATTGCCGTAGGCCGTCATGCCTTTGTGCATCTGATCGACGTTCAACTTGAAAGCGCCCTGCCCTGCGACACGTTTATCGATTACGACCTGCTGATTGATGACGCCATCGGCATGGCTGAATGGGCACCGCATCTGCTTTACGCCGGTGCCACCTGCGCGAACCTCGTCGTGCGTTCACGGATCGACCAATTGCTCCACGGCTCCTGCCGCAAGCCGCATCATCCGGCAACCGATGGTTTGCTCTGCGTCGATCAACTTCTGGCCGACGAAACCGATGCGCAACAACGTCCGGCGCTGCTGATGATGAGCGGTGATCAGGTATATGCCGACGACGTCGCCGGGCCAATGCTGCGGGCGATTCATGCCTTGATCGAGCGTCTGGGTCTGTTCGATGAGCACCTTGACGGTGCCGTGGTCAGCGACAGCGCCAAGCTCTACCAACACCCTGCCAGCTATTACCACCGTGCGGATTTGTTACCGGCGCTGGAGAGCAACGAGACCTTGCGCGAGCGATTTTTCGGTGGCGCGCGTAAGCCGATTTTCACCAGCAGCAGCGCCGACAATCACCTGGTGACGTTCGCCGAAGTCATGGCGATGTACATGCTGGTGTGGTCGCCGACGCCGTGGTCGCTGATCAATCCGAGCGCGCCGACGCTGACGCCGGAACGCCTGAAGCGCTACAACCTTGAGCAGACGCGTATCGATGCGTTCAAGGCTGGCCTTGGCAACGTCGCGCGGGCGCTGGCGCATCTGCCGAGCCTGATGATTTTCGATGATCACGACATCACCGATGACTGGAATCTCTCCGCGCAGTGGGAGGAAACCGCCTACGGCCATCCGTTCTCCAAACGCATCATCGGCAACGCGCTGATCGCCTATATGTTGTGCCAGGGCTGGGGCAACAATCCGGATGCCTTCAAGGGCGTGCTGGAGCAGACTGCGCAACTGAGCGCCAGTGGCGATGACGGCTATCTGGACATGCCGGTGCAGGATGATCTGATTGATCAGTTACTGCGTTTTCAGCAGTGGCATTTCGTGTTGCCGAGCAGTCCTGCCCTGGTGGTGATCGACACGCGCACGCGGCGCTGGCGCAGCGAGATGGCCCTCAAGCAACCGTCGGGCCTGCTCGACTGGGAGGCCTTGAGCGAACTGCAACAGGAACTGCTCGATCACCCTTCGGCAATCATCGTGTCGCCGGCGCCGATATTCGGCGTGAAGCTGATTGAAACCGTGCAGAAGGTGTTCAGCTGGTGCGGTTATCCACTGCTGGTCGACGCGGAAAACTGGATGGCCCATCGCGGCGCGGCCCAGGTGATCCTGAACATTTTCCGACACTCGCGCACACCCGGGAACTACGTGGTGCTGTCCGGCGATGTGCATTATTCCTTCGTCTATGAAGTCCTGATCCGCCACCGCAAGGCCGGCCCACGGATCTGGCAGATCACCAGCAGCGGCATCAAGAACGAATTCCCTGCAACCCTGCTGGAATGGTTCGACCGCCTCAACCGCTGGCTCTACTCACCACGCTCGCCGTTGAACTGGTTCACCAAACGCCGGCTGATGCGCATCGTCCCGTATACCCCGGAACATGCCGAGGCCGGGGAACGGCTGTGGAATTCGGCGGGGATTGGACAGGTGTATTTCAATGAACAGGGGCAGCCGAGCAAGATTGTTCAGCACAACTCGAATGGGGCGGTGAAGACGAGGATGCTGGCGCCGGAGGTTGAAGATGCGCCGGATTGAAGCAGTAGCCATTTCCTACATCGGCTAGGTCATGGGATGACGAAATAAGGGCTTCGCGACACTGAACAGGACGGAGGAGGATTACAACCTTCTCAGAAACGTCTCGAATATTACTGAGCGATACTGATTGAAGTCGCAGTCAGCCCTGCTGCGACACAACCACTGGTAGGTGTCGCCTTGTCATCCTGTACTCATTTCTGTACGTTCTCTGCAACCAGCGAGGACTTCAATATGCAAACCATCAACTACACCACCGCCCGTGCGCATTTGGCCGAGACGATGGACCGTGTCAATGAAGATCGTGCGCCGCTATTGGTCACTCGGCAGAAAGGTGAACCAGTAGTGATGATGTCTTTGGCCGAATACAACGCATTGGAAGAAACAGCGTATTTGCTTCGCTCCCCCGCCAACGCCGAACGGCTGATGAAATCCATCGGTGAGTTACGCGCCGGCAAAGCCAAAGTCAGGCAATTGATCGAAGAATGAAAATCGAGTTCACGCCCACAGGCTGGGAAGACTATTTGTGGTTTCAGCAAAACGACAAGGCTGGGCTCAAGCGCATCAATCTTCTGATCAAAGCAATCAAGCGCGAACCGTTTGAGGGTGTCGGTAAACCAGAGGCGCTCAAACATAATATGAGCGGCCTCTGGTCACGCCGAGTAACGGCCGAACATCGTCTGGTGTACAGGGTTGAGGACGGCGAAATCTGCGTCATCAGTTGCCGGTATCACTATTGAACCTGAGCTGAATCAGTCATCAGAGCCCGCCCAACCCCTCTGACAATCATCCCCACCTCGCGCTCATCAATCGTCAGCGGCGGCAGCAACCTGATGGTCTTGCCACGAGTCACGTTGATCAACAACCCACGATCCCGCGCGGCGATCAGCGTCAGGTCGCGCACCGGTTGTTTCAGCTCGATGCCGATCATCAGGCCCTGCCCACGAATCGCCAGCACGTTCGGGTTGTCTGCCAGTTCGGCGCGCAGGCGTTCCAGCAACCGTGCACCCTGCACCCGCGCATTCTCCAGCAGGCCTTGTTCTTCGATGATGTCCAGCACCGTGCAGCCGACCCGGCAGGCCAGTGGATTGCCGCCGAAGGTGCTGCCGTGGCTGCCCGGGGTGAACAGGTCGGCCGCGCGGCCGCGGGCCAGGCAGGCGCCAATCGGCACGCCATTGCCGAGGCCTTTGGCCAGGGTCATGACGTCGGGAACGATGCCTTCATGCTGAAAGGCGAACCACTGCCCGGTGCGGCCGATGCCGGTCTGGATCTCATCGAGCATCAGCAGCCATGCGTGGCGATTGCACAGGTCGCGCAGGGCCTTGAGATAACCCGGCGGTGCGACTTGCACGCCGCTTTCGCCCTGGATCGGCTCGACCAGAATCGCCACGATGCGCGCGCCATGTTTGCGCTGTATTTGCTCCAGCGCCGCGAGATCACCGAACGGCACTTTGACGAAATCCCCCGGCAATTCGTTGAATCCCAGCCGCACTGCCGGGCCATCGCTGGCGGACAACGTGCCGAGGGTGCGGCCATGAAAAGCATTAGCCATGACCACCACCAGCGGCTGCTCGATACCTTTGCGCCAGCCGTACAAACGTGCCAGTTTCAGTGCCGTCTCGTTCGCTTCGGCCCCGGAATTGTTGAAGAACGCGCGCTCCATCCCCGACAACGCCGTCAGCCGTTTAGCCAGTTGTTGCTGCCAATCGATGCTGTACAGGTTGGAGGTGTGCAACAGCAATCCCGCCTGCTCGCTGATCGCCGAGACAATGCGCGGATGCGAGTGGCCGACGTTGGTCACTGCCACACCGGCAACGGCGTCCAGGTATTCGCGCCCCGCCTGATCCCACAGGCGCGTGCCCAGGCCTTTGGTGAAACTCAGGGCCAGTGGTTGGTAGGTGTTCATCAGGGCGGCGGTCATGACGTGAAACTCCATTGCAGGTCGGTGTTTTTGCAGTATGGTTAGCCACCAGAGCTGGATAAACCCGGAATAACTTCAATCATTTAAAAGCTGAGCTTGATAATGGATCTGTTTCAGTCAATGGGCGTTTACGTCAAAGTGGTCGACACGGGGAGCATGACGGCAGCCGCCGCGAAGTGCGAAATGTCGACGACAATGGTGGGCAATCATCTGCGCGCGCTGGAGCAACGCCTTGGTGTGCAACTGTTGCAACGCACCACGCGGCGTCAGCGCCTGACCGAATTCGGCAGCGTCTATTATCAACGCTGCCTGGAAGTGCTTGGCTTGGTGGCGGACTCCGAACGCCTTGCCGAACAAGCATCGGATGAGCCGCGCGGCTTGCTGCGCATCACCGCGCCGCTGACCTTCGGCGTCGAACGACTGACCCCGGCCCTCAGCGAATATTCGTTGCTGTATCCGCAAGTGAAACTCGACGTGGTGCTGACCAACAGCCGCCCGGATCTGCTGGAAAACGGCCTCGATGTTGCGTTCCGCCTGGGCAATTTCGACCAGTCCAACCTGATCGCCCGCCCCCTGATCGACTACACCCTGACGGTCTGCGCCTCCCCCGAATACATCGCGCGACGCGGCATGCCGCACACGCCACAGGATTTGCAGCAGCACGATTGCCTGTCCTTCGCCTACCCGGCCGGGGATGATTGGCAATCGGTGGAAAAACGCTGGCGTCTGAGCGGCCCGGAAGGCGAAGTCCTCATCGACGTCAGCGGGCCGATGCTGATCAACAGCTCCGCCGGACTGCATCAGGCGGCGCGCAACGGCATGGGCATCATGATGCTGCCCGATGCCTTGGTGGAGCAGGACTTGCGCGACGGCAAACTGGTCAGGGTGATGGCCGACTACCAACCACCGAGCCGACCGATGCATCTGCTGTATGCGCAGGATCGCTATCGACTGCCGAAGCTGAGACGGTTCGTCGAGTTTGCGATGCGTACGTGGGGGAAACCTGACGTCGGCCGGCCGTAATCATTCACGATGGACAATTACAAAGGACTGGTACCAACCATGAACGACGCCCTGACCGTGCGCAACTTGCATCCCGGCGAAACAGAGTCGGCGAGGCTGTTTCTCGACCAGCATGGCTGGGGCCATCGCACCGGTGATGCCGACTCTTTTGCTCGTCTGATTCACCATTCACAGCGCACGGCTGTCGCGCTCGCAGGCGAGCAGATTGTGGGATTCGCTCGAGCGATTACCGATGAGGTCTCCAACGGCTATCTGTCGATGGTGGTGGTCGATGACCAGCATCGGCGCAAGGGAATTGGCCGGGCACTGGTAGAGCATGTGATGGGCGATGACCCCGCTATCACCTGGCTGCTACGCGCAGGACGCGAAGGCGCTGAAGCTTTTTTTGCCAGCCTGGGCTTCGAGAAGTCCGTGATTGCCATGGAACGTCCGCGCCGCAAATAGCGCGCAGTGGAAAAATCCCGACCGGCAGACCGTTGCTCCGTGACAACGCCGCCCCGCTCCCCTAAATTAGGCGGCCTGAAAAAGACCTCGTGCTTTCTCGCCTCAACTCAAGTTAAAAAGTAGTGAAATTTCAATGTCCGATTTCAACACCGCTGAATCCGTAGTCACCCAGTCGTCCAAAGCGGAATACGAAAACTCCATCAATCTTTCACAACACCTGCCTCAAGCCAAAATCATCAGCGAGATGGTCCTGGACGCGTTCCAGTCGACCCGCGAAAGCGACCAGATCCGCGAATTGCGTGCGGCGATCCGTCAGGCGCATGACAGCTTTGATGACGACAAGGCGTACGAGCTGATGGGCGAACTCAAGCGCCTGAAAGACGCCGAGGCAGCGGACATCGCTGCACTGGAAGACTTGAGCAGCAAGTTCTCGATCGGGCGCATTCTGTCCAGCTTCAAGGACGATCCGGCATTCCAGGAAATCGTTTATGGCCTGGCCCTGAAAGTGCTGAATCAGACTCACCAGGCGATCAGCAACCCGAGCGGCGGCAAGAGCAAGGCTGCAAAAAAGAAAGAAGTGGAAATCTTCACCATCAGCAAGGACGGCGCCAGCGTAACTCTGCCAATGCGCACGCCGCGTTCGCGTCTGAACGTTGACCGTGCGGCGCTGGAGTTCCTCGGCTTTACCTTCGTGGGTGAAGGCGATGAAGCCGAGCTGGAGAGCGAAACCTTTGTCGACAACGCCGGTACGGAACAGGCTGTGAACCGCAAGAACATCATCACCGCGCTGCAACAGCAGACTGCGTTCGATGGGTATAGCATCGCGGCGCAGTAATCTGCCAAGCGCTTGCGAAAAAGCCTCGTGCTGAGCAATCAGACGGGGCTTTTTTTCGGCTTGAGATCGGTGGTGTAGCTAACATCGTCGCCCCTCACCCCAGCCCTCTCCCGAGGGAGAGGGAGCCGATTTGTGGGCTGTTCGGAATTCGCATTCGACGCGATATTCCGTTTCGACGCGTCTCGCCCAATCACCTCGGTCAGTCCCCTCTCCCCCCGGGAGAGGGTTAGGGTGAGGGGAGCAGGCGCCAAAGATTTCAAGCCGAAGGATGCAACGCCGCAATCATGTCCACTTCAATAGCCGCATTCTTCGGCAGCTGATACACGCCGATGGTCGTGCGGGTATGCCGCCCGGCATCGCCCAGCACATGACTGAACACGTCCGAAGCGCCGTTGGCCACTTCGCTGAGGTCAACGAAATCAGCCGTCGACTTCACGTACACCGTGACTCGCAACAACGCGCGGATCTTGTCCAGTGACCCCACCGCATCGACTATCAGTGCCAGGCAACGCATCGCGCTGATGCTCGCCGCGGCTTGCGCATCCTTGAGGTTCAATTCCAGCCCCACGCGACCGGGATACAGAATCTTGCCATTGACCCGTGGCACCATGCCGCTGATGTACAGCTCATCGTGATGACGGATCAGCGGCGCGTAATTGCCACCGGCGGTGTTCTCGCCATAGATGTCGTAGTTGAGTTCTTCGGCCAGGGCGATAAAGCGCTCATCGCAGGTCATCCGTTCGGTCATTGCGCCCAGCCTTTTGATCAATGCACGGGTTAGGACAGACGAGCACCGAAGGATGGCTTGGAGCTACTACTGTCGGGGTTGGATCCGAATCTAGGTCTTTTACCGAATGGCCGCAACCGCAAACTGTGGGAGCGAGCCTGCTCGCGAATGGCAGCACCCCGAACGAGCATATTTCAGCCAACAAAAAACCCCGCACATCTCTCAACGTGCGGGGTTTTCCTGAAGCTTGCAAACCTTACGGCGCGTACGTCAGCAGCAGCTCTGTCGGCACCTTGAAGTCCAGGGACATCATGACGCTCAACGCAGTGATGGTGAAGATCGAGAACACGAACAGCTTGCGTGCCCAGACGGTGTCATCGACTGCCTTGTAGCCGGTCCAGGCCATGTACAGCCAGTACATGCCCATGGCGGCGGCGACGGCGAGGTAGCTCATGCCGGCGTAGCCGCTGAAGGTCAGCATCAAGGTCGCCACGAGGAACGCCAGGATGTAGAGCAGGATGTGCTTCTTCGCCACCTGGATTCCGCGTTTCACTGGCAGCACCGGAATCGATGCGGCCAGGTAATCGTTGAAACGGAAAATCGCGATAGCGTAGGAATGCGGCATCTGCCACAGGCTGAACATCACCAGCAGGGTCAGTGCGGCCATGTCGAAGCTGTTGGTCACGGCCACGTAACCGATCACTGGCGGCATGGCGCCCGACAGGCTGCCCACCAGCGTGCCGTGAACCGACTTGCGCTTGAGGTACAGGCTGTAGAAGCCGACGTAGATGATGAAGCCGATTACTGCGAACAGGGCAGCCAACGGGTTGGCCACCTTGTACAACAGGGCAACGCCGAGAACACCCAGAATGGTCGCGTAAACCAGGGCCAGTTTCAGGGAGATGAGGCCCTGGACCAGCACACGGTTCTTGGTGCGTTCCATCTTCAGGTCGATGTCGCGGTCGATGCAGTTGTTGAACACGCAACCGGAGGCCACGACCAGGGAAGTACCGATCATGGCGGCCAGGAACACCGCCAGATCGACATGCCCTTTCGAGGCCAGGAAGAACCCGCCTGCCACAGAAAGCACGTTACCGAAAATGATCCCCGGTTTGGTGATTTGGATAAAGTGCTTGAGCGACATCGGGTCTACCTCACTTCGCCATCATGTACGTGTGGATGCTGAACATGATCCACAGCGACAGGCCAACCAGCAGCACGATCACAATCGCCGTGAAGACGAACGCGATCACGTTGTTACGCTGTGCAATGGAGCGGTCCAGGTGCAGGAAGTAATACAGGTGAACGATCACCTGGATCACTGCGAACAGCAGAACGATTGCCAGCGTCGTCGACTTCGGCAGGGTCGGGTACATCACCAGACCGAACGGAATAACGGTCAGGATTACCGACAGGATGAAGCCGATGGCGTACGACTTGACGCTGCCGTGGCCAGCATCGTGGCTGTCATGGGAGTGTGCATTAGCCATTACAGAGTCCCCATCAGGTAAACAACGGTGAAGACGCAGATCCAGACCACGTCCAGGAAGTGCCAGAACAGGCTCAGGCAGCTCAGACGGGTCTTGTTGGTCGACGTCAGGCCATGCTTGTTGACCTGATACATCATGATGCCCATCCAGATCAGACCGGCCGAAACGTGCAGACCGTGGGTACCGACCAGGGTGAAGAACGCCGACAGGAAGCCCGAACGGCTAGGACCGAAGCCCTCGGAGATCAGCAGGTGGAACTCGTTGATCTCCATGGCGATGAAGCCCGCGCCGAGCAGGAAGGTCATGAACAACCAGCCCAGGACCGCCTGCTTCTTGCCCTTGTACAACGCCAGCATGGCGAAGCCGTAGGTGATCGAACTGAACAACAGCAGAGCGGTTTCGCCCAGCACGTATGGCAGTTCGAAGATGTCGTGGCCCGACGGGCCACCGGCAACGTTGTTTACCAGTACTGCGTACACCGCGAAGATCGACGCAAACAGAATGCAGTCGGTCATCAGGTAGAGCCAGAAACCGTATACGGTCATCTCGCCCGAGTCGTGGTGATGGTCATCGTGCCCATGGTCACCATGGGCGTGTCCAACATTGGTCACTAAGTTCGACATGGTTTAAGCCTGTTCCAACGAGGTTTCAACACGGGTGGCGTTGGCCGGGATTTTCCCTGCCGCGACCAGACGCTTGTGCTGCTCGGCTTCGATACGCTCGATCGTTTCAACCGGAACCATATAGCCCTGGTCGTCACGTGCAGCGTGGATCACGAAGTAAACGACGGTGCCTACCAGGCTCGCGATCGCCAGCCACCAGATGTGCCAGATCATCGCGAAACCGAAGACGGTCAACAGCGCGCCCATCACCACGCCGGTGGCGGTGTTGTTCGGCATGTGGATCGGCTCGTACTTGGCCGGACGCTGGTACGCAGTACCGTTTTCCTTGGCCTCGGTGAACGGGTCGATGCAGTCAGCCTTAGGCAGCACAGCGAAGTTGTAGAACGGTGGTGGCGACGAGGTCGACCATTCCAGCGTGTGCGCATTCCACGGGTCACCGTGATCGCAAACGTTCTCTGGCTTGTTGCGGTCACGCACACTGACGTACAGCTGGATCAGTTGGCAGGCGATACCGGCAGCAATCATCACCGCACCGAACATGGCAACGTACAGGTACGGTACCCACTCAGGGTTGGTGGTGGCGTTCAGACGACGGGTCATGCCCATGAAGCCCAGTGCATAGAGCGGCATGAACGCGACGAAGAAGCCCGAGATCCAGAACCAGAACGCTGCTTTGCCCCAGCCTTCGTGCAGCTTGAAGCCGAACGCTTTCGGGAAGTAGAACGCGAAGCCAGCGATGTAACCGAATACCGCACCGCCGATGATCACGTTGTGGAAGTGCGCGATCACGAACAGGCTGTTGTGCAGCACGAAGTCAGCACCCGGAATGGCCAGCAGTACGCCGGTCATGCCGCCGATGGCGAAGGTCACCATGAAGCCCAGGGTCCACATTACCTGGCTGGTGAAGCGCAGACGGCCCTGGTAGATGGTGAACAGCCAGTTGAACAGCTTCACACCCGTCGGGATGGAAATCAGCATCGTCGCCAGACCGAAGAAGGCGTTGACGCTTGCACCCGAACCCATGGTGAAGAAGTGGTGCAGCCAGACCATGAAGCCCAGTACCGAGATCGCGCCCGAGGCGTAGATCATCGAGTGGTGGCCGAACAGTTTCTTGCCGGTGAAGGCCGAGATCACTTCCGAGAAGATGCCGAAAGCCGGCAGGATCAGGATGTAAACCTCAGGGTGGCCCCACGCCCAGAACAGGTTGACGTACATCATCGGATTGCCACCAAGTTCATTGGTGAAAATGTGGAAATCCATGTAACGGTCAAGGGTCAGCAGTGCCAGGGTCGCGGTCAGGATCGGGAACGAAGCCACGATCAGAACGTTTGCCCAGGTGCAGGTCCAGGTGAAGATCGGCATGTCCATCAGTTTCATGCCAGGGGTACGCATTTTCAGTACGGTCGCGAGGAAGTTGACCCCGGTTAACGTCGTACCCAATCCGGATAGCTGTAGCGCCCAGATGTAGTAATCCATACCTACGCCAGGACTGTATTGCAGACCCGACAGCGGCGGATACGCAACCCAACCGGTCTTGGCGAATTCACCGATACCCAGCGACAGGTTGATCAGCACAACGCCGGATACCAGCAGCCAGAAGCTCAGGGAGTTCAGGAACGGGAACGCAACGTCACGCGCACCGATCTGCAGCGGCACTGCAAGGTTCATCAGGCCGGTGAAGAATGGCATCGCCATGAAGATGATCATGATCACACCGTGAGCGGTGAAGATCTGGTCATAGTGTTCAGGTGGCAGGTAGCCAGGCGACCCCTCGGTGGCCATGGCCAGCTGGGTACGCATCATGATCGCGTCGGCAAAGCCGCGCAGCAGCATGACCATGGCGACGATGATGTACATCACGCCGATTTTCTTGTGGTCGACCGAAGTCAGCCACTCGGTCCACAGGTACGTCCACTTCTTGAAGTAAGTGATCGCAGCGAACAGTGCCAGACCACCGAGGGCGATCATGGCGATGGTCACCATCACGATCGGCTCGTGGAATGGGACTGCTTCCCAACTTAATTTACCAAACATCGTTTACTCCTCTGCCCCGGCAGCTGAATGCGAACCCGCGTCAATATCCGTGGCCGCCACTTCTTTCTCTTTCTTCTCGTGCTTCAGCGGCTTGCCCGGCTTCATACCTTCGTACTTGTCGACGATGATCTGGAACTGGTTCGGCGTGACCGACGAGTAGAGCTCGACTGGGTTGTTCTGGCTCGGTTTGGCCAGGGCTGCGTATTCAGCCTGATCAAGCTGTTTAGGCGACTTCTTGACTTCACTGACCCAGGCGTCGAAATCTTCCTGAGTGGTGGAGATGGCCTTGAATTTCATACCGGTGAAACCGGCGCCGCTGTAGTTGGCGGAGATACCGTCCATTTCAGCGTTGCGGTCGGCGATCAGGTGCAGCTTGGTCTGCATGCCCGCCATCGCGTAGATCTGGCCGCCCAGGCCCGGGATGAAGAACGAGTTCATCACGGCGTCGGAGGTGATCTTGAAGTTGATCGGCGTGTGCGCCGGGAACACGATCTTGTTGACCGTGGCGATGCCTTGTTCCGGATAGATGAACAGCCACTTCCAGTCCAGCGCGACGACTTCGATGGTCACCGGCTTGACGTCAGACTCGATCGGACGATACGGGTCCAGCTCGTGAGTCGAGATGTAAGTGATGTAACCCAGGGCGATGATGATCAGCACCGGGATGGTCCATACGGCCACTTCGATCTTGGTCGAGTGCGACCACTTCGGCGTGTAGACGGCGTTCTTGTTCGAAGCGCGGTACTTCCAGGCAAACAGGAAGGTCATGACGATGACCGGCACGACGACCAACAGCATCAGCAGCGTGGCGGTGATGATCAGGTTGCGCTGTTCCAGGCCGACCTGGCCCGTTGGATTGAGCAAGGTCATGTTGCAGCCTCCCAGCAGCAACGTGCCGAGCAGCGGCACTAGGCCTAGTAATCTGGGGTACCTGTTTTTACTCATCTCACGACCTCTAAAGCAGCTTGCGCAATGCAGTTGGGTTTTGATCGCCAACACTTCACCCTGCCAAGGGTTGGCATTTTCTTTGGATTGAATAAGGGCCGCCCGTCGCGCGTCTCACGCTCGACAAAACCTTGGGACAGCGTTCAGTTCTTATTCGAATTCGTGGTCAAAGGCCTTGTTACAGACCAATTCCATTTGGTGCGGAAAATTGGAAAGGCACCGACACCTGGGTGTCTTGAAAGCCTCGCGGCTCGCTCGACACCCGACCTCCTGATCAGTTCCTTGATAAAGGCTGAACAGCGCCGGGAATTCAGTGCGGGCGATTGTAGATAGGTAGCGCCCTATACACCATGTCTTATCCCGAAATAATTTTTATCACTCAGAGCAACAATCCATCGCCATTTTTGCAAAAGTTGCGGGTGTTATTGAAAGCTCTTCTCAACAAACCCGGCAAAATGCGCACATGTAACCGCCTCAAATCAGACAGCTCTGCGAGCCGCCTACGAGCGCCTGACCGGCGCAAAGCCCGATATTCCAAGGCCTTCGCCTACATGCCGGGGCCTGTTAAAACTGCCTGATCCGGCGCCTCCGCCCTGAAGCCCGAAATCGTCGAAACTGGCCAATGTTTTTATGTAACAGGCGGCCAATCCGCCGCATCCCGAGCCCCTGCGACAGCCTGTGTGTGACAACATGTCGCACACTTGCCGCATGCTTCATTGCCGTTCGTCACGGTGTTTTCACAAACGCTCTGAAATGCAAAACGCCTCGATTTTCAGCAGCGAAAATCGGGGCGTTTTGTTTATCGGCACTCCTGCGCAAAAGTTGACTCAGCGCAGCGCTTTTCGATTACGCGAGGTCAGCAGCGGCACCAGAATCACCACCAGCACGAACGCCACCAGCGCCCATTGCGCCAGTGACAGACCGAGGATCGGCGGATACGGCGTCGAGCAGAAACCGTCGACCTGGAAGCCCAGCGGGAAGATCTTCGCCAGCGGCAGATCATCGACAATCGGCTGCAGCACATCGACGCCACAACTCACCGCCGGATAGAACTGCGTATAGACGTGATGCCCGGCCACAGCGGCCCCGGCAAGCGCACAGATCACCACCAGCGTTTCGAACACGGTGATGCTGCGACGGCTGCGCATGCCCGCGCCGATGAAGGCGAACAGTGCGATCAGCAGCAATGCATAGCGCTGCAGAATGCACAGCGGGCAGGGTGCCTCACCCAAGACGATCTGCATGTACAGCGCACCGCCGATCAACGCCAGGCAGATGATCCCCAGCAGCACCAGATAGCGCCGCTCACGTCCCAACCGCATCGTTTCCTCGCTCATTGCCTTTCCCTTGTAAGTCCATGGTCCAGCCGGCCGGCGGCTGAAATTGTCGCAAGTCTACACCGGGGCAATAAACGATAAAGCGGTTAAGGAATGATTAACCAACAAAGCTTTGCGGCGCGCAGAAGATTCGCGAGCAGGCTCGCTCCCACCATGGATCTGCGTCGAACACAAACTCTGTGAACAATGCAAAACCTGTAGGAGTGAGCCTGCTCGCGATGCACACGACTCGGTCGTTGACGGTTATTCCAAAGCAGAAGCCGGCCCGAAGAACTCGTAACGGCTCTGTTTCTCCGGCACGCCCAACGCTTTCAGATGCCGCTTGATCGCGCCCATGAACCCTTTCGGCCCGAGGAAGTACGCATCGACATCACGCTGCGCCGGCAACCATTCACCGAGCAGCTCTTCATTGAGCATGCCGACCTTATCCGCCGCCGGGCTCACGCCGTCTTCTTCGGCGTAGCAATAAAAGCGCTTGAGCTGTGGATGACGTTCAGCCAGCCCATCGACCCAGTCACGGAACGCGTGGACGCTGCCGTTGCGCGCGCAGTGGATAAAATGCACCGGACGCTCGGTCTCCAACGCCGCTTCCAGCATCGCCAGCGTCGGGGTAATGCCGACACCGCCGCTGATCAGCACCAGCGGTTTGTCGCTGGCCGCCAGGGTGAACTCGCCGGATGGCGGGAACAGTTGAATGCTTGAGCCGACCTGCAGTTGATCATGCAGATAATTCGACGCGCGGCCACCCGGTTCACGCTTGACGCTGATGCGGTACTGGCTGTGATTGGCCAGTGCCGACAGCGAATAGTTGCGGCGGATTTCTTCGCCATCGAGGAGCAGCTTCATGCCGATATACTGACCCGGTTCAGCCGCAAGAATCGGCCCTTTGTCCACCGGTTCGAAGTAGAACGAGGTGATTTCGGCGCTCTCTTGCACTTTCGCCGCGACGATGAACTCCCGCGCACCGCGCCAGCCGCCGACCGCGTGTTCCTTCTGATCGTAGATCGCGGTTTCCGCACCGATCAGGATGTCGGCCAGTTGTCCGTACGCCGCGCCCCAGGCGCTCATCACTTCAGGCGTGGCGATCTCTTCACCGAGCACTTCGGAAATGGCGCGCAGCAGGCAGGTGCCGACGATTGGGTAGTGCTCGGGCAGAATCTGCAGGGCCACGTGCTTGTTGATGATCTTCGCCACCAGATCGCCCAACTGGTCGAGCTGATCGATGTGCCGGGCATACATCAGCACGCCGTTAGCCAAGGCACGCGGCTGATCGCCACTCGCCTGGTGCGCCTGGTTGAACAGCGGGCGTACTTGCGGGTATTCGGAAAGCATCATGCGATAAAAGTGCGTGATCAACGCCTCGCCGCCGCTTTCCAGCAGAGGCACGGTGGATTTGACGATGGCACGATCCTGGACGCTAAGCATAAGGTGACTCCTGCGCTTTCTTGAAAGATTGCACTAGAAGTATCAGCTTTCGTGCCAACTTATTAATCGTTTAAATTCAATGAGTTGAAACCAACATAGTCATTTCGACACAAATGTACGTATAGTCATCACGACTACACTTTGTCTCTTTGACTACATCACCATGACCGCCAAATCCTTGCTTACCGCCCTGCTGCCTCTGGTCGCCGACCTATCCCGCGAATTGCCCGAAGGTGAGCGCTACCGGCGTTTGCTCGAAGCCATGCGCGCCTTGTTGCCCTGCGATGCCGCCGCGTTACTGCGTCTGGACGGTGAGTCCTTGGTGCCGCTGGCGGTGGACGGCTTGAGTACCGACACCCTCGGCCGCCGCTTCAAAGTCAGCGAACACCCACGGTTTGAAATTCTGCTGGCCGGCGCCGGTCCGACGCGCTTCGCCGCCGACAGCGAACTGCCCGATCCCTATGACGGATTGGTCGATGGCCTCGACGATCACCTCGAAGTCCACGACTGCCTCGGCTGTCCTTTATTTGTCGATGAGAAACTCTGGGGCCTGATCACCCTTGATGCGCTCGACCCCGAGCGTTTCGAGCCGATCGAACTCGATGCCCTGCAAGCCTTCGCCAGCCTCGCCTCGGCCACGGTCAACGCTGCCGAGCGCATCGAGCGTCTGGCCACCCGCGCCGAAGATGAACATCAGCGCGCCGAGGTTTACCGTCAGGCCAGCGGCCAGCAGAACCGCGAAATGATCGGCCAGAGCAAAGCGCACAAACGTCTGGTGGAAGAAATCAATCTGGTCGGCGGCAGTGACCTGACCGTGCTGATCACCGGCGAAACCGGTGTCGGCAAGGAGCTGGTCGCCCAAGCGATTCACGCCGCTTCCCCGCGCGCCGACAAACCAATCATCAGCCTCAACTGCGCCGCCCTGCCTGACACACTGGTGGAAAGCGAACTGTTCGGCCACGTGCGCGGTGCTTTCACCGGCGCTACCAGCGACCGCCGCGGCAAATTCGAACTGGCCAATGGCGGCACGCTGTTTCTCGATGAAGTCGGCGAGCTGTCGCTGACGGTCCAGGCCAAATTGCTGCGCGTATTGCAGAGCGGACAGTTGCAACGCCTGGGCTCGGACAAGGAGCATCAGGTTGATGTGCGCTTGATTGCCGCGACCAATCGCGATCTGGCCGAAGAAGTACGCAGCGGTCGCTATCGGGCCGACTTCTATCACCGCTTGAGTGTCTACCCGCTGCGGGTGCCGGCGCTGCGCGATCGCGGCCGCGATGTGTTGCTGCTCAGCGGCTTTTTTCTCGAGCAGAACCGCTCGCGTATGGGCCTTAACAGCCTGCGCTTGACCGGCGATGCGCAAGAGGCGCTGCTGGCGTACACATGGCCGGGGAATGTGCGCGAGCTGGAGCATTTGATCGGGCGCAGTGCACTGAAGGCGCTGGGTAATTGCAAGGTGCGGCCGAAAATCCTGAGTCTGAGTGCGGCGGATCTGGATTTGCCGCGTGAGGTTGTGGATAACGTGGTTGTGCCTGTTACCGCAGGCTTGGCCAATGAGATGCCAATGATCGGCGGGGATTTGCGCAGTGCCACTGATGAGTTTCAGCGGCGCCTGATCAGTGCAGCGCTGGAACGTCATCGGGATAACTGGGCGAGTGCGGCGCGAGAGCTGGGGGTGGATCGGGCGAACCTTGGGCGGATGGCCAAGCGCTTGGGCATGAAAAGCTGAAGATTATCGCCAAGTGCCAAAAGCCCCCTCACCCCAGCCCTCTCCCAGAGGGAGAGGGAGCCGATTCGGGAATATTGGAGAACTCCGTCGACCTGGGTGTGATTTACCGAATCCGTAACGTGACCGACTCCCGTGCGCTAATTGATTCAAACTCTTCGAGTCCATAATCGATTCGATCTTTCAGGTCGATGTATGACGCAGGACACCTCGGTCGGCTCCCTCTCCCTCCGGGAGAGGGCTGGGGTGAGGGGCTTTTGATCTGTGACGACAAACCTAAAGCCCACTCCATTCAAGCCGATAACCCGGCATCAAAGGTTTCTGGCGATTTGCACTCTCGCCCATCCACAGAAGGTTCTTATGTCCTCCACCAAAGCCCGCGCAGATTCACTTTCGCTTCTGCTGTTTACCTTGCGCAGCGGCAAGCTGATGGCGATCAACCTGCTGAAAGTCAGTGAAATCATTCCCTGCCCGCCGCTGACCAAGCTGCCGGAGTCGCACCCGCACGTCAAAGGCATCGCCTCCCTGCGTGGTGCCTCGCTGTCGGTGATCGACCTCAGCCGCGCGATCGGCGAGCGGCCGCTGGAAGATCCCAACGGCGGCTGCCTGATCGTCACCGATGTCAGCCGTTCCAAGCAGGGTCTGCACGTGCAGGCGGTGAGCAAGATCGTCCATTGCCTGACCACCGACATCAGGCCGCCACCGTTCGGCTCCGGCGGTTCGCGTGCCTACATCACCGGCGTGACCTCGGTGGACGGTACGCTGGTGCAGGTGCTGGATATCGAAAAAGTCATCCACAGCATCGCCCCGGCGCAGATCGAAATGGCGCCGACCGATCTGACCATGGAGGACGCCGAAGTCCTCGGCAACGCGCGGATTCTGGTGGTCGATGACAGCCAGGTGGCGCTGCAGCAATCGGTGCACACCCTGCGCAACCTCGGCCTGCAGTGCCACACCGCGCGCAGTGCCAAGGAAGCCATCGACTGCCTGCTCGATCTGCAGGGCACCGCGCAGCAGATCAACCTGATCGTCTCCGACATCGAAATGTCCGAGATGGACGGCTATGCCTTCACCCGCACGCTGCGCGAAACCCCGGATTTCGCGCACTTGTACGTGCTGCTGCACACCTCGCTCGACAGCGCGATGAACAGCGAAAAGGCCCGACTGGCGGGAGCGAATGCAGTGCTGACCAAGTTCTCCTCGCCGGAACTGACCCAACGTCTGATCGAAGCGGCCAAGCACGTCGCGGCCAACGGGCACTGAGTCTTGGCCGAAGCGTTTTGTTTTCTGCTACGCCGCGACTTGAGTGAAGCGGTGCCGAATATGCAGTGGCCGTTTGGGATTGAGTTGTCCGTCTACCGCAAGGAGCGGGCGCCAGCGCTGCATCAGTTGATGCAACTCGGACATCTGCAGGGTGGCGGTCGAGTACCGCCGCTGGACGAATGGCAGCAGCGGTTTGTCAGCGATCCCGAATACGATCCCTCATTGTGCTTCGTTGCCTGCGATGCCGAGGGTGTGGTTGGCGTGGCGCAGTGCTGGACCAGTGCGTATATCAAGAATCTGGTGGTACACCCGCGAATGCAGGGCCGGGGACTTGGGCGAGCGTTGTTGCTGCATGCTTTCAGCGTCTATCAACAGCGGCGTGAAGGGTTTGTCGATTTGAGGGTTCTGGAGGACAACCTGCCGGCGCGCCGGTTGTATGAAAGTGTCGGGATGTATGTGGTCCGCCGGGAGCTGGTCGTCGAATGATCCACCGCCATCGCGAGCAGGCTCACTCCAACATTTGAAATGCATTCCAACCTGTAGGAGTGAGCCTGCTCGCGATAGCGCCGGCACAGGCAACTTCCAACCCGCAGGCATACTCCAACCTTGGCCATAACCCAGGATGCCCCAACCATGAAAGCCATCACCCTCGCCCTGCTCACCCTCACCGCCCTCGCCTCCCAGGCCCACGCCTCCAGCCCCGACGCCTGGGCCGCCTACGACAAAACCGTGCTCGCCAGCTGCACCAAGGCCAGCGGCCTGAAAAACGTCAAACCGGTCGGCACGCCCGCGCAATTCGATGATCGCGTCGGTTACACCGCCGTTCTGCTGCAAGGCCAATATCCGCAAAAACACATGAAAGGCCAGCAAGGCAGCGAGCTGTGCCTCTACAACAAACAGTCGAAAACCGCATTCGTCACCGAGTGGGACTCGATCCGCCCGGTGACAAAATCCCACTGAGTGGCGCAGTCCTTGCTTCGATCGGGTTCTGTGCGATGGTTTTCCGCCATCCTTTCACACCCTGATTGAAGACAGATCGCTCAATGAATACGACGTTTTCCTGCGTAGGCTGCGGCAAATGCTGCACCGACCACCATGTGCCGCTGACGCTGGCCGAAGCCCGCATGTGGGCGGCGGATGGCGGTCAGGTAATCGTGCTGGTCGAGGCCTTTCTCGGCAATGGTCTGGGCCTGCCAGCGCAGCAGCGCGAACATGCCGAGCGCCGTTCAGCCATGGTCCGCAGCGGTGCTACCGATGCTCATGTGGCGATCACTTTCGCCGCCTACAACGTCGGCCCCTGCCGGAATCTTGACGACGACAAGCGCTGCCGGATCTACGAGCGGCGTCCACTGGTGTGTCGGATTTACCCGGCGGAAATCAATCCGCATATCCCGCTCAATCCCGCTGCCAAGGATTGCCCGCCAGAATCCTGGGAACAGGGGCCGGAGCTGATCGTGGGCGGTGAGTTGGTTGATCGGGAACTGGTTGAGCTGATCCAGCGTTCGCGTCAGGCGGATCGGGATGACATCAGACTGAAGGATGCGATCTGCGCGACGCTCGGGATTCGCACTACCGCGCTCAAGGGCGATGGGTTTACCGCTTATTTGCCGAACATGGATGCGTTTGCGCAGGTGATCGACCAAGTAAGCGCGCAACCGCTGGCGGCGCAGCCGAGTGAGTGGCTGTTTCATTTGTCAGGTGATGACGTGGCCGGGCAAGTGCTGGCAGCCGGAGGCCAAGTGGTGACTGAACCGGCGCAGACTTACGCGTTTATTTCATTGCGCGCGGCTTGATCTGATATTCGTGGTGTAGCGGCTGCCGCCTTCGCGAGCAGGCTCGCTCCCACATTGGATCTGCGCCAGACACAAAACCTGTGGGAGCTCGCGAAGAGGCCAGCACAAGCACCATCACTTTCCGATGTCAGCGCTTGCCCATCGACCGACGCGTACCCGGCGGCGCCATGCCTGGGGTCTTGGTGTGGCCATTCTTCGCGCCATTCTTGTACCACGGCTGATTCGAGCCTTTCGCCGATGCCAGCTCGCCCGGTTTGAACGGGAACTTGAACGCTGGAATCTCGGCCTTGGTTTCGCTGGCATCAGCCACGTCAGCCGGGACGTCGCTCACAGCGTCGTCAACCGGCGGTTGGGTCGGGGAAGTCATAAAAGCTCCGGGAACAAAAAGTCGGCCCGATCAGTGAGCCGCAAAGGCGCGCAGTATACCTGTGCGCTCTGGCTCGGCATCTGAAGATTTGCGCGATGCGCTGAATGGCTGCTTGGTACTGACACTGCGTGATGATATTTCAGTTCATGCGGTGTTGAACGTCACTCAACAATTGCGAGGTGCTCTCCAGCAACTGCTCAAGAAGCGCGTCATCCTCATCCATATAGCCTTCGTATTCGGCGAGATTCCGCCGCTCATGGCACAGCGCAAACAATCGCACCTGAACCTTACTGCTTTGCGTGGTATGGATCAGACACTGGAATACCAGATAGCGCTTGTCCGATCGATAGCCACTCAAGCGAAGAGCTGTCAGCGCCAGCGCGTGAGCGGCGTTGTAGGCCAAATCGAACCGGCTGGAAAACGAGAGTGTGCAGGTGTGCGCATCCTTGAGCCTATTCAGAGCCGAGCGCATCAGCCCCTCACACTCTTTGCGGTCAGGTGGCTCCGCTTTCAGTACACCGCTACGTAGAAGATTCTCCAGACTCTCGTTGCTGCCCATCCTTGGACTCCAAAGGGTTTGCCCCTGACAGATCGATTTTTTCCTGCTGCATCACCCGCATGACAAAACTGTTCTGTGCCGCCAGCTTCCTGGCCCAGTCTTGCGGGGTGTATAGCGTCGGGTTGATGGGACGCCTCAATTGCTCCTCCAACGGCATGAGTCGCTCCATCAACTCACTGTAGTGCAGGCCTTCGCCAATCAGCATGAGATCTATGTCACTGAGTGTGTTCGCCGAGTTTTTGGCAATGGAGCCATACACGAACGCCCACGTGATCTGTTCGGCAAACGGCTCTAATGCCTGACGAAGAGGCTCGGCAAAACCGAATGTCTTACGCGTGATGCCCAGAAGCTCCGCGTAGATAGGACAGGCGGGGTTGGCCTGGTAATGGGTCTGGTTACCCACTCGTGTCATGCTGAGGATCCCGGCTCGTTGCAATCGATCGAGTTCACGCATCAGCCCGCCTTTGCCAACCTGCGCCCAGCGCACAATTTCGTTGGCGTAGAACGTCTGGTCAGGCTTGCCGAACAACAATCCCAATACTTTTTGCTGGGTGGCGGTGAACAGGGCTTCGCTTAAAGAAAGGTTTTCCACTGGCGCAAACCGAAGAGTCCCAAAAAAGGAACGATAGGTCCCTTTTAGGGACTTATCAACTCAACCGTAATCGCAGCTACTGCAATTAACATCGGAAACTGACAATCCTGACAGCCAGCCGTCACCCTGCCGACCGCCTGACCGGTTTATAACTGGCCAATCTGCCCAAACTCCAGACTTCGGCGCCGCGCATGTCCATTCAGAAAAATAAAATCCTGCTCGCCTCTCTCCTGATTTTGCTGGCAGCCGCCGGCCTGTGGTTTGTGCTCAAACCGGCACCGGCCAAACTGGCCAGCCCGACCGCCATTCCTGTGCGCGTGGTGACGGTCAGCGCCAAAGACGTGCCGCGTTATACCAGCGGCATCGGCTCGGTGCTCTCGCTCCACAGTGTGGTGGTGCGTGCGCAGATCGACGGGATCCTGACGAAAATTCTGGTAAAGGAAGGTCAACTGGTCAAAGCAGGCGACCTGCTCGCCACCATCGACGACCGCTCGATCCGCGCCAGCCTTGATCAGGCCCGGGCGCAGTTGGGCGAGAGCCAGGCGCAGTTGCAGGTCGCGCTGGTCAATCTCAAGCGCTACAAATTGCTCAGCGTCGACGACGGCGTGTCGAAGCAGACCTTCGACCAGCAGCAAGCGCTGGTCAATCAGCTCAAAGCCACGGCGCAAGGCAATCGGGCCTCGATCGATGCGGCGCAGGTGCAACTGTCCTACACGCAGATTCGCTCCCCAGTCACCGGGCGCGTCGGTATTCGTACGGTCGATGAAGGCAACTTCCTGCGCATGACCGACACTCAAGGCCTGTTCACCGTTACCCAGATCGATCCGATCGCTGTCGAGTTCTCCCTGCCGCAGCAAATGCTGCCGACCCTGCAGAGCCTGATCAGCGATCCGCAACGCGCACCGGTCAAGGCCTATATCGGCGCCGACACCGATGGCGAAACCGGCAATCTGCTCGGCGAAGGTCATCTGACCCTGATCGACAATCAGATCAACGCCAACACCGGCACCATCCGCGCCAAGGCCGAGTTCGCCAATGCCAGCCAGAAGCTCTGGCCGGGTTTGCTAGTGACGGTAAAAATTCAGACGGCTGTGGATAAAGATGCGCTGGTCGTTCCGCCCACCGTCGTACAACGTGGCCTTGAACAACACTTCGTTTACCGCGTGAAGGACGACAAGGTCGAGGCGGTGCCGGTGCAGATGGTGTATCAGGGCAGCGGCCAGGACATCATCAAAGGCGTCAACGCCGGTGACGTGCTGGTGACCGACGGCCAGTCGCGGCTCAAGCCGGGGTCGAGCGTGCAAGTCATGAGTGAGCCGCCGCAAGTGGTGCAGGCGGAGCCGAAGCCATGAATTCGCACAAAGGCATCTCGACCTGGTGCATCGATCACCCGGTGGCGACGATCCTGTTGACGATCGCGCTGGTGCTGGTCGGGGCGATTGCCTTCCCGCGCTTGCCGATTGCTCCACTGCCAGAAGCGGAATTTCCTACGATTCAAGTCTCGGCGCAGTTGCCCGGCGCCAGCCCGGACACCATGGCGTCTTCGGTGGCGACGCCGCTGGAGGTGCAATTCAGTGCCATCCCCGGCATGACCCAGATGACCTCGAGCAGTGCGCTGGGCTCAACCCTGCTGACCCTGCAATTCACCCTCGACAAAAGCATCGACACCGCCGCCCAGGAAGTCCAGGCGGCGATCAACACCGCCGCCGGCAAGCTGCCCAAGGATATGCCGACGCTGCCGACGTGGAAGAAGGTCAACCCGGCCGACAGCCCGGTGCTGATCCTCAGTGTCAGCTCCACACAGATGCCCGGCACCGAACTCAGCGACCTGGTGGAAACCCTGCTCGCCCGGCAGATCAGTCAGATCGACGGCGTCGGCCAGATCAACATCACCGGTCAGCAACGTCCGGCGATTCGCGTGCAGGCGTCGGCGGACAAACTCGCGGCGATTGGCCTGACGCTGGCCGACATCAGGCTGGCGATCCAGCAGACCAGTCTGAACCTCGCCAAAGGTGCGCTGTACGGCGAATCGAGTATCTCGACGCTGTCGACCAACGACCAGTTGTTCCACCCCGAGGACTACAGCCAGCTCATCGTTTCCTACAAGGATGGCGCACCGGTTCACCTGCGCGATGTCGCCAGAGTCGTCAACGGTGCGGAAGATGCCTACGTGCAGGCGTGGGCGGGTGATCGTCCGGGGGTGAATCTGGTGATCTCGCGCCAGCCCGGCGCCAACATTGTCGAGACCGTCGACCGCATCCAAGCCGCCCTCCCCGGTCTCGAAGCCATGCTGCCGGCCTCGGTGCAGGTGAAAACCCTGATCGACCGCACGCAGACCATTCGCGCTTCGCTGCATGAGGTTGAGATCACCTTGCTGATCGCGATCCTGCTGGTGGTCGCAGTCATGGCGCTGTTCCTGCGGCAGTTGTCGGCGACCCTGATTGTTTCGGCGGTGCTCGGCGTCTCGCTGATCGCCAGTTTCGCCCTGATGTACGTGCTCGGTTTCAGCCTGAACAACCTGACGCTGGTGGCGATCGTCGTCGCGGTCGGCTTCGTGGTCGACGATGCGATTGTCGTGGTGGAGAACATTCACCGCCATCTCGAGGCCGGCGATGACATGCGCGAGGCGGCGATCAAGGGTGCCGGCGAGATTGGCTTCACCGTCGTTTCGATCAGTTTCTCGCTGGTAGCGGCGTTCATCCCGCTGCTGTTCATGGGCGGTGTGGTCGGGCGGCTGTTCAAGGAATTCGCCCTGACCGCGACGTCCACCATCATGATTTCCGTGGTGGTGTCGCTGACGCTGGCGCCAACCCTCGCCGCGCTGTTTATGCGTAAACCGGTACATCACGCGAACGCCAAACCCGGTTTCAGTGAGCGCCTGCTCGGCTGGTACGAAAAGGGTCTGCGCCGCGCCCTCGACCATCAGAAACTGATGATTGGTGTGTTCGGTCTCTCGCTGGCGTTGGCGGTTGCCGGCTACATTTTCATTCCCAAGGGGTTCTTTCCGGTGCAGGACACCGGTTTCGTCCTCGGCACCACTGAAGCCGCTGCGGACATTTCCTACGGCGAGATGGTGAAAAAACACTTGGCCATGGCGGAAATCGTCGCGGCCGATCCGGCGGTGCAGGCGTTTTCCCATTCGGTGGGTGTTTCCGGCAGCAACCAGACCATCGCCAACGGGCGCTTCTGGATCGCCTTGAAAAAACGCGGCGATCGCGACGTCAGCGCCAGCCAGTTCATCGACCGCATCCGTCCGCAACTGATGAAAGTCCCCGGCATCGTTCTGTATTTGCGCGCAGGGCAGGACATCAACCTCAGCTCCGGCCCGAGCCGTGCGCAGTATCAATACGTGCTGAAGAGCAATGACGGCGCGACCCTCGCCACCTGGACGCAGCGCCTGACCGAGAAACTGCGCAGCAACCCGGCGTTCCGCGACATTTCCAATGATCTGCAACTGGGCGGCAGCATCACTCACATCAGCATCGACCGTAGCGCAGCGGCGCGTTTTGGCCTGACTGCCAGCGATGTCGACGAGGCGCTGTACGATGCGTTCGGCCAACGGCAGATCAATGAATTCCAGACTCAGGTCAACCAGTACAACGTGATTCTCGAGCTGGACACCAGGCAACGCGGCAAGGCCGAAAGCCTCAACTATTTCTACCTGCGTTCGCCGCTCAGCGGAGAAATGGTGCCGCTCTCGGCGCTGGCCCGGTTTGACGCGCCGACCATCGGCCCGCTGTCGATTGCCCACGACGGCATGTTCCCCGCCGCCAACCTGTCCTTCAACCTCGCCCCGGGCGTGGCGCTGGGCGATGCGGTGATTCTGCTCAATCAGGCCAAGGCCGAGATCGGCATGCCCACCGCGATCAGCGGCAATTTCCAGGGCGCGGCGCAGGCGTTCCAGAGTTCGCTGGCCAGTCAGCCGTGGCTGATTCTGGCGGCGCTGGTGGCGGTGTACATCATTCTCGGCGTGCTTTATGAAAGCTTCGTGCATCCGCTGACGATCATCTCGACGTTGCCAGCGGCAGGCCTCGGCGCGGTGATCATGCTGTGGATCTGTGGTCAGGACTTTTCGATCATGGCGTTGATCGGGCTGGTGCTGCTGATCGGTATCGTCAAGAAGAACGGCATCCTGATGATCGACTTTGCCCTCGAGGCGCAGCGCCAGCGCGGACTGGCGCCGCAAGAGGCGATTTTCGAGGCGTGCATCACCCGGTTCCGGCCGATCATCATGACCACCCTCGCCGCGCTGCTCGGCGCGTTGCCGCTGATGCTCGGCTACGGCACCGGCGCCGAACTGCGCCAGCCATTGGGCATTGCCGTGGTCGGCGGTTTGCTGGTCAGCCAGATGCTGACGCTGTTCACCACCCCGGTCATATACTTATGGCTCGAACGGCTGTTTCACCGGCACTCACACCCACCAGCCCCAACGCCCGCAACGGCATTGGCGACCACAGACTGAGGCGGTCATGCGCGTTCTGATTATCGAAGACGAAGAAAAAACCGCGGACTATCTGCACCGTGGCCTGACCGAACAGGGCTACACCGTGGACCTTGCCCGCGACGGCGTTGAAGGCCTGCATCTGGCGCTGGAATGCGACTACGCAGTGATCGTCCTCGACGTCATGTTGCCGGGGCTCGATGGCTTCGGCGTGCTGCGCGCGTTGCGTGCGCGCAAACAGACCCCGGTGATCATGCTCACCGCCCGCGAGCGCGTCGAAGACCGCATCAAGGGCCTGCGCGACGGTGCCGACGATTACCTCGGCAAGCCGTTTTCCTTCCTCGAGCTGGTCGCCCGCCTGCAAGCGTTGACCCGGCGCAGCGGCGGCCATGAGCCGGTGCAAGTAACCATCGCCGACCTGTGGATCGACCTGATCAGCCGCAAGGCCACCCGCGCCGGCACGCGCCTGGATCTGACCGCGAAAGAGTTTTCCCTGCTCAGCGTGCTCGCCCGTCGCCAGGGCGAAATCCTCTCGAAAACTGCGATCGCCGAGATGGTCTGGGACATCAATTTCGACAGTGATGCCAACGTCGTCGAAGTCGCGATCAAACGCCTGCGCGCCAAACTGGATGGCCCGTTCCACGAAAAACTGCTGCACACCATTCGCGGCATGGGTTATGTACTGGAGAGCCGTGGTGTCCAGTAACTCGATTGCCCTGCGTTTAAGCGGGATGTTCACGCTGGTGGCGCTCGTGGTGTTTCTGTTGATTGGTGGCGCACTGTATCAACAGGTCGACAAGGGCTTGGGGCTGTTGCCGGAAGCTGAGCTGGATGCGCGTTACAGCGTGCTCGAGTCGGCGCTCAATCGCTTCGGCACACCGGAACATTGGGTGAAGATCAACGCCAAGCTGAAGCTGCTCGGCGAAGAAGACAAGCGCATCCGGTTCTGGGTGGTCAGTGGTAATCCGGGTTACGAATATGGACAACCCGATGCCGCGATTCGGGCCTTCGCTCAGGGTCCGCTGGGCATGCATGACCTGCATCTGGCCGACCATCCCTACCCCCTGAAAGTGCTGCTGACCGAGTTGCCGGCCAAGGACCAGCGCCCGTCGCTGCGCTTCATGATCGGCATCGATACCGAAACCTTCCATGAGACGCAGCACAATCTGCTGATCGCACTGATCGGTCTGGCGATCGCCGGTGTGCTGATGGCTTCGGCGCTGGGCTATTGGGTGGCGCGCATCGGCCTCAAGCCGTTGATCAAACTGTCGCAGGAAGCTCAGCGCCTGGCACCACCACTACGCGCCGGGCGCTTGCGTCTATCGCCGTTGCCGCCGGAACTGGAGCAGTTCGTCGAGTCGTTCAATTCGACGCTGGAACGGGTGGAACTGGCCTATTCGCGGTTGGAGTCGTTCAACGCCGACGTCGCCCATGAACTGCGGTCACCGCTGACCAACCTGATCGGCCAGACCCAGGTCGCGCTGACCCGCGGGCGCTCGGCCGAACACTATTTCGAAGTGCTGCAATCGAACCTCGAAGAGCTGGAGCGACTGCGTTCGATCATCAACGATATGTTGTTCCTGGCCAGCGCCGATCAGGGCAACAAGGCAACCAAACTGACCTCGACGTCACTGGCTGATGAGGTGGCGACGACCCTGGATTATCTGGATTTCATTCTCGAGGACGCTCAGGTTGAAGTGCAGGTCAGCGGCGATGCGCAGGTCCAGATTGAGGTCGCGCATTTGCGCCGGGCGCTGATCAACTTGCTGAGCAACGCGGTGCAGCACACCGAACCGGGACAGGTGATCGAAGTGCGCATCGAGGTTCAAGAACATCAGGTGAGCATCGGCGTGGCCAATCCCGGGACGCCGATTGCCAGTGAGCATTTGCCGAGGTTGTTCGAGCGCTTTTATCGGGTCGATGCCTCGCGCAGCAACAGCGGCAATAACCACGGCTTGGGGCTGGCGATCGTCAAGGCGATCGCGCTGATGCACGGCGGGGATGTGTTTGTACGCAGTGACGGGGGCATGAACACCTTCGGCATTCACCTTCCGGTCTGAAAAGATCAAAAGATCGCAGCCTTCGGCAGCTCCTACAGGTGTACGACACGCCCTTGTAGGAGCTGCCGAAGGCTGCGATCTTTGCTTTTGCTGTAACAGTCATTTATGAAAATCACGCTGTTTCCCAACCCTCGGCAACCTTATCTTTGCCCGCACCAAACAGCACTTGCCAAGCAAGAAGGTTTTCCAGATGTCCAACAGTATGGGTATTGCCAGCGCGTTCGTTTTGTCCTCATTGATCCTGTCGCCGATGGCGATGGCTGAAGAATCGCAAACCTTCGTGGCGCAAAAAGTCGCGCGCGCGCAGGCATTCGATCAGCATCAGGCCGAAGTGATGGCCAAGGCTCAAGACGCGACGCAATCCCCGCAGGCCGCCAATTCCCAGACTCAAGTAATCGAGAAAGACAGCTGAGTCGCACCGCGAAAGGTTTCCCTCGACGCGGTTGTTTGGCTCTTCCCGTTCAACCGTCGTCCCTCCAGGCCGCTGCCGTTCAGCGGCCTTTTTTCGTTGTGGTCTGAAAGCCGTCTGGTGCGTCTGTAACAACAAGAAACATCAAGCTGCTCAAGAAACAGAGCGGCCCGCTGACCCAAGGAGCTCCACCGCACGTGTTTTTCCCTGCCCGCCTTACCCCGCTGTTCATTGCAATGGCCGCAACGATTGTTCCCACCGCCCACGCCGACGAGCCTGCTGAACAAGGCTTCGTCGAAGGTTCGAGTCTCAACCTGAACGCCCGCAACTACTACATGAATCGCAACCGCTTGCAGCAAGCGGACGACAACATCGAGTGGGGCCAGGGTTTTCTCGGGGTGTTCCAGTCCGGCTATACCGAGGGCACGGTTGGCTTCGGTTTTGATGCCCACGCCATGCTCGGCCTGAAACTCGACGGCGGTGGCGGTACCGACGGTTCGAGTATCCTGCCGATCAGCGATGGCAACGGCAAAGCGCCAGGCTCGTTCTCCACCGCAGGCGGAACGTTGAAGCTGCGTGCGTTCGATACCGAGTTGAAGGCCGGTGACCTGTTCCTCACCAACCCGGTGATTGCCGGCGGCGACACGCGGATGCTGCCGCAGACGTTTCGCGGTATCAGCCTCGCCAATCACAGTTTCGACGGCTGGCTGATCGAAGGTGGCCAGGCCAGTTTCACCAAGCCGTATAACCAGAGCGGTCACACGCGAATCGGTACGTCCTACGGCACCCTCGCCGATGGCGATGAGAGTCAGCACCTGACTTGGGCTGGTGTGGCCTGGAGCGGTGTCGAAGGTCTGACCAGTAGCCTCTATGCCTCTGAGCTGAAAGACATCTGGAACCAGTACTACTACGACCTCGACTACACCTGGCAACTGAACGATCTGGTCAGCCTCAACCCGGGCCTGCATTTCTATCACACGCAAGACACCGGTGATGCGCTGCTCGGCGACATAGACAACAACACCTGGAGCGCGCATCTGACCGTCGGCATCGGCAGCCACAGCGTTACCGCCGCGTACCAGCGGGTCAACGGCAACACACCGTTCGACTACATCAGCCAGGGCGACAGCGTTTACCTGGACAACTCCCAGCAATACTCGGATTTCAACGGGCCGAACGAACGCTCGTGGAAGCTCAAGTACGCTTACGACTTCACGGGTGTCGGCCTGCCAGGGCTGACTTCGGCGCTGTCCTATTCGCGCGGCACGGTCGACCTGACCAAAGCCGATCCGGACAACCCAGGCTATTCCAGCTGGTACAGCGCTGATGGCCGCAACGCCAAACACTGGGAGCGCGATATCGATTTGCAGTACATCGTGCAAAGCGGTCAGGCCAAGGACCTGGCGGTGCGCCTGCAATGGGCGACCAACCGTGGCGGCAATGGCTACGGCGCGATTGATTCGGATACAGATGAATACCGCGTGATCATCGACTACCCGATCAACGTCTTCTAAGATCGGCGCGGCGTTTTTCAGATCCTGTGATCTATCCTGTGGGAGCGAGCCTGCTCGCGAAAGCGGTGTGTCATTCAACGCAGATGTTGACTGACAATCAGCTTTCGCGAGCAGGCTCGCTCCCACAGGTTCGTCCGGCGTCAGCCCAACTAAGCTTATGAAACCACTCCAACCGGCTCCCCATTATGATCGCCAGCCGCACACCTCCCGTCACAGGCCAGACCGGTCGCCCCGAGCGCCTGCTGATCCTCGGCAGTCTGCTGACCGTGATTGCGATGGTGTGCATCGTCACCTTCCTGCTGATCCGCGAGTACGCCAGTGCGCAGGACGCCGCCACCCGCCGGGCGACCACCATCGCGCAACTGATCGACGCCGATGTGCTGCGCACCGTCGAGCTGTACGACCTGACGCTGCAAGGCCTGATCGCCGCCGCCCAGCGTGACGACTTGCAGCAGGTCTCGCCGCAGATCCGTCACCTGGCGCTGTTCGATCGCTCGGCCACCGCGCGCTTCAAAGGCGACATCCTGCTGCTGGACAAGCATGGCGAGGTCGTCGCCGACTCCTCACGTATCGAACCGAAACCGGGCAATTTCGCTGACCGGGATTATTTCCTCGCCCATGCGTTCAACCGCGAGATGGGCATGTTCATCAGCCGGCCGTTCAAGACCCGTTGCGATTGCGACGAGGCCGATCAGTGGCGCATCAGCTTCAGTCGACGCATCTCCTCGCAGACCGGTGAATTCCTCGGTGTGGCGGTGGCGTCGTTGAAACTCGACTACTTCGACGAACTGTTCAAAAGCCTCGACATTGGCACCGACAGCACGCTGAATATCATCAACAGCGACGGCGTGCTGCTCGCGCAGAAGCCGTACCTGCAAAGCGATTCGGTGGGCAAGAGCTTCGGCAATCGGCCCAACGTTGTGCGCATCCTCAATGATCGCGATGGCAGCGGCAGTTTCACCAGCACCTCGAGCATGGATAAACAACGCCGGCTCTATACCTACTCGCGGGTCGGCAATCTGCCGTTGACCGTAATGGTCGCGCTGTCCAGTGATGAGGTGTTCGGCACCTGGCGGCGCACGGCGATATTGATCAGTGGCGCCACCGGTGTGCTGTGCCTTGGCCTGTTGTGGCTGACCTGGCTGCTCGCCCGGGAACTGCGTTTGCGCCATCGCGCCGAACGCGAGCTGGCGCAACTGGCCGCCACCGATGACCTGACCGGCGTGGCCAACCGGCGCATGCTCGATCAGACCCTGCGTCATGAGTGGTTCCGCGCGCAACGCTCGGGCCAGCCGCTGTCGGTGATGATGATCGATGCCGACCACTTCAAGGCCTTCAACGACCGACATGGCCATCAGGCCGGCGATCAGGTCTTGCGTGAGCTGGCCAAGGTGATCACGGCAAATGTACGACGTCCGGCGGATCTGGTTGCGCGTTATGGCGGCGAAGAGTTTTCGGTGATTCTCGCCGAGACCGACAGCGCAGGGGCGCGGCAGATCGCCGAGCAGATCCGCTGCGCTGTGGAAAACCTGCCGTGGACCGAAGGCGCTGAGCGGGCGATGACCGTGAGTATCGGCATCGCCACATGGACGACAGCGAGCGAGATGACCCTGGAGCAGTTGTTGTTTGCCGCGGACAAGGCCTTGTATCAGGCCAAGGAAGGCGGACGCAATCGGGTGGTGGTATCGGTTTGAGAGGGCAGTGGCCCCACCGGCCCTATCGCGAGCAGGCTCACTCCTACAATTGGAATGCGTTCCCCCTGTAGGAGTGAGCCTGCTCGCGATAGGGCCATCCCAGGCAATACAAAAACCACAGGTATAAAAAAAGGCCATCCGAGGATGGCCTTCAAAAAACTAGAGAGGTTTTTTACTTACACAGCCGCTACAGGGCGCATGTAAGAGATCGGTGCGGTGCTGGCGTCTTCGAACGTCACCACTTCCCACGCATCTGTCTGCTCAATCAATTTGCGCAGCAGCTGGTTGTTCAGTGCATGACCGGACTTGAAGCCTTTGAACTCACCAATCAGGCTGTTGCCCAGCAGGTACAGGTCGCCAATCGCATCGAGGATCTTGTGCTTGACGAATTCGTCTTCATAACGAAGACCGTCTTCGTTCAACACGCCATCGGCGTCGACCACGATCGCGTTTTCCACGCTGCCGCCGAGTGCGAGGTTGTGCTTGCGCAGGTACTCGATGTCACTCATGAAACCAAAGGTACGGGCGCGACTGACTTCTTTTACGAACGAAGTGCTGGAAAAGTCCACGCTTGCACTTTGGGTGCGGTCCCGGAATACCGGGTGATCGAAATCGATCTCGAAGCTCACCTTGAAGCCTTCGAAAGGGACGAAAGTGGCGCGCTTGTCGCCGTCTTCCACTGTCACTTCACGCAGGATGCGGATGAATTTCTTGGCGGCGTCCTGTTCTTCCAGGCCTGCCGATTGAATCAGGAATACGAAGGGTCCAGCGCTGCCATCCATGATCGGGACTTCGGACGCGGAGAGCTCGACGTAGGCGTTATCGATGCCCAGGCCAGCCATGGCCGAGAGCAAGTGCTCTACCGTGTCCACTTTGACGTCGCCATTGATCAGCGTCGTCGACATAGTGGTTTCACCGACGTTTTCCGCGCGGGCAGGAATCTGCACCACAGGGTCGAGGTCAGCGCGACAAAACACAATGCCAGTGTCGACAGGCGCAGGCTTGAGGGTCAGGTAGACCTTCTCACCGGAGTGCAGGCCTACACCTGTGGCACGGATAATATTTTTCAGTGTGCGTTGTTTAATCATGGCTTGGGCCGCTTCAGCGCAAATTGCGAACTGGTATCAACAAAGGCTGGCGATGATAGCAGACCATGCCTTTGCTGAACACCAATCACCTTCATAGCCCTGATACATTCCATCAATCGGCCTGACGACGCAGGAATGCCGGAATGTCCAGGTAGTCCAGGTCATCCTGCGGATTCATCTTCGCGGCAGCCGCAGCACCGGCCTGAGCCTGGTTGCGCATGACGGTCGGACGGTCCAGATCACGGTAGTTCACCGCAGGCTGCTCCTGACGGGCCGGAGCCGGTTGTTGCACCTGAGCCGAAGCCATGGAGGTGTGAACGGTGTTGTCGATAACCTTCACAGGCTTCTCGATCTTCGCGCCCAGACCGGTGGCAACCACAGTCACGTGCAGCTCGTCGCGCATGTCCGGATCGATAACGGTACCGACCTTGACCATCGCGTGCTCGGAAGCGAAGGCTTCGATGATCGAACCGACGTCGGAGTACTCACCCAGGGACAGGTCAGGACCGGCGGTGATGTTCACCAGAATGCCGCGTGCGCCTTGCAGGTTGACGTCTTCCAGCAGCGGGTTGCGGATTGCCGCTTCGGTGGCTTCACGTGCACGGTTCGGACCGCTGGCGCAGCCAGTGCCCATCATCGCCATGCCCATTTCGCTCATCACGGTACGTACGTCGGCGAAGTCGACGTTGATCATGCCCGGACGCTTGATGATGTCGGAGATACCGCGAACGGCACCGGCCAGAACATCGTCAGCCTTGGCGAAAGCCGACAGCAGGCTGGCGTCCTTGCCGAGGATGGTCAGCAGTTTTTCGTTCGGAATGGTGATCAGCGAGTCGACGCTTTCCGAGAGCATGCGGATGCCTTCGTCGGCGATCTGCATACGCTTGCGGCCTTCGAACGGGAACGGACGGGTCACGACCGCAACGGTCAGGATGCCCATTTCCTTGGCCACTTCAGCGATGATCGGCGCCGCACCGGTACCGGTACCGCCGCCCATGCCAGTGGTGATGAACACCATGTTGGTGCCGGCCAGCACTTCAGCGATGCGCTCGCGGTCTTCCAGAGCGGCTTGACGGCCGACTTCAGGATTGGCGCCAGCGCCCAGGCCTTTGGTCACGCCAGTGCCCAGTTGCAGGATGGTCCGCGCGCCGATGTTTTTCAGCGCTTGAGCATCGGTGTTGGCGCAGATGAACTCAACGCCTTCGATGTTGCTCTTGACCATGTGATTGACAGCGTTGCCGCCGCCACCGCCGACACCGATAACTTTGATTACCGGGCTTGCGGGGATGTTGTCTACGAGTTCGAACATTTTCCCTCTCCTTACATTCTCTAGTTTTTTCGCCTACTGCTGTTTGTAGCGGTGTTGCGGTAAAGCTTTAAAAATTGCCCTGGACCCATTTTTTCAAGCGGTCCAGCAGCGGCGCCTGAGGCTCTTCGCTGCTGTAGCTGTCGCGGCTGCCGATGCCGGAGAACGAAACTCCGTCGGACTGCTTTTGCAGGCCGTACATCAACAAACCGACGCCAGTGGAATAAATCGGGTTGCGCACTACGTCATCCAGACCTTTCACGCCATGCGGCACGCCGAGGCGTACCGGCATGTGGAAGATTTCTTCGGCCAGTTCGGTCGCGCCTTCCATTTTCGATGTACCGCCGGTGAGCACGATGCCCGCCGGAATCAGGTCTTCGTAGCCGCTGCGACGCAGCTCGGCCTGAATCAGGGTGAACAGTTCGTCGTAACGCGGCTCGACCACTTCGGCCAGGGCCTGACGCGACAGTTCGCGCGGTGGACGGTCGCCGACGCTCGGCACCTTGATGGTTTCGCCGGCACCGGCCAGTTTCGCCAGGGCGCAGGCATAGCGGATCTTGATTTCTTCGGCGTACTGGGTCGGGGTGCGCAACGCCATGGCGATGTCGTTGGTCACCTGATCACCGGCAATCGGGATCACCGCGGTGTGACGGATCGCGCCTTCGGTGAAGATCGCGATGTCGGTAGTGCCGCCGCCGATGTCGACCAGGCACACGCCCAGTTCTTTCTCGTCGTCGGTCAGCACCGAGTAGGCCGAAGCCAGTTGCTCGAGAATGATGTCGTCGATTTCCAGACCGCAGCGACGCACGCATTTTTCAATGTTCTGTGCGGCGTTGACGGCGCAGGTGACCACGTGAACCTTGGCTTCCAGACGCACGCCGGACATGCCCAGCGGCTCGCGCACGCCTTCCTGGTTATCGATCACGTAATCCTGCGGCAGGGTGTGCAGCACGCGCTGGTCAGCCGGAATCGCCACGGCCTGGGCGGCGTCGAGCACGCGCTCAAGGTCGGCCGAGCTGACTTCGCGATCACGGATCGCGACGATGCCGTGGGAGTTCAGGCTGCGAATGTGATTGCCGGCCACGCCGACGAACGCCGAGTGAATGCGGCAGCCGGCCATCAGTTGGGCTTCTTCGATCGCACGCTGGATCGACTGCACGGTGGATTCGATGTTGACCACCACGCCCTTCTTCAGGCCGCGGGACGGATGTGTGCCGATCCCGACGATTTCCAGCTGGCCGTCGTCCGCGACCTCGCCTACCAGCGCCACCACTTTGGAGGTGCCGATATCCAGACCGACGATCATTTTGCCGCTTTGCACGTTTGCCATGGGTCCTGCCTCTTCTTAATTCTTTGCGACAGCGGGTTGGGCTGTCGTCGGCGCTACGGGTTCCCGCCAGCCAACAGCAAGGCCGTTGGCGTAGCGCAGATCGATGCGCGCAATGTTCGTAATCTGCTCTTTCAGCGTCTTGTCATAGATGGCGATGAAGCGGCGCATCTTTTCCACCAGGTTGCCGCGTCCCAGCAGCAACTCGATGCCGGGGCCGGAACTGCCGGCACCGGTGGTCAGGAACCAGCTGCCGCGTTCACGCAATTCCAGGCGTGCAATCGAAAAACCCAGCGGCCGCAGCATCTGGCTCAACACCTGATACTGCTGCATCACCTGCTGCTGAGCCCGTTGTGGGCCGAACAGCTGCGGCAGGTGTTCGTAGTTCGCCAGTTCCTTGGGCGTGAACGCCTGGCCCTGGTTGTTGAGCAGCGACTCGTCGCCCCAGCGCGCCACCGGCAATTGTTCTTCGAGGCGGATCACCACTTGGTCCGGCCATACCCGGCGCACTTCGGCGTGGGCGATCCACGGCATCTGCTCAAGCTCGGTACGCATACCGGCGAGGTCGATGGTGAAGAAGCTCGACGCCACGAACGGTGCGATCCGCTGCTGCACCGCCTGCTGGCTGATGTAACTCAAGTCGCCCTGCACCGCGATCTTGCTGATCGGCCGGTCGGCATACGGCAGCAAACGCTGCGCACCTTCGTAGGTGCCAAAGCCCAGTGCCACCAGCAGCACCGGCCAGAACAGGCTTTTCAGAAAACTGAAATTGGCTTTCGGCAGGCGCGCGGACATCGGCTCTTTCGCCACCATTCGGCTGGCACCCCGCGGCACCGGCTTGCGGCCGGGTGCGGGTGGCTGATGTCTGAGATGAGCGCCTTGCATGGTCTTAACCTCGCGCCTCTGTTGCGCCTGCGCCTTCAACGCTGGCGGCCAGAATGGCCAGAACCAGTTGCTGGAAATCCAGACCGGCAGCCCGCGCCGCCATCGGCACCAGGCTGTGATCGGTCATGCCCGGTGCGGTATTGACTTCAAGGAACCAGAACTGCCCGTCGGCGTCCTGCATCACGTCCGCCCGGCCCCAACCGGCGATACCCAGCGCCTCACAGGCCTTGGCCGTGAGCTCCATGAGTTCCTGTTCCTTGGCCGCGTCCAGTCCGCACGGAATGCGGTACTGGGTATCGTTGGCGATGTACTTGGCGTCGTAGTCGTAAAATGTGTGCGGTGTACCCAGGGCGATAGGAGGCAACACCTGGTCACGCAGGGTGGCGATGGTGAACTCCGGACCTTGAATCCATTGCTCGACCAACACTTGCGAATCGTAGGTACTGGCCGCTTTCCATGCGTCGATCAACTCGGACGCAGAATTCACTTTGGCCATCCCGATACTTGAACCTTCATGCGCCGGTTTGACGATCAAAGGCAAGCCCAGTTCCGTCGCTGCCGAAATACAATCGGCTTCGCTGCACAGCACGGCGTGACGTGGCGTCGGAATCCCGAGGCTGTGCCAGACCTGCTTGGTGCGCAGCTTGTCCATCGCCAGTGCGGAAGCAAGAATGCCGCTGCCGGTGTACGGGATGCCCGCGCACTCGAGCAGGCCCTGCATGCTGCCGTCTTCACCGCCGCGACCGTGGAGAATGATGAACGCGCGGTCGATCTTTTCGCTGAGCAGACGCTGCAGGAAGTCTTCGCCCACATCGATACCGAACGCATCCACGCCAGCGCTTTGCAGCGCCTCAAGCACGGCGTTACCGGATTTCAGCGACACCTCACGCTCGGCACTCAGGCCGCCGAAGAGCACGGCGACGCGGCCGAAGTCTTTCGGCGCGATCGTGGAAAACAGCTTGGCGTAGGCAGCAGTCATTTCAACTTCCCCTCGACCGACGCCGCCACGGCGCCGGCGAACAACTCACTTTTCAACAGTTTCGGTGCGAGACCGCCGATATCACCGGCGCCCTGGCACAACAGAATGTCGCCGGCACGCAGCAGCGGCTTGACCAGCGGCGCCAGATCGACACCACGCTCGATGTAGATCGGGTCGAGCTGACCGCGCTGGCGGATGCTGTTGCACAGTTTGCGGCTGTCGGCGCCCGGGATCGGCTCTTCGCCTGCCGGATAGACTTCCATCAGCAGCAGCACGTTGGCATCGGCCAGCACATTGACGAAGTCGTCGTACAGATCGCGGGTGCGGCTGTAACGGTGCGGCTGGTAAACCATCACCAGACGACGCTCCGGCCAGCCACCGCGCACGGCTTTGATCACCGCAGCGACTTCGGTCGGGTGGTGGCCGTAGTCGTCGACGAGCATCACGTTGCCGCCGTCCACCGGCAGTTCGCCGTAGACCTGGAAGCGCCGACCGACACCCTGGAAGCCTGACAGGCCCTGGACAATCGCTTCATCGCTGACGCCTTCGTCGGTGGCGATGCAGATGGTCGCCAGCGAGTTGAGCACGTTGTGATTGCCGGGCATGTTCACCGACACGTCGAGCGGCTCGCGATCCGGGCGCAGCACGGTAAAGAAGGTCTGCATGCCCTGCTGACGCACATTGATTGCGCGCACATCGGCGTCTTCGCTGAAGCCATAGGTCACGGTCGGACGTTTCACCAGCGGCAGGATCTCCCGCACCACCGGATCGTCCAGGCACATCACCGCCAAACCGTAGAACGGCAGGTTGTGCAGGAATTCGACGAAGGTTTTCTTCAGTTTGTTGAAGTCACCGTCGTAGGTCGCCATGTGGTCGGCGTCGATATTGGTGACCACGGCCACCAGCGGCTGCAGGTGCAGGAAGCTCGCATCGCTTTCGTCGGCTTCGGCGATCAGGTAACGGCTGGTGCCGAGCTGAGCGTTGGTGCCCGCTGCATTCAGACGACCACCGATCACGAACGTCGGATCCAGCCCCCCGGCCGCGAACACCGAAGCGATCAGGCTGGTGGTGGTGGTTTTGCCGTGGGTACCGGCGACGGCGATGCCGTGGCGATAGCGCATCAGCTCGGCGAGCATTTCTGCGCGCGGTACCACTGGAATGCGGCGCTCAAGGGCGGTCGCGACTTCCGGGTTGGAGGTGTTCACTGCGCTCGACACCACCAGCACGTCGGCGGTAGCGGCGTTCTCGGCACGGTGACCGATGAAGATCTGCGCGCCGAAGGTTTCCAGGCGCTCGGTGACCGGCGACGCTTTCAGGTCGGAACCGGAGACTTGATAGCCCAGGTTCAACAACACTTCAGCGATACCGCACATGCCCACGCCGCCGATGCCGACGAAGTGGATGCGCCGGATGCGGCGCATTTCCGGTTGTGGCATGGCTTTCTGATTCTCAACCATGGGCCACCTCCAGACAGGTATCGACCACGCTACGGGTGGCATCGGGTTTGGCCAGTCGGCGGGCCGCTTGGGCCATTGCTTCGAGTCGTTGCGGTTGCATCAAGACCTCTGTCAGGCGCGCGGCAAGATCCGCGGCACCAGTCGTTCTTTGTGGCATCAGGAAGGCAGCGCCTTCGCGGGCCAAATAATCGGCGTTGCGGGTCTGGTGATCGTCGATCGCGTGGGGCAAGGGCACCAGCATCGAGGGCAGACCGGCGGCCGCCAGCTCACTGATGGTCAGCGCGCCGGCGCGGCACACCACCAGGTCAGCCCAGCCATAGGCCTGGGCCATGTCTTTGATGAACGGCTGCACCTGCGCTTCCACGCCCGCGGCGCGGTAACGCTCGGCAGTCACTTCATCGTGATTTTTGCCGGCCTGATGGAACACTTCCGGGCGCAGGTCGGCAGCGACTTGGGCCAGGGCTTCAGGCAGCAATTTGTTCAACGGTTCTGCGCCCAGGCTGCCGCCAAGGATCAGCAAACGCGCTCTGCGCCCGGCCAGCGCCGGTCGCGATGTCTCGAGGAACAGCTCGCTGCGCACCGGATTACCGGTGGTACGGCGGCTGTCCGACAGAGTAAAGGTGTCGGGGAACGCTTCACACACTCGGGCGGCGAACGGCACCAGCAACCGATTGGCGGTGCCGGCGACAGCGTTCTGCTCATGAACGATCACCGGCACGCCAGCCAGTTTCGCGGCAAGGCCACCAGGGCCAGTCACATAACCGCCGAAACCGACGACGCATACGGGCTTCAAGCGGCGCATGACCGCCCGCGCCTGCCACACCGATTTCAGCAGCATCAAAGGCGCCTTGAGCAGCGACAGCTTGCCCTTGCCGCGCAGACCGCTGGCGTTGATCCGGTGCAGTTCAAGCCCTGCCGCCGGGACCAGTTCGTTTTCGATGCCGCGTGGTGTGCCGAGCCAGTGCACGGTATAGCCGCGCGCCTGAAACTCGCGGGCACAGGCCAGCGCCGGGAACACGTGGCCGCCGGTACCGCCGGCCATGATCAGTACGTTAGCGCCCATGAGTCGGCTCCTCGGCGAAGTCGCTCTCCTGGAATTCCATCTCTTCGCTGCCCAGGTGGGTTCGACTCTCCCACTCGATGCGCAGCAACAGGCCCAGACAGGCGCAGCAGATCACCAGCGAGCTGCCGCCGTAACTGAGGAACGGCAAGGTCAGGCCCTTGGTTGGCAGCAGGCCGACGTTCACCCCGATGTTGATCAGGAACTGACCGATCCACAGGAACGACAAGCCGTACGCCACATAAGCGGCGAAGAACTGTTTGGCTTTCTCCGCCCACAGGCCGATGTACATGCCGCGAATACACACGAACACGAACAGCGCGACAGTGCACAGCGAACCGACCGCACCGAGCTCTTCGGCGAGGACCGAGAACACGAAGTCGGTGTGCGCTTCCGGCAGGTAGAACTGCTTCTGCACACTGTTGCCCAGGCCGACGCCCAGCCACTCGCCGCGGCCGAAGGCGATCAAGGCTTGCGACAGTTGATAACCGGCGCCGAACTGGTCGGCCCACGGGTCGGCGAAGTTGGTCAGACGCGCCATTCGATAGGGCTGCATCTGGATCAGCAACACCACTGCGCCGACCGCCAGCACCACCATTAGCGAGAAACGGAACAGTCCGACCCCGCCAAGAAACAGCATCGCCGCCGCCGCGCCCATCATTACCACGGTGGCACCGAAGTCCGGCTCCATGAGCAACAGACCGGCCATCGGCAGCAGGACAATGAACGGCTTGAAGAAGCCCATCCAGCTCTCGCGCACTTCTTTCTGCCGGCGCACCAGATAGCCGGCGAGGTAGATCACCACGAACACCTTGGCGATTTCCGACGGCTGCACGTTGAAGAAGCTGAAACCGATCCAGCGCATCGAACCGTTCACTTCTCGTCCGATGCCGGGGATGATCACCATCACCAGCAGGCCGAACGCACCGATCAGCATCATCCAGCCGAGGCGCTGCCAGGTGGCGATCGGGATCATCATGGTGACGATGCACGCGCCCAGACCCAGCACCACATAAATAAGGTGGCGAATCATGTAATACAGCGGACTGCCCGACTGCGCCGCCGCCACTTCGGTGGACGCCGAGGCAATCATGATCAGGCCCAGGCCGAGCAGCGCCAGGCACCCGGCGAGCATCGGGAAATCGAGGTCGATGCCACGCCCGGTGATCAGCGGCGACGGGTACGGCTTGATGATGTTTCTCAGGTTCATGCCAGTTCCTCCACAGCGCGGACGAACTGGTGACCACGGTCTTCGTAATTCTTGAACATGTCGAAACTGGCGCAGGCCGGCGACAGCAGCACCACGTCACCCGGCTGGGCAGCGGCGCGGCATTGCTCGACGGCGTCGACCAGCGAGGTCGCGCGGATCAACGGCACGGCATCGCCAATGGCTTCGCCGATCTTGTCCGAGTCGCGGCCCATCAGCACCACGGCGCGGCAATTGGCGGCGACCGGATCGCGCAGATCGTTGAATTCGGCGCCCTTGCCGTCACCGCCGGCGATCAGGATGACCTTGCCGTCGATGTCCGCACCCAGGCCTTCGATGGCAGCCAGCGCGGCGCCAACGTTGGTGGCTTTGGAATCGTTGTAGTAGGCCACGCCGTCGAGATCACGCACCCACTGGCAGCGGTGTTCGAGTCCGGTAAACGTGCGCAGTGCCGAGAGCATGGCGTCGAACGGCAGGCCGACGGCGTGACCCAATGCCAAGGCTGCAAGAGCGTTGGACTGGTTATGTGCGCCGCGAACTTTCAACTCACGCACCGGCAGCAGGTTCTGGAATTCGAAGGCCAGATACTTCTCGCCATCTTCTTCGCGGATACCGAACGCTTTGAAATCCGGTTTGCTCAGGCCGAAGGTCCAGCAAGGCTGGCCTTCGCCGATCAATGGGCGGCTGAGGGCATCCTGACGATTGACCACGAACTGCTTCGCGCCACGGAAGATCCGGTGCTTGGCCAGGTGATACGCCGGCAGACCGCTGTAGCGATCCATGTGGTCTTCGCTGATGTTCAGCACGGTGGCGACTTCGGCGTTGAGCTGGTCGGTGGTTTCCAGCTGAAAACTCGACAGCTCCATCACGTACAGCTCGACGTCGTCGCTGAGCAGGTCCAGCGCCGGGGTGCCGAGGTTGCCGCCAACAGCGACGCGCTTGCCGGCCGCAGCCGCCATCTCGCCGACCAGCGTGGTCACGGTGCTTTTCGCGTTGGAACCGGTGATTGCGACGATCGGCGCCCGCGCGTTACGCGCGAACAGCTCGATGTCGCCGGACATTTTCACGCCACGGGCCGCGGCGGCTTGCAGGGCTGGGGTCGCCAGCGCCAGGCCGGGACTCACGTAGAGCTCGTCGGCACGGCAGAGGAATTCGACGTCCAGCTCGCCACAACGCACTTCCACGTGCGGATAGTCACGCTTGAGCGTGGCCAGTTCCGGTGGATTTTCCCGCGTGTCGGCCACGGCAAACGACGTGCCCCGGTTCGCCAGGAAGCGAACCAGGGACATGCCGCTCTTGCCGAGGCCGACAACGATGCGGAAGTGGTCAGAAGCGATCAGAGACACTCGTTCTACCTCAGCTTCAGGGTGGCAAGGCCGACCAGGACAAGAATAACGGTGATGATCCAGAAACGGACGATCACGCGCGGCTCGGGCCAGCCCTTGAGTTCAAAGTGGTGGTGTATCGGCGCCATGCGGAACACGCGGCGACCGGTCAGCTTAAAGGAGGCAACCTGAATGACCACTGACAGGGTTTCCATCACGAACACGCCGCCCATGATGAACAGGACGATTTCCTGGCGCACGATCACGGCGATGGTGCCCAGCGCCGCGCCGAGTGCCAGTGCACCGACGTCGCCCATGAACACTTGCGCCGGATAGGTGTTGAACCAGAGGAAACCGAGGCCGGCACCAATCAGCGCACCGCAGAACACGATCAGTTCGCCCGCGCCCGGCACGTAGGGAATCAGCAGGTATTCGGCGAATTTCACGTTGCCCGACAGGTAGCAGAAAATCCCCAGGCCGCCGCCGACCATCACCGTCGGCATGATCGCCAGACCGTCGAGGCCGTCAGTCAGGTTGACCGCGTTGCTCGAACCGACAATCACGAAGTAGGTCAGCACGATGAAGCCGGCGCCCAGCGGAATGCTGTAGTCCTTGAGCATCGGCAGGATCAGCGTGGTTTCCACCGGCGTTGCGGCGGTCATATAAAGGAAGATCGCCGCGCCGAGGCCGAACACCGACTGCCAGAAGTATTTCCAGCGGCTCGGCAGGCCACGGGAGTTTTTCTCGATGACTTTGCGGTAATCGTCGACCCAGCCGATGGCGCCGAACAGCAGGGTCACCAGCAGCACCACCCAGACGTAGCGGTTGCTCAGGTCAGCCCAGAGCAAGGTGCTGACGCCGATCGACGACAGAATCAGCGCGCCACCCATGGTCGGCGTGCCGGATTTGGACAGATGCGATTGCGGGCCGTCATTGCGTACCGATTGGCCGATCTGACGGTTCTGCAGAGTACGGATCATCCACGGGCCATAGCACAGCGACAAAACCAGCGCGGTCAGCACACCGAGAATCCCGCGCAGGGTCAGGTACTGAAAGACCGCGAAGCCTTTGTAGAACTGTTGCAGATACTCCGCTAGCAGCAGCAGCATTAATGTTTCTCCAGACTGGACCCGCACAGAGCCGCAACGATGTTTTCCATCGCTGCGCTGCGCGAACCCTTGATCAAAATGGTGGTGTTTGTGTCCTGCTCGGCGGCGAGGGCCTGGATCAGCTCGGCCTGTGTGCCGAAGTGCTGCGCCTGCTCACCGAAAGCGTTTACGGCGTGGACCATGTTCGGCCCGACTGCGTAAAGCGCGGAAACCTTGCCTCGGGCGTACTCGCCCACGTCGCGGTGCCCCTGCTCCGCCCAGTCGCCCAACTCGCCGATATCCCCGAGCACCAGGACGGTGCGGCCGGAAAAGCCGGCGAGTATATCAACGGCCGCGCACATCGAGGTGGGGTTTGCGTTGTAGGTGTCGTCGATCACGCGCATGCCGTTTTTCGCCAGTTGCGCGACGGTACGTCCCTTGACCGGTTGCACCGCGCCGAGCCCGGTGGCGATGCCGAACAGCGACACGCCCAAGGCGTGAGCAGCAGCGGCGGCGGCCAAAGCATTGGCGACGTTGTGGGTACCGAGCAGGTTCAGTTGCACGCGCTCGCTGCCTTCCGGCGTGTGCAGATTGAACGCCGGGCAGCCCCGAGCATCGGTGGCCAGATCACTGGCATGGAAATTCGCCTCGCTGTTGCTCAGGGCGAAGGTCAATACCTGACGGCCTGCCGCGCGGGTCTTCCAGATACCGAAAGCCTTGTCATCGAGGTTGAGCACGGCGATGCCATCGGCGGCCAGGCCTTCGATGATTTCGCCTTTGGCTTCAACGATTTTTTCCGGGCCGCCGAACTCACCGACGTGAGCGGTGCCGGCATTGTTGAGGATCGCTACGTGCGGCTTGGTCAGCCCGACGGTGTAGGCGATTTCGCCCAGACGCGAGGCGCCCAGTTCGATGACAGCCGAGGTGTGTTCCGGCGCCAGTTCGATCAGGGTCAGCGGTACGCCGAGGTCGTTGTTCAGGTTGCCACGGGTCGCCAGCACCGGGCCGCGCGTGCGCAGGATGCTCGCAAGCATTTCCTTGACCGTGGTCTTGCCGCTGGAACCGGTCACCGCTGCCACTGGCTGGGTGAACGCAGCACGATTCAAGGCGCCAAGTTGGCCCAAGGCCTGACGGGTGTCCTTGACCAGCAATTGCGGCAGAGCGCTGTCGGCGACTTCGCGCTCGACCAGTGCCGCCACGGCGCCTTTGCCAGCGACATCATTCAGATAATCGTGGCCGTCGAAACGCGGGCCAGTCAGGGCAATGAACAGTTGGCCGGGCTGGATCGCGCGGCTGTCGATACTCACGCCGTTGAAACTGGCGTCGTTGCCGATCAGACGGGCTTCGAGCGCGTTGGTCAATTCGCTGAGTGTCAGGGCCTTAAGCATGGGCCACCTCCCACGCGGTCAGGGCATGATCGGCCTCGACCAGATCGGAAAACGCATGGCGCACGCCGTTGATTTCCTGATAGTCCTCATGACCTTTGCCGGCCAGGACAATCACGTCGTCAGCGGTCGCGCCGGCAATCAATTGCGCGATGGCCTGGCCGCGACCGGCGACGAAAGTGACTTTATCCACAGCGGTAAAACCGGCGCGGATGTCGTCGAAAATCACAGCAGGATCTTCGGTGCGCGGGTTGTCATCGGTAACCAGCACCTGATCGGCCAGACGCTCGACCACTTCGGCCATCAACGGACGCTTGCCGCGATCGCGATCACCGCCGCAACCGAACAGGCACAGCAATTGGCCTTTGACGTGCGGGCGCAGTGCGGTAAGCACTTTTTCCAGGGCATCCGGGGTGTGGGCGTAATCGACCACCACCAGCGGCTGCGTACCGCCGCCCAGACGCTGCATGCGACCGGCCGGGCCTTCGAGCTTCGGCAGCACTTTGAGAATTTCGTCGAGGGCGTAATCCAGACCGAGCAAGGCGCCGACTGCGGCCAGAACGTTGCTCAGGTTGAAACGGCCGAGCAGCGTGCTGCGCAGGTGGTGTTCGCCCTGCGGCGTGACCAGTGTGGCGCGCACGCCGTGGTCGTCGAACTGCGCTTCGCGGCAGAACAGGTAAGCGCTGCTGTCGAGCAGGCTGTAGGTGATCAAGCGCGACTCGCGTTTCTCCGCCGCCAGTTGCCGGCCGAAATCGTCGTCGAGGTTGACCACCCGGCACTTCAGGTCATTCCAGGCAAACAGCTTGGCCTTGGCCTCGGCGTACGCCTGCATGGTGCCGTGATAATCCAGATGATCGCGGGACAGGTTGGTCATCACTGCCACGTCGAATGCCAGCGCGGTAACCCGCCCCTGATCCAGACCGTGGGACGACACTTCCATGGCCACGGCTTTGGCGCCGGCCTTTTTCAGGTCGCCCAGGGTCGCTTGCACGGCAATCGGGTTCGGCGTGGTGTGCAGGCCGCTTTCCAGCGCGCCATAAAAACCGGAACCGAGGGTGCCGACGATGCCGCAATGCTGACCGAGCAGATCCAGTGCCTGCGCGACCAGTTGGGTCACGCTGGTCTTGCCGTTGGTGCCGGTGACGCCGATCAGGTTCAGGTGATGACTCGGCTCACCGTAAAAACGTCCGGCGATGTCCGACAGCTGCGCCGCGAGACCTTTCACAGGAATCAGTGGCACGTCGGTGATTGGCAGCACGGTCGCGCCTTCGACTTCATAAGCCACGGCAGCCGCGCCGCGTTGCAAGGCATCGGCAATGTGCGCGCGGCCATCGAAACGGCCGCCGGGCACGGCGAGAAACAGGTCGCCGGCGCGCACGTTGCGGCTATCCAGCGCCAGTTCACGGATCAACAGATCGTGGCCGGCGTGGGGGAATATCTTGTTCAGACTTAATGACATCAGCCGCGCCCTCCATTGGCTTTCAGCGGAACGACCGGGGTGGCGTTGGCCTGCTGCGTGGTCGGCAGGTTGTCCGGGGTCACGTTCATCAGGCGCAGGGTGCCGGACATCACACGGCTGAACACTGGCGCCGAGACCAGACCACCGAAGTAACCGGCCTTGGTCGGTTCATCGATCACCACAACGATGGCGTAACGCGGATCGCTCATCGGGCCGAAACCGGCGAACAGCGAACGGTAGGAGTTTTCCGCGTAGCCCTTGGTACCGACCGAGGTCTTGCGCGCAGTACCCGACTTGCCGCCGACGTGGTACGCCGGAACCTGCGCACGGAACACGCCGCGCGGCGCTTCGATCACTTGCTGCAACATGCCCTGCATGGTTTTCGCCACGGCTTCGGGCAACACTTGCGTGGTCTGCGGCATCTTGTCGGTTTTGATCAGGGTCAGCGGCGCGAGACGGCCGTTGTTGGCCAGCGCCGAGAACGCGTGCACCAGCTGGATTGCGGTCACGGAGATACCGTAGCCGTAAGACAAGGTTGCAGTTTCAGCCTTGCGCCATTCGCGATAGTTCGGCAGATTGCCGACGCGTTCGCCGGGGAAGCCCAGGCCGGTGTCCTGACCGAGGCCGACTTTCTGCGCCAGACGGAAAATGGTTTCGCCGCCGATATCGAAGGCGACCTTGCTCATGCCGACGTTACTGGAATTGATCAGGATGCCGGTCAGATCGAGCACCGGGCCTTCGGTCTTCGACACGTCTTTGATGGTGTACTTGCCGATCTGCAACGAGCCCGGATACACCTCGACGGTGTCGCTCGGTTTCCAGCGACCGGTTTCGATCGCCGCGCTCATGGAAATGGCTTTCATGGTCGAACCCGGTTCGAACACGTCGATCATCGCGCGGTTGCGCATCATCGCCGGTTGCAGGTTGCGACGGTTGTTCGGGTTGTAGGTCGGCTGGTTGACCATGGCCAGAATCTCGCCGGTCTTCACATCCATGATCACCAGACTGCCGGCCTTGGCGCCGTTCTCGATGATCGCGTTGCGCAGCTCACGGTTGGCCAGGTATTGCAGACGCAGATCAATCGACAACGCCAAGGGCTTGCCGGCCTTGGCGTTCTTGGTGACCTGAACATCCTTGATCAGCCGGCCACGGCGATCCTTGATGACTTGTCGTTTGCCCGGCACCCCGGCCAGCCATTCGTCATAGGCCAGCTCGACGCCTTCACGACCGTGATCGTCGATGTCGGTAAAGCCGACCATGTGCGCGGTGACTTCACCGGCCGGGTAGAAGCGGCGGAATTCTTCGATGCCGTACACGCCCGGCACTTTCAGATCGAGCACAGCCTGGCCCTGCTCGGGAGTCAACCCCCGCACCAGATAAATGAATTCCTTGTTGGCCTGGGCTTCGAGGCGTTCGCTCAGGGCTTTCGGGTCCTGCCCCAGCGCGGCAGCAAGAGCCGGCCACTTCTCTTTGGCCGTTTGCATTTCCTTGGCATTGGCCCACAGCGTGGTCACCGGCGTACTGACAGCCAGAGGCTCGCCGTTACGGTCGGTGATCAGGCCACGGTGCGCCGGAATCGGAATGTGTCGCAGACTGCGCGCGTCGCCCTGCCCTTTGAGGAAGTCACGGTCGACCACTTGCAGATCGATGATGCGCCAGCAGATCGCCGCGACCATCAGGCCGAGCAGCGCCACCATCAGGCGGAAGCGCCATGGGAACAGTGCGCCTTCGAGTTTCATCATGGCGCCACCATCTTCACGTCAGCCGCGCCAGGGATGTGCATTTTCAGTTGTTCGGTCGCCAGCACTTCGATGCGGCTGTGCGCAGTCCAGGTGCTCTGCTCGAGAATCAGCCGACCCCACTCGGCCTGCGCCTTGTCGCGCACGCTGAGCTCGTTGTACAGGGTGTTGAGCAACTGCCGGCTCCAGTGCGCGCTGTACGACACGGCGATCGCCGAAAACAGCACGCCGATAAACAGCAGCAGCATCAGAAAGCTGCCGCCGGGCAGTGGCTTGGCGAAAAGCTTGCTCACCGCAACTTCTCCGCGACACGCATGACGGCGCTACGGGAACGTGGGTTGGCTTTGAGCTCGGCGTCGGAGGCCGTCTGGGCTTTGCCGTGGACTTTGATTTTCGGTTCGAAGGCGACGTGGCGAACCGGCAGGTTGCGCGGCAGGTTGTCGGCTTCGCCTTTCACCAGCTTGCGCATGAACAGTTTGACGATGCGGTCTTCCAGCGAGTGGAAGCTGATCACCACCAGACGACCGCCGATTTCCAGCGCTTCCAGGGCGGCGTCGAGACCGGCTTCCAGGTCGCCCAGTTCGTTATTGACGTGAATGCGCAAACCCTGGAACGCGCGAGTGGCCGGGTTCTTGCCCTTTTCCCACGCCGGGTTGGCGACTTTCAGCACTTCGGCCAGATCGGCCGTGCGTTCGAATGGCTTGATGTCACGACGCTCAGCGACGGCACGGGCCATGCGCCCGGAAAAACGTTCTTCACCGTATTCCTTGAACACCCGGGCGATTTCCTCCACCGGCGCGGTGTTGACGAATTCGGCGGCGCTGATGCCACGGGACGGGTCCATGCGCATGTCCAGCGGCCCGTCATTGAGGAAGCTGAAGCCACGCTCGGCGTCGTCAAGTTGCGGCGACGACACGCCGAGGTCGAGCAGAATGCCGCTGACCTTGCCGGTCAGGCCTTGTTCGGCAACCACCGAACCGAGCTCGGCAAAGCTGCGCTGCACAACGACAAAGCGGCCGTCTTCGGCCGCTAGCGCTTGCCCGGTGGCAATCGCTTGTGGATCCTTGTCGAATCCGATAAGTCGACCGTCCGGCCCAAGCTGGCTGAGGATCAACCGGCTGTGCCCGCCGCGCCCGAACGTGCCGTCCAGATAGCAGCCATCAGGACGTACGGCGAGAGCCTCGACGGCTTCGTCAAGCAGTACGGTGATGTGGTTAAAGCCGCTATCAATAGTCACAGGATCAAATCACGCAGTTCATCAGGCATCGCGCCCGGTTGTTGAATAGCAGCAAGGTCAGCGGCAGATACCGCGTTCCATGCATCCTCGTCCCACAGTTGGAACTTGTTCAGTTGGCCGACCAGCATCGCGCGCTTGTCCAGCTTGGCGTACTCGCGCAAACGCGGCGGAACCAGGAAACGACCACTGCCATCGAGTTCGAGGTCGACGGCATTACCAATCAATAAACGCTGCAGCCGACGGTTCTCTTCGCGAAGCGAAGGGAGTGCGCGCAACTTGGTTTCAATAATTTCCCACTCGTCGAGCGGGTAGACACACAGACACGGATCAACGGCATCAATGGTCACGATCAATTGGCCGGAACTACGCGAATCGAGCTCGTCACGGTACCGGCTCGGCATGGCGAGACGGCCCTTTGCATCGAGACTGATAGCGTTAGCTCCGCGAAACACGTCAGCGTTTCTCCAATTTTTATCGTTTTGAGCTCAAAAAACCCACTTCATGCCACTTTCCGCCACTTGCGCACACTATAGGAATGCGCCCACCACACCGTCAAGGCGCGGATTAAAGGAAAAGCCTTACAGAACGGAGATTTAGCGACGTAAAAGGAGGCTCAACGAGAATCTGACGTGAAGTTTTGACCAATAACCTGATACAGCACTGAAAGCTGCGTTCGAAAGTTAAAGTAGTTTGTTAAGAGTAAGATTTTTTCGGTATTACGAATGCGCTTCGGCTGTTGATTGAAGCAGGGTGGGAAAAGGCTATTACCGCGTTTGCCGCTGCCGGAATTTCAGACCAGGCCGGCTGATATTACACAGCCGCGTCTTCTTTGTTTCAAGCAGGGAAAGAAAAAGGTGGAGAGTCGATCTGTAAGCCGGGTTCTGTCTTGAACAGTCATTCGTCTACGATGGCCATCACTGGACATCTTTAGCAACCTACCCGGTCCCAGCGCGGGCCACGCCTTGGGACCCTATTTGGTCTTGCTCCAAGTGGGGTTTACCTAGCCACGAACTGTTGCCAGACGTGCGGTGCGCTCTTACCGCACCTTTTCACCCTTACCGGCGCTTGCGCGCTTAGGCGGTTATTTTCTGTGGCACTTTCCGTAGGCTCACGCCTCCCAGGCATTACCTGGCACTTCGCCCTATGGAGCCCGGACTTTCCTCCCCCCCCTAATTTTCATAGAGGGCAGCGACTGTCCGATCGACTCTCCGCCGCGAAGGTTAACGGCAGAGCGCCGGAAGAACAAGCGCTAAAACCCTCAGGAACGCCATGGGCGACGGCTTACACGCCTTTCTGTTTATCCAGCGCCACCTGATAAAGCACGTTTTTGCGCTCGCCGGTGATTTGCGCTGCCAGTGCGGCGGCGCGCTTGAGCGGCATTTCTTCGAGCAGCAGATCGAGGACGCGCATCGCTTCACTGCTGACCGCGTCCTCCGACTCTGGCGCGGTCCAGCCGGCCACCAACACCACGCACTCGCCGCGCTGCTGATTGCTGTCGGACTCGACGAACGCACGCAGTTCGCTGAGCGGCAGGCCTTTGAGGGTTTCGAAGGTTTTGGTGATTTCCCGCGCCAGCAATGCCTGACGCTCGCCACCGAACACCGCTTCCATATCCTGCAAACATTCGAGAATGCGATGTGGCGCCTCATAGAAGATCAATGTGCGCGGTTCTTCTTTTACCGCTTCCAGACGCGCCTTGCGCCCGACCGATTTGGCCGGCAGGAAGCCTTCGAAGATGAAACGATCGGACGGCAATCCCGCCGCCGACAGCGCCGCAATCAACGCGCAGGCACCCGGCACCGGCACCACATTGATGCCGGCCGCACGGGCCTGACGCACCAGGTGATAACCCGGATCGGAGATCAATGGCGTGCCGGCATCGGAAATCAGCGCCACGTTGTCGCCCGCCAGCAACCGGGTAATAAAGCGGCTACCCTCATCCCGTTCGTTGTGCTCGTGGCACGCGGCCAATGGCGTGCCGATACCGAAGTGCTGCATCAGACGCGCCGAGTGCCGCGTGTCTTCCGCCGCAATCAGCGCCACTTCACGGAGGATCTTCAGGGCCCGGGCGCTGATGTCGTCCAGGTTGCCGATGGGCGTCGCCACCACATAAAGCGAGCCAGCAGCGGAATTCAAAGGACCTGGAGCAGTCAAAGCGCACACCTCGTGATCGGTAAAAGCGGCCATTGTAGCGCGTCACGAGGATTGCGATGCGCTTCAGCCAAACGCGGTTTTTCCCACCGTTGTGCGCTTGCGCAACATTTACGCCAGCTAAATTGACCGATTCACACCAGTAACATCGCGCCCCGGCCAGTGCTTGGGTACAATTCCACGCTAATTTGATCGAGTATCAGGAACACTTACATGATCGCTTGCCTGCGGCTGTTCACTGCCCTCTGCCTCGCTGCCTTGTTGGCCGCGTGTGCCAGCTCCCCTTCCTCCAGCCTTGGCGAACTTCCACGGACTCCGGACGCCAGCATCGAGCAACTGCTCGAACAGGCGGCCCAGGCCAAGACCCCGGAACAAGCCGCCCTGCTGCGCCTCAGCGCGGCGGACCAGGCTTACCGCCAAGGCAATGCCGGCCAGTCCGCGCAAATCCTGCAACAAGTGCCGGTGGAGCAACTCAAGCCAGGCCAGCAGATTTTCGCCAACACGCTGTCCGCCGAACTGGCCATGACCCGCAATCAGCCGAAAGCCGCGCTGACTGCCCTGAGCCATCCAAGCTTCCAGAAGCTCGGTGAAATGCCGCAAGAGCAGCAAGTCCGCACCGGCACTGTTCACGCCCGCGCCCTTGAAGCTGATGGCCAGACACTCGCCGCTGCTCGCGAGCGTGTGTTCATCGCGCCGATGCTGGAAGGCGAAGCGGCGAGCAAGAACCACGAAGCGATCTGGACCCTGATCGCCTCGCTGCCAACCGATCAACTGCAACCCAACACCACCGATGATCTCGGCGGCTGGATGGCGCTGGCGCAAGCGGTGAAAACCGCCGGCACGCTGGAGCAGCAGCAAGCCGCGATCGACACCTGGCGCGCGCAGAATCCAAAGCACCCAGCCGCAATCAACCTGCCGCTGCCGCTGACCAAACTCAAGGAACTGGCCAGCCAGCCACTGAGCAAAATCGCCCTGCTGCTGCCACAGGACGGCCAGTTGGCGTCGGTCGGCAAAGCACTGCGTGAAGGCTTCATGGCCGCGCATTATCAGGCGCAGCAGGCCGGGCAGAACCCACCTGCCATCGAGTTCTACGACAGTTCGAAACTGACCTCGATGGACGAGTTCTATCGCAAGGCTCAGGCTGACGGCGTGCAACTGGTGGTTGGCCCGCTGGAAAAACCCCTGGTCAAACAGCTGAGCACTCGCCCGCAACTGCCGATCACCACCCTTGCGCTGAACTACAGCGAAGGCGAGCAGGGCCCGGCGCAATTGTTCCAGTTCGGCCTGGCGGCTGAAGACGAAGCTCGTGAAGTGTCCCGTCGCGCCCGCGCCGATGGTCTACATCGCGCTGCGATCATGGTGCCGAAGGGCGAATGGGGCGATCGCGTTCTGCGCGCCTTCAGCCAGGACTGGCAAGCCAACGGCGGCAGCATCGTTGCCACCGAGCGTGTTGATCAGCCGGTGCAACTGGCCCAGCAGATTGCCGACATGTTCCAGCTGCGTCAGAGCGAAGCTCGCGCCAAGAGCCTGCAGAACGTTGCCGGCACTAACGTTGCCGCCCAGCCATCGCGCCGCCAGGACATCGAATTCATCTTCCTCGCCGCGACGCCGCAGCAAGCCCAGCAGATCAAACCGACCCTGAATTTCCAGTACGCCGGTGACGTGCCGGTCTACGCGACTTCCCACGTCTACAGCGCCAGCGGCGACGTCAACCAGTACAACGACATGAACGGCATTCGCTTCTGCGAAACCCCATGGCTCCTGGAAACCAGCGATCCGCTGCGCCAGCAAGTCACTGCACAATGGCCGCAAGCCAACGGCAGCCTTGGTCGCCTGTACGCCATGGGCGCCGATGCCTACCGTCTCGCTCCACGCCTGGGCCAGCTCAAAGCCTTGCCGGACAGCCGCATCGAAGGTCAGTCGGGCAGCCTCGGCATGACCCAGACCCAGCGCGTTGTGCGTCAGTTGCCTTGGGCGCAGTTCGTCAGCGGTCAGGTACAGCGTCTGCCGGACACGCCGCGCTGATGCCCGACAGGTCACGCTCGCAAAGCGGTAAGGATGCCGAGCGCCAGGCGCTCGAACATCTGCAACAACACGGGCTGCGCCTGCTGGCGCAGAACTGGTTATGCAAACGCGGCGAGCTTGATCTGGTCATGCTTGATGGCGATACAGTAGTATTCGTTGAAGTTCGCTACAGAAAAAACACTCAATGGGGTGGCGCGCTCGCCAGTATCGACGAGCGCAAGCAGCAGAAACTGATCTTTGCAGCACAGTATTTTCTTCAGCGCGAGTCGCGTTGGGCCAATTCCCCCTGCCGCTTCGATGTGGTGGCGATCGAAAGCCACTCCGATCAGCTGAACTGGTTGCAGAATGCTTTCGACAGTTGACCGCCTGCACGCTGCCCCGTTTTCGTCCGACACATTTTGCTCTTTGCTTTGCGGGTTGCACATTCACGTGCCGAACAGCCGCGCCACTTAAGGTCACACAGATGGACATGCAATCCCGAATTCGCCAGCTTTTCAAGGCCAGTATCGACACCAAAGAACAGGCGATGAACGTAGTTGCACCGCACATCGAGCAAGCCAGCCAGATCATGGTCAACGCCCTGCTCAACGAAGGCAAAATGCTCTCGTGCGGCAACGGCGGCTCGGCCGGCGACGCTCAGCATTTCTCGTCGGAACTGCTCAACCGCTTCGAGCGCGAGCGTCCAAGCCTGCCAGCGATTGCGCTGACCACCGACACCTCGACGATCACCTCGATCTCCAACGACTACAGCTACAACGAAGTGTTCTCCAAGCAGATCCGCGCCCTCGGCCAGCCAGGCGATGTGCTGCTGGCGATTTCGACCAGCGGTAATTCGGCGAACATTATTCAAGCGATCCAGGCCGCACATGATCGCGAAATGATTGTCGTAGCTTTGACCGGACGCGATGGCGGCGGCATGGCGTCGCTGCTGCTGCCCGAGGACGTCGAAATCCGCGTCCCGGCCTACGTCACTGCACGTATTCAGGAAGTCCACTTGCTGGCGATCCATTGCCTTTGCGATCTGATCGACAGCCAACTGTTCGGGAGTGAAGAATGACCCCTAATCGCCTTGGCCTTCTGGCCTTGACCCTGTGCCTCGGCATCAGCGGCTGCACTTCGGTGGTGAATGCCAGCCGTGAAGCGCCGATCGAAGACGACCGTGGCACGCGCACCTTCGGCAGCAAGATCGACGACTCGTTGATCGAAACCAAGGCGGGCGTGAACATCGCCAAGGCCGACCCGGCCCTGGACAACGATTCACACATCGTCATCACCAGCTTCAACGGTGTCGTTCTGCTCGCCGGCCAGACGCCACGCGAGGACCTTAAGGCCAAGGCTGAACAAGCCGCCGCCAACGTGCAGCGCGTGAAGAAAGTCCACAACGAGCTGCAAGTGCTGCAACCGTCCTCCCTGCTCGCCCGTCAGAACGATGCGTGGCTGACCACCAAGATCAAGACGCAGATGCTCACCGATGCCAGCATTCCTGGCTCGCGCATCAAGGTCGTGACCGAAAACGGCATCGTCTACCTGCTGGGCCTGCTGACCAAACAGGAAGCCACTCAGGCGACCAATCTCGTTCAGGGTGTATCCGGTGTGCAGAAGATCGTGAAGCTGTTCGAATACATCGACTGACCGCAAACGTCAGGCACAAAAAAGGCGATCCATACGGATCGCCTTTTTTTATTTCACAACCTTCAAGCTCGGCCGGCCACTTGGGCGCGGCGGCTCGCTGCCCGGTGGCGGCGAGTCGTCATCCGGATCGATGTCTTCCTCGTCGTCCATCGGCAACTCGAGGTCAAACACCATGCCCTGGCCGTTCTCCCGGGCGTAGATGCCCAGAATCGCGCTGATCGGCACGTAGAGACTGTGTGGAACACCGCCGAAGCGGCCTTCGAACGTCACCACGTCGTTGTCCATGTGCAGATGACGCACGGCACTCGGCGAGATGTTCAGGACGATCTGGCCGTCACTGGCAAAGCCTTGTGGCACCTGCACCGCCGGGTACTCGGAGTTGACCAGCATGTGCGGGGTGCAATCGTTATCCACAATCCACTCGTAGAGCGCGCGGACCAGATAAGGTCGACTGGAGTTCATAGCGGCTCCTTAAGCCTTAGCGCATATCGCGTTCGACACCAGACAGACTCGCCTGGAAAGCCTCACGCGCAAACTGACGCTCCATATAATCAAGCAGCGGCTTGGCCGGCCGCGGCAGTTCAATACCCAGAATCGGCAAACGCCAGAGTATGGGTAATAGGCAGCAATCCACCAGACTTTGTTCCTCACTGAGGAAGAACGGTTTGTCGGCAAACAGCGGCGAAACGCCGGTCAGGCTTTCGCGCAGCTCCTTACGCGCCACGACTCGTGCGGCCTCTTTGCTCTTGGGATCCAGAATCAGATCCACCAGCCCGCACCAGTCACGCTGAATCCTGTGAATCAGCAGACGGCTGTTGGCCCGCGCCACCGGATAAACCGGCATAAGCGGCGGGTGCGGGTAACGCTCATCCAGATACTCCATCACCACGGTCGACTCCCACAACGCCAGGTCACGATCGACCAGCGTCGGCAGACTGCCGTAAGGGTTCACCTCAATCAGTTTAGGCGGCTGGCGGCCCGCTTCCACGTAAATGATTTCGGCGCTGACACCCTTCTCTGCAAGCACGATGCGCACTCGGTGGGAATAGTGGTCGGCGGGGTCGGAGTAACAGGCCAACCGATTGGTCACGCCCATGGCGATCCTCCTCGCTTGTTGAATTTGTCGGAACCGGAAAAACGCGCGCGCCCAGAGGGCACCTCCCGCAGGGTCTGACGGAGCAGACCCTGCTTTAGCGGAGGCGCCCTTGGGCGCGCGCGATTAACAGCAATGCTTGAAGCGTATCAGTGCACGTCTTTCCAGTATTCACGCTTGAGCAGATAGGCGAACACAAAGAAGAACGCCAGGTACAGCAAGACATAAGTACCGATGCGCTGATGTTGCAGCTTAACCGGGTTAGCCGAGTAAGCCAGGAAGGTTACCAGATTCTTGACCTTCTCATCGAACTGCTCTTCGTTCAGGGCACCTGACTTCGGCACGATGGTCAGTTGATCGCACGCTTCATGGGTCAGCGGCGTGCCGGTCAGCGGATCGTATTGTTTCTTGCCGTCCTCGACGATCTGCACCTGTTTGCAGCCGACTACCTGACGACCCTGCAGGCCAACCAGCACGTTAGGCATACCAACGTTCGGGAAGACCTTGTTGTTCACGCCCCATGGACGCGCCGGATCTTCATAGAACGACTTCAGGTAACCGTAGAGCCAGTCGGTACCGCGCACCCGCGCCACCAGCGTCAGGTCCGGCGGCGCTGCGCCGAACCAGGTTTTGGCGTCGGCCGGTTGCATACCGATGTTCATGTGGTCGCCGATCTTGGCGCCAGTGAACACCAGCTTCTCCAGCATCAATTCGTGCGGGATGCCGAGGTCATCGGCAACGCGCTCGTAACGCTGGAACTTGGCACTGTGACAACCCATGCAATAGTTGGCAAAAGTCCGCGCACCATCCTGCAGGGCGGCTTTGTCGGAGACGTCGATATCGACATGTTCCAGTTCCGGACCATGGCCCTCGGCAGCAAAAACCAGGGAAGGCAGCGCAGCAAAAATCAGAGCAAGAAATAACTTTTTCATCAGCCAGTCACCCTTTCCGGAACCGGTTTGGTCTTCTCGAGCCGGGTGTAGAACGGCATCAGAATGAAGTAGGCGAAATACAGGAAGGTGCAGACCTGCGACAGCAGCGTGCGCCCCGGTGTCGGCGCAAGAACGCCCAGAATGCCGAGAATCACAAAGGAAATGCAGAACACCACCAGCCAGATTTTGCTAAGCCAGCCTTTGTAGCGCATCGATTTCACCGGACTGCGATCCAGCCACGGCAGTACGAACAGCACCGCAATTGCAGCGCCCATGGCGATAACGCCCAAGAGCTTGTCCGGCACCGCACGCAGGATTGCGTAGAACGGCGTGAAGTACCAGACCGGAGCAATGTGCTCTGGAGTCTTGAACGGGTTGGCCGGCTCGAAGTTCGGCTTTTCGAGGAAGTAACCGCCCATTTCCGGGAAGAAGAACACAATGAAGCAGAAGATGAACAGGAACACCACGACGCCGACAATGTCCTTCACCGTGTAGTACGGGTGGAACGCAATGCCGTCCAGCGGGATGCCGTTCTCGTCCTTGTGCTTCTTGATATCGACGCCGTCAGGGTTGTTCGAACCCACTTCGTGCAGCGCCAGAATGTGCAGCACCACCAGACCGAGAATCACGATTGGCAATGCAACAACGTGCAAGGCGAAGAAGCGGTTCAGGGTGATTCCGGAGATCAGGTAGTCACCCCGAATCCACTGGGTCAGGTCATCGCCGATCAGCGGAATCGCACCGAACAGCGAGATGATCACCTGGGCGCCCCAATACGACATTTGGCCCCACGGCAGCAGGTAACCCATGAACGCTTCAGCCATCAGCGCCAGATAGATCAGCATGCCGAACACCCAGACCAGCTCGCGCGGTTTCTGGTACGAACCGTAGAGCAGGCCGCGGAACATGTGCAGATAGACGACGATGAAAAATGCCGAGGCGCCGGTCGAGTGCAGCAGACGCAGGATCGAGCCGTACTCGACGTCGCGCATGATGTATTCAACAGAAGCAAAGGCTTCTTCTGCCGACGGCGTGTAGCTCATCGTCAGCCAGACACCGGTGACGATCTGGTTGACCAGCACCAGCAGCGCCAGCGAGCCGAAGAAATAGAAGAAGTTGAAGTTTTTCGGTGCGTAATATTTGCTGAGATGGTCTTCCCACATTTTCGTCGCTGGAAAGCGCGCATCAACCCAATCCATGAACTTGCTCATCACGCTTTCTCCGTATCGACGCCAATGACAATCAGGTCATCGGTCTCATAGGAATGCGGGGGAACTGGCAGGTTCAAAGGCGCAGGTTGCGACTTGTAGACGCGGCCAGCCAGATCGTAATGGGAACCGTGGCACGGGCAGAAATAGCCGCCTACCCAGTCTTTGCCCAGATCCGCAGGTGCCACTTCGGGACGGAAGGTCGGTGAGCAACCCAGGTGCGTACAGATCCCGATCAGCAGCAGAATTTCCGGCTTGATCGAGCGTACTTCCGGGTCGACATAAGTGGGTTGCGTGGAGTTTTTGGAGGTCGGATCGGAGAGCTGACTCTCGATCTTTTTGAGATTCCCCAGGATTTCCTCCGTACGGCGGACAATGAACACCGGCTGGCCGCGCCATTCAGCAATCATCTGCTGGCCTGGCTCGATTTTGCTGACATTCACTTTCACCGGTGCACCGGCGGCTTTCGCCTTGGCACTGGGAAACCATGACCCCACGAACGGGACCGCAGCCCCCACCGCTCCTGCAGCACCCACCACGGATGTGGCTGCCACCAAGAAGCGACGCCGGCCTGCATTCACGCCGTCATTGCTCATTCAGTCCTCTCCCATCAGCTTTTTTGGCCTGTTAAATCAGGCGTCTACTAAATAAATCAAATGTTACTTATAAAAATTTTGCCCGAATGGTAATGAAAACCCCTAATTCTGACAAGGTTAATTCCCGGGAGCTCAGCCCCTCAAGCCTTGGAGTATAGGGGGTCTACGGATGTGGCAAGTTGTCACAACGCAATTCTTTGATAAATCGCAGGCATAAAAAAACGCCCGCTTCCGTGAGGAGGCGGGCGTTCTTTTTTGAACGTGGAAGCGGAATTAACGCTTCGAGTACTGCGGACGCTTACGCGCTTTACGCAGACCGACTTTCTTACGTTCAACTTCACGGGCGTCGCGGGTAACGAAGCCAGCTTTGCGCAGAGCGCTACGCAGGGTTTCGTCGTAGTCCATCAGAGCGCGAGTGATGCCGTGGCGGATTGCGCCAGCCTGACCACTTACACCACCGCCGATCACGGTGACGTAGATGTCGAACTTCTCGACAGTCTCGGTCAGCTCCAGCGGCTGACGAACTACCATGCGGGCAGTTTCGCGGCCGAAGAAGTTGTCCAGCGAACGGTTGTTGATGGAGATGTTACCAGTACCCGGACGCAGGAAAACGCGTGCGGTTGCGGTCTTGCGACGGCCAGTGCCGTAATTTTGAGTCGCCGACATAATGAACTATTCCGTTAAATCTTCAGTTCTTGGGGCTGCTGAGCAGTATGAGGGTGTGCAGCGCCCGCATAGACTTTCAGCTTACGGTACATGTCGCGACCCAGTGGGTTTTTAGGCAGCATGCCTTTAACCGCGGTCTCGATCACGCGCTCAGGGGCTTTGGCGATCAGCTTTTCAAAGTTGATCGACTTGATGCCGCCCGGGAAACCGGAGTGGGAGTAGTACATTTTGTCAGTGGTTTTAGCGCCGGTAACACGGATCTGCTCGGCGTTGATGACGACGATGTAGTCGCCGGTGTCAACGTGAGGAGTGTACTCAGGCTTGTGCTTGCCACGCAGACGGCTCGCGATTTCGGTGGCCAGACGACCCAGGGTCTGACCAGCAGCGTCGACGACAAACCAGTCGCGCTTTACTGTTTCCGGTTTAGCAGTAAAAGTTTTCATTCTTTATAGCCTCAGGGGCCGCCTGTAAATAAGACGGCGGATCTTACTGAATAGTGCGTACTTTGACAAGTCAAAGGCAGCCGGATACAGACGCTTTCGGGGGCTCGGGTCGGCGCGTCCGTTCAACGGCAAGATTCTTCGGCGGCGGCGCATCACTTCCACTGCAGAAAGAGGTCGGCAATTATGCAGATTGCGAAAAATTTTTCAACCTGCTTTTATGACTGTTTTGCCCAAGGAGCACCCGATGGACTATCGCCAGCTAGGCCGTACCGACCTGAACGTGAGTGCAATCTGCCTCGGCACCATGACCTGGGGCGAGCAAAACACTGAGGCTGAAGCCTTCGCCCAGATCGAAAGGGCCAAGGAAGCCGGGATCAATTTCCTCGACACCGCCGAAATGTATCCGGTGCCGCCAAAAGCCGAAACCTACGCCACCACCGAGCGCTACATCGGCAATTACTTCAAGAATCGCGGTGACCGTGCCGACTGGATCCTCGCCAGCAAGATCGCCGGCCCCGGCAACACCATCGACTACATCCGCGACAAGAACCTGCGGCACAACCGTCAACACATCACCGAAGCACTGGACGGCAGCCTCAAGCGCATGCAGACCGATTACATCGACCTGTACCAACTGCACTGGCCGGAACGCAGCACCAACTTTTTCGGACAGCTGGGCTACAAGCACAAGATCGAAGCCAACCTGACCCCGCTCGAAGACACCCTCGAGGCTCTCGACGAGCAGGTCAAGGCCGGCAAGATCCGCCACATCGGTCTGTCCAACGAAACGCCGTGGGGCACCATGCGTTTTCTCGCGTTGGCCGAAGCCCGTGGCTGGCCGCGAGCGGTGTCGATCCAGAACCCCTACAACCTGCTCAACCGCAGCTTCGAAGTGGGCCTGGCGGAGATCGCCATCCGCGAACAGTGCGGCCTGCTCGCCTATTCGCCATTGGCGTTCGGCTTCCTCTCCGGCAAGTACGAAGGCGGCGCCCGCCCACCGAGAGGCCGCCTGAGCCTGTACAGCCGCTTCAGCCGCTATTTCAACCCGCAATCGGAAGCGGCGTGCAGCCGTTACGTGGCACTGGCCCGTGAGCACGGTCTGGATCCGGCGCAAATGGCCCTGGCGTTCGTGACCCAGCAACCGTTCGTGACCAGCAACATCATTGGCGCGACGACGCTGGAACAGCTGGACAGCAACATTGCCAGTTTTGATCTGAAACTGTCTGATGAGGTGTTGGCCGGGATCGAAGCGATTCACAAGGATCATCCGAACCCTGCACCTTGAATGACCGCTAGAAGCTTCGCGAGCAGGCTCGCTCTCACAGGTACGGTGATCCCCTGTGGGAGCGAGCCTGCTCGCCAACAGGCCCGCCAATACAGCGAAGATCAGAGCGACCGCGCAATGATCTCCTTCATGATTTCATTGGTGCCGGCATAGATCCGTTGCACCCGCGCATCCGCCCACGCCCGGGCTACCGGGTATTCCCACATGAAGCCGTAGCCGCCATGCAGTTGCACGCATTCGTCGAGCACTTTGCACTGCAGGTCGGTGCCCCAATATTTAGCCATCGCCGCCGTCGGCACGTCGAGTTTGCCTTGCAGGTGCAGTTCCAGGCAGCGGTCAACGAAGACTCGGCCAATCTGAATCTCGGTAGCCATCTCGGCCAGTTTGAAGCGGGTGTTCTGGAAGTCGGCAATCGCCTTGCCGAACGCCTTGCGATCGCGGGTGTAATCCAGCGTCCATTGCAGCGCTGCCTCGGCCGAGGCCAGCCCGCCGATGGCCACCGTCAGGCGCTCCTGCGGTAATTCCTGCATCAGATAGGCAAACCCGGCACCCGCCTGCCCGAGAAGGTTTTCCTTCGGCACACGAACGTCCTGGAAGAACAATTCCGAAGTGTCCTGCGCTTTCATGCCGACCTTCTCCAGGCGCTTGCCCTTCTCGAAGCCCGGCGTATTTGCCTCCACCAGAAACAGGCTGGTGCCCTTGGCGCCGGCCTTCGGATCGGTCTTGGCCACCACAATCACCAGGTCAGCCAGAAAGCCATTGGTGATGAAGGTTTTCGAGCCGTTGATCACATATTCGTCACCTTCCAGTACCGCTGTGGTCTTGACCCCTTGCAGGTCGGAACCGGCGCCAGGCTCGGTCATGGCAATCGCCGTGACCATTTCGCCCGAGACCAGCTTCGGCAGGTACTTGTGCTTCAGTGCTTCGCTGCCGTAATGCAGGATGTACGGCGCGACGATGTCCGAGTGCAGGGAAAAGCCGATGCCGGTCAGGCCCAGGCGACCGACCTCTTCAATCACCACGGTGCTGTACAAAAAATCCGCGCCCAATCCGCCATATTCCTCTGGCAGATGCGAACAGAGCATCCCCGCCTCCCCCGCCTTGTTCCAGAGTGCGCGATCGATGTGCCCCTGCTTCTCCCACTGAGCGTGATACGGCACGGCCTCTTTTTCGAGGAAAGTTCGTACGCTGTCGCGGAACAATTCATGCTCGGAGCTGAACAGGGTTCTGGGGATCATGCGGCACCTTTGTTTTTGTTGGAGGGATACGGCATTCAGAGACTAAGCCCGAGTCCCGCTACGCGACACTGGACACATCCGACAAAAAATAAGACGATCCAGCCGTCTGGTGACCACTTTCCCTTATAAAAACAAAACAAAAGTTGAATTATGTCCAAGCACGTCTCCCCGCCCTTGCGGCGCGTCAGCATCCTGGCCGTCGACCGGGTTTTCGCTTACACCCTCATGCAGGCCAAGGATTTTTTCCATGTGGCCAGCCTGCGTTATGGCAAACAACTGGGCCATGGCCTGACGCCGGCGTTCGAAACGCGCCTGGTCAGCCCTGATGGCAAACCGGTAAAAAGCTTCAGCGATGTAGTCATGCCGGTCGACGGCGGCCTGGAAAACGCCGATGTGATCATCCTCCCGGCGTTCTGGGACGATTTCGACACGCTGTGCAGCCGTTATCCGCAGATCCTCCCTTGGCTGCGTGAACAGCATGCGCGCGGCGCGGTGTTATGCGGTGAAGCCACGGGAGTGTTCTGGCTGGCCGAAGCCGGCCTGCTCAACGGCAAGGAAGCGACCACCTACTGGCGCTTCTTCAATGCATTCGCCGAGCGCTTCCCCAAGGTCTATCTGAATCAGGACAAGCACCTGACCGATGCCGACAATCTCTACTGCGCCGGCGGCACCACCTCGGCCTGCGACTTGTATATCTACCTGATCGAACGCTTCTGCGGCTCGAACGTGGCGCAGGCCGTGGCTCGCGACATTCTTTACGAAGTGCAGCGCAGCTATTCGCCGGGACGCATCGGTTTCGGCGGGCAGAAACTGCACCAGGACGTGATCATTCTGCAGATCCAGCATTGGCTCGAAGAACATTTCGCCGACAAGTTCCGCTTCGAAGACGTCGCCCGCGAGCACGGTATGAGCATCCGCAATTTCATGCGCCGCTTCCAGACCGCCACCGGCGACAAGCCGCTGCACTACTTGCAGCGCCTGCGCATCGAGACCGCCAAGGGCTTGCTTTCGGGCACACGCAAAAGCATCAAGACCATCAGTTATGAGGTCGGTTACGACGATGCGAGCTTCTTTGCGCGACTGTTCCGCCAGCACACAGAACTGTCGCCTAACCAGTATCGGCAGCAGTTTCAGCAGGCTGCCTAACCCTCTGCCCACGCACAACCCCATGTAGGAGTGAGCCTGCTCGCGATTGCGTCCGTCCGTGCAGCATTGATGTTACTGACCCAACGCTATCGCGAGCAGGCTCACTCCTACAGGGTGTTGCGGTGAATTCTGGATATAAAAAAAGGGCCTGCAATCGCAGGCCCTTTTTCTTTGCCGAAACTCCGCTTAAGGCTTGTGCGCCCGCGACAGAAACTCGTGGGATTGCATCTCCAGCAAGCGGCTCAGCGTGCGCTGGAACTCGAAGGTCAGGCGTCCGCCGGTGTACAGATCCTTCAGCTCGACTTCGGCAGAAATGATCAGTTTGACGTTGCGATCGTAGAACTCGTCGACCATGTTGATGAAGCGCCGCGCGATGTCGTCGGTGGTGACGCTCATCTGCTCGACGCCGCTGAGCAGCACCGCGTGGAAGATCTTGCCCAGTTCGATGTAGTCGTTCTGGCTGCGCGGGCCGTCGCACAGTTCGCGGAAGTCGAACCAGGCCACGTCATCACAGGTACGCAGGGCGCGGATTTCGCGGTTCTCGATGATCAGTACATCGTTCTCCACCGCCGCCGTGCACTCCGGCGTCAGTGCCTTGAAGCTCTTGCGCAGGCTTTCGTGCGCCGCTTCGTCGAGCGGATAGTGGAACAGCTCGGCTTGCTCGAGGTGACGCAAACGGTAGTCGACGCCGCTGTCGACGTTGACGATCTCGGTGTTCTGCTTGATCAGCGCGATGGCCGGGAGGAAGCGCGCGCGTTGCAGGCCGTCCTTGTACAGACCGTCAGGCACGATGTTCGAGGTCGCAACCAGGGTCACGCCGTTCTTGAACAGCTCTTCCATCAGCGTGCCGAGGATCATCGCGTCAGTGATGTCGGAGACGAAGAATTCATCGAAGCAGATCACCCGCGACTCGGCCGCGAAGCGCTTGGCAATGATGGTCAGCGGGTTTTTCTCGCCGCCGAGGGTTTTCATTTCTTCGTGTACACGCTTCATGAAGCGGTGGAAGTGGGTGCGGGTCTTTTCCTTGAACGGCAGCGCTTCGAAGAAGGTGTCGACCAGGTAAGTCTTGCCGCGACCGACGCCGCCCCAGAAATACAGGCCCTTGACCGGTGCCTGATCCTTTTTGCCAAACAGCTTGCCGAGAAATCCCGGCTTGTTCTGGTCGGCGGCGATCAAGTCGTCGTACAGACGCTGCAAGTGACGCACAGCAGTTTCCTGCGCGGCGTCATGGAAGAAGTCCGGGCGTTTCAGATCAGCTTGATATCGTTCTAGGGGCGTCATAATTCGTTAGCAAGGCAACAAAAACGGGCCGTCACTGTAGCGACGGCCTGTGGGAATGGCAATCGGCCCTTGGTCGGGTCGTGCCGCCGATCAGTCCTGCGCTGGGGTCAGCGCTACGCGCAACGCCTCGATGGCGGCATCTCGCGCTGCAGCATCGGCGAAGGCTGGGCTGTCACCCACGCGCTCACCGGCCAGCCAGACGCTGAAGCTCAGGTTTTCAGTGCGTACGTCCAGCGGTTCGCCGGACTGCAACTGTTTGGTCGCCTGTCCGGCGGTTTTGCCATCGGCGAAGTTGCGCGACAGCAGCAGTTGCTCGCCATCAGCCGCCAGCAGACGGAAACGGAAGCTGCCATCCTCTTCGCGGAAGCTGACGAAACGCGCAGCCTTCGCGGCTTTCTTCTTGGTGGTCGCGGCGACCTGAACCTGATTGACGAAAGAACGCAGGCCAACGGCTTCGCGCAACTCATTGAGGAACGGCGTGGCAACAGCGCGGGCCTTCTTCGCACCGATCTGCAGAATGTCTTCCAGGTCCGCCGGACGCTCGATCAACTGGTGATACTTCTCGCGCGCCTCGCCCAGCTCATTGTCGAGCAACTGGAACAGACGATTCTTCGCCTCGCCCCAGCCCAGACCACCGAGCAGTTCGCGACGGAATTCGTCAGCCTGCGCCGGTGTGGCGAAGGCCTGGAACAGGGTGAACAAGTGCGAGTTGTCGGGATCTTTCGCTTCGCCCGGGGCCTTGGAGTCGGTGACGATCCGCGAGATCGCGTCCTTCATCTCTTTGGCGCTGGAGAACAACGGGATGGTGTTGTCGTAGCTCTTCGACATCTTGCGACCGTCGAGGCCCGGCAAGGTCGCCACGCTTTCTTCGATCAGCGCTTCGGGCATGGTGAAGAATTCTCTGCCCTGACCGAACAGATGGTTGAAACGCTGGCCGATATCGCGCGCCATCTCGACGTGCTGAATCTGGTCACGACCTACCGGCACCTTGTGCGCGTTGAACATCAGAATGTCCGCGGCCATCAGTACCGGGTAGCTGTAGAGGCCCATGGTGATACCGGCATCCGGGTCTTCACCGGTCTCGACGTTCTTGTCCACCGACGCCTTGTAAGCGTGCGCGCGATTGAGCAGGCCCTTGGCGGCAACGCAGGTCAGCAGCCAGGTCAGCTCGGGGATTTCCGGGATGTCGGACTGGCGGTAGAAGGTCACGCGATCGACATCGAGGCCACCGGCCAGCCAGGTTGCAGCGATTTCCAGACGCGAGCGCTGGATGCGCAGCGGGTCATCGCATTTGATCAGGGCGTGGTAGTCGGCGAGGAAGTAGAACGAATCGGCCTGGCTGTCGCGGCTGGCAAGGATTGCCGGGCGGATGGCGCCGGCGTAGTTGCCCAGATGCGGCGTGCCGGTGGTGGTGATGCCGGTGAGAATGCGGGTACGGTTGGTCATGGGTAATCGCTTGTCAGACTGCAATCAATTCGAGAGACGCGGCAGCAGCAGATCCTTGAGATCGGTCAGCTTGCCGTGAAAAAAGTGTCCGCATTCTGCCACTTTCAGCAGCTCATGGGGGCGCTGGAGTTTGTCGGACCAGTCGTAGACCAGTTGCGGATCGATGACTTCATCGGTTTCCGGCTGGATCACGGTCAACGCGCCGTGCTGCGGCAGTTGATCCTGCTCGCCCAGGCGCATCACCGCCGGGGCGACCATGAACAGGTGTGCAAGCTGCACGCCTTGGGCTTCGAGACGGCCGCCGAGACTTGCTGCAACAAATCCGCCGAAGGAGAAACCGAACAGGGTCAGGGGCAAGTCCGGGTGTTTTTCGCGCAGCCATGCGGCGGCGGCCTGGGCGTCGTCGACTTCACCGGTGCCCATGTCGTGCGTGCCCTGGCTGGCGCCGACGCCGCGATAATTGAAACGCAAGGTGATCAGGCCTGCGTCGCGCGCGGTGCGCTGCAGGGTCGAGACGACCTTGTTGAGCATGGTGCCGCCCTGTACCGGGTTCGGATGGCAGATCAGCGCAATGCCGCGCGGCTGCTCGTTATCTAGGTACAGGGATTCCAGTTGACCCACCGGGCCGTCAATCACTACAGGGGTTTCACGCATCAGCAAGGGAGGAACTCCGTGACCTCGAATCGGGTCGACTCGTCTAGCAAATTGTCTGTGCCAATCTATTGCGAGTGAATCGCGGTATACAGCGCAGGTTCGAGCCGTTAACGTAAAGCAAAGCCGTTTATAGAGGAAGGACTCGTGGAACACTCGCTCTTAGTTTGGTTGTTACCGACTCTTGCCCTGGTTGTGGGTGTCGCCATTGGATTCCTGATCGCGCGCGTTGCGCCGAACGCCGCGCCGAGCCGCACGCAGCGTCAACTGGATGATATCCAGGAGCGTTTCGACAGTTATCAAAACGAGGTGGTCACCCACTTCAACAGCACCGCGATGCTGGTCAAGAAGCTGACCCAAAGTTATCAGGAAGTGCAGGATCATCTCGCCGAGGGCGCCAACCGTCTGGCCCTGGACGAGCAGACCCGCCAGCGCCTGATCGCTGCCCTGCACGCCGACGCAGCGCAGGCCCCCCGCGAACGCCTGACGCCACCGCGCGATCAGGAACCACCGCGTGACTATGCACCGAAGAATCCGAACTCGCCGGGCATGCTCGATGAGCACTATGGTTTGAAGAAGTAATCAGCCTTCGCGGGTAACAAAAAGCCCCCGGACATTGATGTGTCCGGGGGCTTTTTTGTGTCCGGCAGGTTTCTGGTGCCCATTTTATCGCCATCGCGAGCAGGCTCACTCCTACATTTTGGAATGCGTCCCACTGTAGGAGTGAGCCTGCTCGCGATGACGCCGGCGGCAATGACACAAAAAAAATGCCCGATCACAGGACCGGGCATTGGTTCTTTCAGGCAGTCGCTTACGGGTACTGCTGAACCGTACCCGGTTGCTGTTGCTGATCACCATACTGCTGGCCCGGAATCGCCTTCAGGTTGACTTCAACCCGGCGGTTCTGCGCACGGCCATTGACGTCACCGTTGCTGGCGATCGGATTATCCGGGCCGGCGCCACGGGCCGACAGGTTGGCACCGCTGACGCCTTGCGAGGTCAGGTAGGTCGCCACGCTCTGCGCACGACGCTGGGACAGGTCCATGTTGTGCTGGCGGCTGCCGGTGCTGTCGGTGTAGCCGACGATTTCGATCTGGTTCTGGTTGAACTCTTTCAGCGAGTTGGCCAGGTTGTTCAGCGGCTGATAGAAGGTTGGGGCGATGTTCGCCGAGTCGGTGGCGAAGGTGATATTGCCCGGCATGATCAGCTTGATCTGATCACCCTGACGCTGCACCTCAACACCAGTGTTGGCCATGCTCGCGCGCAGTTTCTTTTCCTGCTGGTCGGCGTAGTAACCGTAGCCGGCAGCGGATGCACCGACAACAGCGGCGCCGATCAAGGCGCCCTTGCCACGGTTGTCGTGGCCGATGGCAGCGCCGGCGAGTGCACCGGCCAGCGCACCGAGGCCACCGTATTTGGCGGTTTTGCTCATGCCCTGCGAGCCACCGTCGGCCTGACCCTGATTGTCATACGGATTGGGCGAGGCGCAGCCGGACAGCACGGCCACGGCAGTAGCGACAATAATCAAACGACGCGTGGTGAACATGGAGAGCTCCTGGTCTTTTTTGCATTCTTTGGTGCAGCGGCCACCGATCAACTAATGGACCTGCGCGGGCGTTGGATCACGACAATGCCTAAAAATTCCGCCCGCCGCCCGTGACAAAAAATTCAGGCACGCACAAACGGGTTCTCTCGCATCTCGTCACCCAGACGCGTGTCCGGACCGTGCCCGGTAACAACGGTTGCGTCCTCGTCCAGCGTATATAGCCGCTGCTTGATCGAACGCACGATGGTCGCCTGATCGCCGCCCCATAAGTCCGTGCGCCCTACTCCGCGACGAAACAGCGTGTCTCCGGCAATCAACAGCTTGGCCTCGGAAAACCAGAAGCTCATGGACCCGGGAGTATGACCCGGCGTGTGCAAAGCCACGCCGCAACCGCAGGCGAGTTCTTCGTCATCGTTCAACCAACGATCCGGCGACGGTACCGGAGCGTAAGGCACGCCGAACATCTGGCATTGCATTTCGAGGTTGTCCCAGAGGAATTGATCTTCCTTATGCAGATGCAGGGTCGCACCAGTCTTTTCCTTCATCTGCCCGGAAGCCAGGAAATGGTCAAGATGCGCGTGGGTGTGGATGATGCTGACGACCTTCAAGCCATGGACGTCGAGGCGGGCCATGATCAGGTCAGGGTTGCCGCCCGGGTCGACGACGATGGCTTTTTTCGTGATCGGGTCGCCGATGATGGTGCAGTTGCACTGAAGCGGTCCGACGGGGAAGGTTTCGCGGATGAGTGCTGGATTCGGAACGGTCATAGGGATCCTGAGTTGAAGGCATGAAGCTGACATCAAGATTCTACGTCACACGCCGATACATATCGTCCGAACAGTTTTTTGACGCCATCAATCGGAAAATAGTGGCCATATAATGTCAAAGCTGTTTTTTTTCGTGCAAAATCAAACCTTGTAGCGGCCACATTTCGGGAAGGGCCGCAGCCTACCTCAGGAATTCTTCATGCCACGCCCTACTGGTTACACCGACACCTGGTCCGCTTCATTGACAGGGGTAGCTCCTGTCGACAGCCTTATTTCCGGCTATAAATGGGAAAGCACCAAGTGGTACTCCCCTGCGGCAGTGACCAGTCTTACCTACAGTTTCATCGTCCCTGGTGTTTCAGTCTTCGCCCCGAACTACAGCGCCGACAATGAACCAAAGGCCGCCTACGCCCTGACAAACACACAGAAACTGGCGGTAATGGGCGCACTGGATAGTTGGGCCGCGGTGGCGAATATCACCTTTCAGTTGACCGGTGAATCCTCGACGAGCGTGGGCGACCTGCGCTTCGGCGGTTACTCGTTGCTGGACGACGACGCAGCAGCCTGGGCTTACACTCCTTCCGAAAAGCCTAATGGCGGTGATGTCTGGATCGGACCAAACACCAGTGAACTGTTTCCGGACAAGGGCACTTATGACTTCATGACATTCGTTCATGAAATCGGTCATGCCATTGGCCTGAAGCATTCGTTCGCACCATCAGCCAACAATGCCATCACGCTCGCTCCGGCGCTGGATGACGTCGCCTTCACCGTCATGAGCTATAACAACAATTACTCGTACCTGCCGACCACTCCGATGGTGCTCGACATCCTGGCGATCCAGAGCCTGTATGGCGCCAATACCCAGTGGATGACTGGCAACAACGTGTACTCCTGGGCACCGACACAATCTGTGTTTGAAACCATCTGGGATGCCGGCGGTGTCGATACGATCGATGCGAGCAACCAATTGGCAGCCGTCAGCCTTAACCTCAACGAAGGACAGTACAGCACGATCGGTCAGGCCTTTACTGACCAGGCCGGCAATGCCTTCAATCAAGGTCTGGCGATTGCATACGGCGCGAAGATAGAAAACGCTACCGGTTCGGTTTTCAATGACACGCTGATCGGCAACGCACTGGATAATCAACTCAATGGCATGGCGGGTGCCGACAGAATGGAGGGTGGTGCCGGCAACGATATTTATATCGTCGAGAACGTCGGCGACGTGGTCGTCGAAACCGGTACTTCGCTCTCGGAAATCGACATGGTCTACTCCTACGTCGACTACACCCTGGGCAATAACGTCGAGATATTGAATCTGGTTGGTAGCGCAAATCTCAGCGGTACCGGCAACGCGTTGAACAACACCCTGTCCGGCAACGATGGCAACAACGTACTGGACGGTGGCCTGGGCGCCGACTTCATGGCTGGCGGCGCTGGCAACGATACTTACATCCTCGACAACGTCGGTGACGTGATCAGCGAGACCAGCACCCTGGCCAGCGAGATCG